>JAUUSJ010000051.1 GCA_030841965.1 Blautia sp.
CCGTGGGAACGAACGTGTTTACGGAGGAGATATCTGCTTGCTCTCTTAGCGTCTCCCTCCATCTCCCTCCCTCTTCCTCCGTCTCTCCATTCCCTCTTAGTCTAAGCTCCCCTCCCTCCATTCCCTCTTAAATTAATCTCCTCTTAAGTTAAACTCCCCTTCCTCCTTTGAAAATCCTCATCAATCTTCGCCTTCCACTTCCCAGACAATGGCTTACTCCCCATGCGAACCTGACAGATAGCCTCATTCAATACCTGATAATTCAATGCCATCCCCTTCTCATCACAGTGATAATTCGCCGCATACTCCTTACTAATCCCAAAACGTCCCGCCACTTCAAGCGCATCCATATTTGCTCCGAGAAAAAGAAACTCCCAACCATAGCATTTCTTCTGTCTCTCAACCATCTGCTTCACTTTATCATAACTATATTGTTTACTCGCATTTTCTAATCCATCCGTCGTAATAACAAATAACGTCTTATCTGGACGGTCTTCCTCCCTGGCATATTTATGTATATTCCCAATATGACAAATCGCTCCCCCAATCGCATCCAAAAGTGCCGTACAGCCGCGAACATAATAATCCCTCTTCGTCATCGCCTGAATACGTTTTATCGGAACACGGTCATGCAAAACCTCTATTTCATTATCGAAAAGAACCGTTGATATAAGAGCCCTTCCCTCCTCTTTCTTTTGCTTCTCGATAAGAGAATTAAATCCCCCTATTGTATCCTCCTCAAGACCAGTCATCGAACCACTGCGGTCCAAAATAAAAACAATCTCTGTCAATCCTTTTGAACTTTTTTCGTTATTTAAATTTCTTGAATTTTCTAAATCATTTGAATCTTTTCCATTATCGGAATTCCCTAAATTTTCCAGATGATTTGCCTTTTTTTCGGTATTTAAATCCCCTGAATTTGCCAAATGATTTACCTTTTTTCCCTTCGTTAAATTTCTTAAAATGCTTAAACCTTTCATAAAAAAACCTCCCTCAGCTTTCATCTATCACAGTCTGTAATCAGACATATCATTTACTGTACTTACAGTATAGCTGAGGGAGGAAATAAAATGGTCGCATTGCAAGCGACATTTCACCTGCCAATCAACGGCTGGTCAAATGCAAATAAAACCTCGTTGATTTCAAAAATATTATAATTTTTTTCAAGTAGAAAATATTCTACAATAATATCAAACTTACTACTATGAGTCAGGGCAAATCCCGCTCGTCCTATCAAGTCCCGAGTCTCATCCAAGTTTAATTCCAGCGCAATTGCAAAAGCAAGAGCCGTCGATTTGCTCGGCTTATAGGATATATTATTTTTAATCTTTGAAAAGAGCTTTCGGTCAATATTTGCCCTCTTATAAACATCCGGGTCTTTCATGCCCTTTTGGTCAATCAACCGAATCAAAGCCTCAGAAAATGTCTCGTCCACTTCCTTAATTAAGTCCTCCAATTTACGTGGAGATACCGTTTTACATGAGGATTCTGTTTTTCGTAGAGACCCCATTTGTCGTGGGGATTCCATTTCTCGTGGAGATACCGTTTTTTCCGCTTGGATATTCTCTTGAGGACTCATCTCAAAAGATGCAGAGCTAGTCAATTTTGCCTTAATTTCTCTTCTTTGAGGACTATATTCTGACGGTTTCTTATCTTCTTCTGCTCGAAGACTATATTCTGCCTCTGCCTCATTTTCTCCTCGAAGACTAAATTCTACCTCTTCCTCATCTTCTCCTTGAAGACTAAATTCTACCTCTTCCTTATCTTCTCCTCCAAGACTATATTCCAAAACTTCCCTTTTGCGCTGCTCCATCGCTTTTTTAAACTGTTCTAATTGAGCAGAGCGAATATTGCATTTATCTTCCACGCCATATTCTTCAAAATTCTTCTCTCGAGTATATATTTCATCGATATAGCTCTTGACGGAAGAAAATAATTTTTCAGATAAGACAAAAGCATCCTGACTAAATACAACAAGGTAAATCTGCATATCATATTTCATCAAAAACTTACTGAATACATGAATTGCAGTCTGCAAGGCAAGCTCCTTTGGAAAGCCATGATTCCCCGCAGATAATAATGGAAATGCAATCGACTCACATCCATACTCCAAAGCCAGCTGCAGGGATTTCTCATAACAGCTTTCCAAAAGTTCGCTCTCTTTCTTATCTCCACCTTGCCAAATTGGCGAGACAGCATGAATAACGTATTTGGCATTCAATCGATACGCAGGTGTAATTGCCACATCACCAAACGCAATATTTCCTATTTTCTTTCGTGCAAATAATAGACGAATTCCTGCTTTCTTGTGAACGCCTCGGTCGACTCCATATCCGACAATCGGACGAGGATTCGCCGCATTTACAATGGCATCGACATTCATATTCGTCAAATCATTTCTAACAATCTCAAATGGCATAATCCGTACCTCTCCATTTCTCTGTCATCGCCAAAGGGATTGAGTTTGCATTTCATGATGATACCAAGGTCAAAAGGTCTAAAATCCGATGCGAGTTTGCTTTTGTGCGGAGCAATCTGGTATCAAAGGAGGCAAAAGACCTTTTGACCCCAACATCATTTCCTCTCTAAAAAGTAAAACATGAGGAATCTTGTCCTATAAGGAAGCTCTGTGAAATACCTTTTTTCCCTTTTTAATCTTCACGCCATTGCTTAGCTGTTCTCTCGTAATGACAGTGCCGATATCGGTAACCTTCTCGCCGTCCACGCTGACACCGCCTTGTTGAATTAATCTTCTTCCCTCGCTCTTACTTGGAATTAATTTGCAGGCAAGCATTAAGTCCATAATTGCGATTCCCTCAGCTGGAACCTGGTCCTCGCTTAATTTTGTGGATGGCATATTGGCGTCATCGCCCTGTCCACTAAAGAGTGCTTTCGAAGTCTGCTCTGCCTTCTTCGCCTCTTCCTCGCCATGTACCAATGCGGTAAGCTCAAATGCCAGGATTTCTTTCTTCTCATTGATGCGGCTTGCATCCCAATTTTCCATCTCGTCAATCTTCTCAAGTGGGATAAAAGTAAGCATACGGATACATTTCATAACGTCAGCATCGTCTACATTTCTCCAGTACTGGTAAAACTCAAATGGAGATGTCTTTTCTGGGTCTAGCCAAACTGCGCCCTTCGCTGTTTTTCCCATCTTCTTACCCTCACTATTCATAAGAAGAGTGATTGTCATCGCGTAAGCGTCGTCCCCTGTTTTCTTGCGGATTAAGTTTGTTCCTCCAAGCATATTGCTCCACTGGTCATCTCCACCAAACTGCATATTACATCCGTAATGCTCATGTAAGTATAAGAAATCATAAGACTGCATAATCATATAGTTGAACTCAAGGAAACTAAGTCCCTTTTCCATACGCTGTTTATAACATTCTGCACGGAGCATATTGTTGACAGAAAAGCAAGCTCCGACATCTCGAAGCAACTCGATATAATTTAATTTTAAGAGCCAATCTGCATTATTTACCATAATGGCCTTATCCTCGCCAAACTCAATGAATCTCTCCATCTGTTTTTTGAAGCAATCACAGTTATGTTGGATTCTCTCCGCCGTCATCATAGAACGCATATCGGTACGTCCAGATGGGTCACCGACAAATCCTGTACCACCACCAATTAGGACAACTGGCTTATTGCCCGCCATCTGAAGACGTTTCATCAGACATAATGCCATGAAATGTCCTACATGTAAGGAATCTGCCGTTGGGTCAAAGCCAATATAAAACTTTGCTCCACCGTTATTAATCAACTCACGAATTTCTTCCTCATCTGTCACCTGCGCAATCAGACCTCTCGCCTGAAGTTCCTCATAAATTTGCATAATAATCCTCCTTCATATGCTCTATCTTTTTCCTAAAATTATAAACGATTCTCCCATTTTCCAAATTATGGCTTGTTATACCAAAATGGGATTTTACCTTGAGCAAGTCTACTCTATCTATCATCTATATTTATGACGTTAGGATCAAAAATCCTCTTGCAAGCAAACTTACATCGGATTTTAGACCTTTTGACCCTGGTATCATCATATTTATTTCTATAAGCTCTCCACAAGATTTTTATAAAAAAAGTCCTCCATCCCTAAAAACTTAAGGATTGAGGACGAATCAAATCTTTCTTCGCGGTACCACCTCTTCATTCAGATATCCCTCGCGAGATATCCCTCAGGCTCTGTCATATTCCTATCAAGATTAGACAGAACAACTTGTATGCCATCACATACATAACGCTATATCGGGCGTACCCGTCTCTTCCTACTATGCCAAAGGGACAGTTCAAAAGAGCAGCTCCAGAATGTATTTCAAACAGATAGTCCACATCCTTCCACCAACCGAATGCTCTCTATGCGACATCTCCATTCTACTTCTTTCCTTCATAGCCTTGCTCATATGTATTGCTATCATATCAGCAAATTTAAAAAAATGCAAGAAAAATTTTATCTAAAGACAGAGCCATCTTTCAAAAAATGACTTTCCCTGTCTTTTCTAATTTTATCTAACCAAAAGAAAATGCGCGTTCTATTCTCCTACTGTGGAATTAACTCTCCAGTCTGAGTATTTATAACAAATCCTGAGATTGACACATCTTTTGGCATAAGTGGATGATTACGAAGTAGCTCCACTGCGTCTGCCACGGACTGCTCCACGTTCTCAAATCCGCTAAGCCAGCTCTTAAAATCAATTCCGCAGTAATCCATCATATCGATATGGTCTTGAGATATCCCGCGCTTTTTTAAATGCTCAATCATCTCATCGGCATTCATTCCCGCCACGCCACAGTCTGTATGACCGATAACCATAATCTCCTCAACACCAAGCTCAATGATAGCGACTAAAAAGCTTCTGACAACACTTCCAAATGGATTCGTAATCATTCCACCTGCATTCTTAATCATTTTGACATCACCATTTTTAATGCCGAGTGCCGCTGGAAGAAGCTCCACGAGACGAGTGTCCATACAAGTCAAAATAGCTATCTTCTTATCTGGATACTTGCTTGTTGTGAATTTTTCATACTCTTTATTCGCAACAAATTGTTTATTATACTCTAATATTTTCTCTACTTCTGACATTTTTCTCTCCTCGTTATATGCCCTTTTTATTTTCTCAATAGAAAACTCCTCCAAGGAATTCACAGAAATATCTGCTGTTTTCTGGATTTGTTCCCATTGTTTTTTACTGGAATCATCATAAATTCCAACTGTCCCAAAGCCGACTTTCTTCGCCGTCTCAATTGCGTGAAGTGCGTCCTCAAACACATAGGTATCCTCAATCGGTGTTCCAAGTAGCTCCACTGTCTTATAAAAGACAATCGGGTCCTCCTTTCCAACTCCGAACTCCTCACAGCTTACCATATGTTCAAAATATTTGGAAATTCCAAGACGCTCAAATGCCTTTTTGATACAGCCTATATCACTTGCTGTTGCCACAGCCATCTTGACATGATTTTCTTCCAATATCTGTAAAGTCTCCCTTACTCCCGCCTTTAATGGCGCCTCCTCCTCGTAGAATACTCTCGCCACTTCCATCGTTCCGTCTATGATTTCCTTCACTGACTCCTCGAGTTTATATGTCTCTTTCATATAAGATGCGCCCTCTGTGACAGTCATCTTAAACAAGGCTTCGCTTAAATCTGGTTGCGCCTCTATTCCCTTTTTCTTCAGATAAAGTTCTCCAACACCATCCCACATCGGCATAGTATCTAATATCGTTCCATCCACGTCAAAAATTGCTCCTTTTATCATCGCAGTTCTCCTATACTTAAAAATCTTCCAATATTTTCATTTTTTCTATCATATCATATGTTTTGGGGAAAGTGAAGTATGGAAAGTCCAATCTTTTTTCTTAGATGGCGTGACTTTTTATTAAGTGGGTCATTTAGGATATCAATGGAGGTAGACGCAAAGAGAGTTACTGTCCAGCGAGCCATTCTCCAAATTCAGCCCGGACATCATCGTTTGAAGTACTTGCACTTATGGTAAAGCCATCTGCCAATGTCGCTTCTGGGCAAAGTTCCTCGATCTGGTCAAGCATACGTCCAAACTGGCTACCAAGGTGAATCCCAAAGGGGATGATTGTCTTGCCAGACAAATCGTTTTCCGTCAGGAATGTTACCACCGGTTGTGGCAAAACGCCATCCCACACAGGGGTTCCCAGATAGACCACATCGTACTGTTCCAAATTTTCGATACTGTTCGTCAATGCAGGAAGTGTATTATTCTCAATTTCTTCAACGGCTCGGTCAAGCATGACATTGTATTCTGGGTCATAGGAGTCGGATACGACGATGTGAAAGACATCCGCTCCCGTATTTTCCTGAATGACCTGTGCCATTATCTGAAGGTTTCCTTCTGTATTGTCGGTCGGTCCCACGCTGGCAGAAGTGATTGCATCAACACTCATACCGCTAGTATCTCCCATATTTTCACTGTATGCAAAATAGGCGATCAAAACCTTTCCTTTTCCTTCGTTCTCTGCATTGTCAACGCCCTCTGTCGTGTTATCTCCGTTATCCTGCGAATCCTGTGTACTGATTTCTGTCTGAACAGATGAATTGTTGGTACTGTCTGTGTCATTCGTTGCTCCGCAGGCTGTCAGCCCAAGCATTAATGCGGCAGCTAATACAAACGCAATTTTTCTTTTCATAATTCTTTGTTTCCTTTCGTTTTATGCGTGGATTCTCATAGCATTTAAGGCTTTTGCCGTACAAGCCGAATAGTGGTTGATAATCTCACTATGTCCAATATCCAGCGATGCAATCGCATCCATGTCCTTATTGTCAAGGGTAAAATCCCAGATATTCAGATTTTCCTCCATCCGCTCCTTGCGGGCAGATTTGGGAATGACAACGACTCCTCTTTGAATATGCCACCGTAAAATGATCTGCGCTGTACTCTTTCCATACCTAGCAGCGATTTTGCTCAGAAGACGATGCCGGAAGATATTGCGCTGCCCCTCGGAAAGGGGACCCCATGCCTCCGGCTGTACCTTGTAACGCTTCATGGTTTGAATAGCGGAAGCCTGCTGATAAAACGGATGAATTTCCACCTGGTTGACCGCTGGATGTATTTCGTGGTTCGCACATAAATCCACCAGACGGGCCTCATCGAAGTTACAGACCCCGATGGCACGGAGGATTCCCTCCTGATACATTTCTTCCATGGCTCGCCATGCGCCGTAATAATCCCCGAACGGCTGATGGATTAGATACAAATCCAGGTAATCAACGCCTAGCCGCTTCATAGAAGCCTCAGCCGCCCTTTTTGCTCCTTCATAGCCGGCATCCTGCACCCAAAGCTTCGTAGTAATGAATAATTTTTCACGTGGGATGCCAGATTTTTTAACAGCGGCTCCAACGCCCTCCTCATTTTCATAGGCAGACGCCGTATCAATCAGTCGGTATCCAACGGAAAGCGCATCACTGACGCACCTTTCACATTCTTCTGATTCCAGGTTCACGCCCATGCCCTGAAAATACAGCCCTTCGTATCCAGGTAGTGTAACAAATAAGGCATACGGTTTGCTTCCATCGTAGCTATCTGGGACATAAATATGATAATGAATGTCTCCGTCATTTTCCGAGTGGAGAACATTATCCATCAGAAACCCCCGGTATTCTTCGGTTCCCGCCGTAACACGACCAGAAAGGTTCGCCGCTGTATCTGCGGTCTCTATGCTTTCTGTTTCCTGTGCAGTTGTCTCTGACGGAGTATCCTGTTCCTGAGTCTCCAAACGCCCGCAGGCCGTTACAGAAACTGCCAGAAACAGCGCCAACATCCTAGCCAAAATTTTAGTTCCCTTCATATTCATCTTCCTCCTGTAGTCCTGTTGACATCGTATTATCCTCCTATTTATTGTTCTTCCTTTATCTCTCCACCCTTATACCTTCCCACCGAAAAAGTCCTGCAGGGCATAGTAAAGGTATCTTTCACAGGCATCCATATCATGCCGTTCGCCTGACCACAAGCTACTACGCTAAAAGCAATCGGGAGAACCAAAAGAAATATCATAAACAGGCGCTTCATTGTATTCACCTTCTCTCTATACCTGATATTCACATACTGTAATAAATTTCAAATACTTTTTTCTTGGCATAGCAACCTCCATAGAACAGCCACTCTTTTATGCATCCATTTTGGCTGAAAGGATATATTTCACCACCATCGGTTCATTATGATCAATGATTTCACTATGCCCAAGATCCAGCTCATCGATTTTCTTTACATCCTCATCGGAAAGTACAAAATCCCAGATATCAATGTTCTGCTCCATGCGTTCCTTATGAACCGATTTTGGAATGATGGATACTCCACGCTGTACATTCCACCTAAGAGCAATCTGAGCAGCTGTCTTGCCATATTTTGCACCGATTTCACTCAAAACCGGATGCGTAAAGATTCCATGCTTTCCTTCCGCCAACGGTCCCCATGCCTGCGGCATACAGCCGTATTCCTTCATCTCTGCGATTGCCTGATACTGTGTATAGAACGGATGAAGCTCAATCTGATTTACCATAGGTTTTACATCTACAATCTCCGCAAACTCCGTGAATTTTCCTCTATAGAAATTTGCAACGCCAATGGCTCTTACCTTTCCTTCTCTGTAAAGTTCCTCCATGGCTTTCCATGCACCGTACACATCACCGTAAGGTTGATGAATCAAGTACAAATCCAAATAGTCAAGTCCCAGTTTCTGCATGGATATCTCAAACGCTTTCTTTGCGCCCTCGTAAGAAGCGCTATCCGCCCACAGCTTCGTAGTAATAAAAAGTTCTTCCCTTTTTACCAGTCCCGTATCAATCGCTTCTTTTACCGCTACTCCCACAGCCTCTTCATTCATATACAGAGCCGCTGTATCAATTAGACGATATCCAGTCCGAATCGCATCCAAAACAGCCTGCTTGCAAACAGCCGCATCTGGTACCTGAAACACTCCAAATCCCTCCACCGGCATCTGTACTCCATTATGCAATGTCATCATTTCCATTTTCATAACCTCCTGAATTCATATTGTATTTGTATCAACAAAATTTTCTATTTCTTTGCTTTTAAATACATTTTAGATGATGAAGGCGGAAAAGTACAATGCCGATTAGTCAACGCACTATAATCTGTATGCATACTATAGAACGATGAACAAATTGATAAACTGTGTAATGACTCTGTTGAATTAATACATTATGCCAGAAACATAGTTGTAAGTCATGTAAATACAGTGCAACTTATGACTTACTATACACTTTTCAATATTCTTATTAATGCAACAATATTTTGACAATTTCGAGAAACTTTCCTCAACCGTATACATTGATATAAAACTATATCTGTTAGTTAATCCCATATTTTGTCTCCTTCACAGTCTTTTTCTTGCCTCAAAGACGATAGCTCAGTGAAACAAAGAGATAGAAAATATCTGTAAAAACATTCCTTGAATTACAGTCAAAAAGTCAAAAGAATAAAAAATACCTGTAAGAATATGCCTAGAGTTACGGCTGAAAAATTATAATAATACAAAATACCCGTAAAAATACATCTATAGTTACAGCTAAAAAATCAAAATAACGCAAAACGCCTGTAAGAACATACTCAAAGTTACAGTTGAAAAATCAAAAGAATCGAAAACGCCCGTAAGAACACACCTAAAGTTGCGGCTAAAAAATCAAAAGAATCAAAAACGCCTGTAAAAGCAACTTAAAGTTACAGTTGAAAAATCAAAAGAATCGAAAATACCTGTAAGAACACACCTGGAGTTACGATGATAACACAAAATTTTCAGTAAAAAAACATAAAACTCATATTGAAACTATAAAAAATCTGTATAATAGCTACTCTCATAAAAAAATTTCAAATTCTTATAGAGTTTTGCCAGTACACAGCAAAGAGAGGTAGGAGATATGTCCTCGAAAAACGATAGAGAGTGGAGCGGTTTTTCGATATACTTAGCTTTGTCGCTGGAGCACTGTCTGAGCACCAACGGTGCGAGTTTGCGGGAAGCGACAAAAATCAGCGTATGTCGAAAAACCGTGGGAACGAACGTGTTTTTCGAGGACATATCTCCTATCTCTCTTTGCGTCTGTCCCCTACCTCTCTTTGCGTCTATCCCCTATCCCTTCTTTTCATCTCACCCCTTCCTCCTATGCAAAACCGCAACCCCTCCTCCAATCAAAGCCGGAATAATATTCGTCACCACCCAGTACAATATTATAACCGATACCGTTTTCCCCTCCCCAAGCACCGGCTCAAATAATAAAAACTGCATAAACTCATTCGCTCCATATCCCCCCGGCACTGGAATTACAGAAGCCATTACAGTTGCAATCGCCATAAACCCCATAGATATAAATAAAAACCCAAAATCATTCTCCCCATAAACAAGATACGGAACACAAAACCAGCAAAAATATTTCATAGCATTCCATCCAAGTACTTCTGCCAAAACTTTTTTCTCGCGAAGTATTTCCCTCACCCCTTCTTGTGCGAGAGTAATCTGCTTCTTCCAGTCTTCTATCTTCCTCACCCAATTTTCTCTCTTTCTCCCAACCCAATCTAAAATCCAAAACACCCCATCCGCCGTCTTCTTTGACAATAAAACCAATATAATACCGACCGTTATCCCGACAGCCATACCAACTCCCAATACAAAATACTTTCTATACCCTCCAATGATATCTTCCACCCTCTGAAAAAGAATCACCAAACTCGCTGCACCCATAAAGGTAACAGCGAGTTTCTGGCAAAGATACTGAATTAAACTTACATCAAAAGCATATGCAGGTTGCATTCCTTCCTTCATAAGATAATAAATTTCTGCTGGCCCCGCCCCAGCGCCGAATGTCACTACTCTTATGAAACTACTATAATAGGAACATCCGACACCCGTTTTCCATTTTATATCTGTGTGAAAAACCTTCGCTAATCGTTTGACAGACATCCCCTCGAATAGCATATATCCCGCAGATGCCAAAAAAATCCCCACCTTCTCGGATATCGAGATCATTGCTATCTCATGAAAACCATCCCTCAAATAATACCGAAATCGAAATGCCACGATTCCAAGCAATAACAAAAAAATTCCTGACCTTAGCCATTTTTTATTTATTTTTTCCAAATCTTTTGCTTTCTCCTGCTGCCCATAAGGTATCCGCCGATGTTTTCCAGCTTTCTGCATATGGTATACATTTTTCGCATAAATGATTTACATCCTCCGGCGACTGCATATCTGTCGATTTTGCCCCGGTTTTCTCTACCATTTTGGCTAGAAACTCAGGATTTTCCAACATCGGACAAGGTCTTAGATGATTCTCGTTAAATGGCTGTCCTTCTTTGTACGCCTGAAAGATTGGCTGCTTGAAGCATTCTAATAGGCTCTTCTCGCGGATATTCGCATTGGAATAATGAACAAATACACATGGCTCTACATCTCCATTCGGATTGATATGGCAATAAATTTTTCCGCCTGCAATACATCCTCCTACATATTCCCCGTCATTTTGAAAATCCATTGCAAAAATAGGCTTTCCACCTTCCATACTGCGTATCTGTCGAACTCGATGGTACATATATTCCCTCTGCTCTTTTGTCGGCAATAACTCTACTGAGGCATCATTTCCGACCGGCATATAGTGAAAATACCATGTAAAGCGCACGCCCTTTTCAATCAACATATCCAAGAACTCATCTGAAGTTACTACCTCCACGTTCTAGCTCGTATAACAGATAGACGTTCCAAAAAGCAATCCATACGCTTTCATAAGGTCCATCGTATCCATAAGCTTTTGGTAAACTCCGTCTCCCCTTCTGCCGTCATTAACCTCCTCAAATCCCTCGATACTTAATGAAAAGCTCAGGTTACCGACTCTCACCACATCTTTACAGAACTCTTCGTCAATCAATGTTCCATTTGTAAATGCATGAAATGCACAGTCCGAATGCTTCTCACAGAGCCTTATTATATCCTTTTTTCTGACAAGAGGCTCTCCGCCTGTATACATATAAAAATATATTCCCAATTCTTTTCCCTGCGTAATAATCGAATCCAGTTCTTCATACGATAAATTCATCTGATGACCGTACTCCGCCGCCCAACATCCCGTACAGTGAAGATTGCAGGCACTTGTAGGGTCCATCAGGATAATCCATGGAATGTTACAGTCATTTTCCTTTGCTATTTCCTTTGCTTTTCTAAAACCACTAAACGCAGCCTCAAATCCAAAATTTAGAGCATTCATTTTTACGATATTCGGATTCAACTCATCCAAAGCTCTGTATAAAAACTGCATCCATTTTCCATCCTTATCCTGAATCAATTCTCTCGCCGTATCATAGATTTCCTGTCGAAATCTGTTTCCCAGAAATCTCTCAGAAATATCTACCAATTTCAATAAGTTTTTTTCCCTATCTCTATTTACATATTTCAGTACACCATCTATCGCCACTTCATATGCCTTTCTCGTTGCTGTATGTGATAAACTACTCATTTATAATCCTCCTATCATTATTTTCTCCTAGAAATTTAGGCAGTTTCATCTTTTCTAAAAATCCCTCTCGCATATTTTGTATCATAATAACCTGGTTTTTTCCCTCCCATTTTCTTATCCTTGATTGGCTTCATTTTGTCTTTTTGCAGAATATAGTAATGGCGTGCATACAGCCTCCGCAACATAAAATCAGCAAATCAGCCATTGTTTTTGGGATATTTGGGAAGAAGATGAGAACTGCCATCGTTGCATAAAATACAATCGTATTAATCTTTCCATACCATCTGGCGCCCTCATTCTCCTTGACCTTTATCACCGTCTTTGCTCCCATCACAGCCATATAACATTCTTTGACTAGAAATAATAAAAATACCCCTTTCGCCAATTCATATTTTGAAAAGAAACAAATCAATAAAACGCCCTGTGTCACCTTATCTGCTATGGGGTCTATGATTTTACCGACTTCACTTACCATATCGAATTTTCTGGCAATCTTGCCATCTAAAAAATCCGTTATCCCCGACAAAATCAAAATGCTCACCAGTACATTCCTTTTTTCTTCCATCCCACCATATCTTTGATATATCCCTAAGAAAAGGACAGCCAGTATCAGTCGAAACATACTAAGAATATTCGGTATCGTCAGTACTTCTTCCCTCGTCACCAACCTAGCAATCTGTCTCTCATACTTCGGTACGACTTTATAAAATATTTGATAACATAAGACGTATAATGCCAATGCCGAAATAACATCAACTACACTATGCTGTTTTAAAAACATCGTAGACAGAATAACCAAAACAGTGAGGATTCCCGTACCCCAAGTCAGTATTTTATTTTTTCGACAATCATCATTTTTTAAAATAGCAACGCCACATGCCACCGCATCAAAAACATGCATACTCGGAAAAATATTAGTCGGTGTGTCAATCCAATACAATATCTTTACCGCCTGAATAAAAAAGTTCTCTCCCTCCAATGCTGGCCGCAGTTCCTGTCCATTTGGATATACAAAAGAAACAATAATAAATACTGTCATTCCTACTCCCAAAGTAGCGATTAACTGCCAATATTCTTTTCTTTCTTTGCATCGAAATGCAAAATACCATAAAGTCACTGCAATAAACCCGTACCATAATACATATGGAATAATAAAATACTCACAAAACGGTATAAAATCATCAAATGCACAGTGAATAATATTAGGTTTTACTCTACTTTGTTCCAAATATATAAAAGAACTAATATAAAAAATTCCATATATTAAAATAACCCATATATGTTTCTTATTTTTTAATAAATTCAAATTATCACCTTTTCTTAACGATTCAGTATCTCCATAAATTTCTCTCCTGTAATCGTCTCTTTCTCAATCAGATAGTTGGCAAGTTCATGTAATTTATCTTCATTCTCCCTCAAAATCTTATCTGCCTTTGCGAGCAATGTTTTTCCAGTTCCCGGAGGTCCTACAAGCAACGCACCTTTTGGAAGCTTTGCTCCAATTTTGGAATATTTCTCTGGGTTATGAAGAAAGTCTACAATTTCTGTCAATGCCTCCTTCGCCTCGTCTTGTCCAGCCACATCGGCGAACGTCTTTCCCGTCTCTGTCTCCGCATAAATCTTTGCGTTGGATTTTCCAAAACTCATCGCATTGCCCGGCATATTTCCACCTTTTTTTGGCATCATATGGAGCATAAGCTGTCCCGCACCTACAAAAAATACCATCGGCAAAATCCATGTCAAAAGGAAGGATAAAAGCGGAGAATTTTGTGTCGGAATATCCGCTCCAAATTCTACATCTGCCTTTTCTAACCTCTCTCTCAATCCCTCATCTGGGAAAATTCCTGTTTTATAATATCTTACCTCCCCGTTTTCTTCTGTCGCAAAAATAATTCGGTCTTTATCCTCCTCCATTTTTACCTGCTTGACAATTCCTTCATCCACCATCTCAAGGAAAGAATTATAGCCAACCTGCCTTACTCCCGACTGCAAAATGGACGGAAATAATAAGGCATTTAATAGCATTACAATAAATATCGCAATGATATAATAATAATATAATGGTTTTTTATTTGGTTTATCTTGACGTACCATCATCTTCCTCCTTTTTCTTCTCTAATTTTTTTCCACATCTGTTGCAATAAACACTGGCAGGCTCATTATACTGATAACAGTATGGACAGCGAATCTCACCCTTTACTCTTATCAGCTCTTTTTTTAGCTTAATCACCTGGTCCACCAATTGGTCAATCTCCCTGTTTTCTTTCTCAATTTTTTCTAGGACAAATTTTCCGACATCGCAGTATTTTTCTAATAATTCCTGCTCCATATGGTCCAATTGCTGTGTAATCCTATTAATCTCCTGTTGCCTTTCCTCTAAAACCTTATCGGACAACCATACAGCCCCCTTTCTCCTTAAACAACTTGATTTCTAACTGGTAATAAAAAGTATAGCAAAATTTTTTTCTCACGGACAAAACAGATTCTCCAATCTGTCTCTTTTTTGATTTTTTCATACTTTCGTCACAATCTTTTTCTATTGTAATTTTGCAAAAAATCCCTTATGATATCTTTATTAAGTAATTAGAGGTGTGGATTCATGAATAAAAATAATCAGTCTGAGACAGGTCCTGTCGATTCTTTAACTTCTTTTTATGTGAGCGGACTTGTCGGTATGACACTTCGTTGGATTAAGAGTAATTATAAATTACCAAAAGAAAGTCTAGCTTTTTGCCAATATCGCCTATTAAAAGATATTCTCTAAATACTGAAACACAAAAAAGGGAATATCGGAAAATAAATTTTATATTTTCCGATATTCCCTTCTCTAATTCGGGAAGAAATCTAATTCTCTAGATTCCTAATTTTTCTTTCATATATTCCACGTCAGTTGATTTTCCAGTATAGAGTTCAATTGCAATTAATGCCTGGAAAAGCATCATGCTCATTCCGTTATACACTCTCGTACATCCAGCTTCCTTCGCCTGTCTCATCATGACTGTCTCTCGTGGTGCGTACACCGTATCCGTCACGATAAGGTCTGGACGGAAGAAAGAAGTATCTGGTATATTAGAAAGGTCCTCGAGTGGATGCATACCGACACCTGTCGCATCGCAGAAAATATCTGCCTCTAACATTTTCTGTTTTAAAAGCTCCAAGTCGGCAAGGTCATTCATCGTGGCTTTACAGGAAGTATTCTGATTGATTGTCTCTACAATCTCCTCGCCGCGCGCATAGAATTTATCTTTGATATTGAAAATATGAAGCTCTGCGATTCCGTCCAATGCTCCGCGAACAGCGATGGCTGTCGCAGCTCCTCCTGTTCCGATTAGAACCATCTTCATTCCCTTAAAATCAATTCCTTCTTCTTTCACTCCCTGCCAGTAGCCCATACCGTCCGTATTATATCCTTTTAATCTACCTGTAACCTGTCCATTCTCGTCTCTCGTATTCACAACGGTATTGATAGCACCGCAAAGCTTTGCAGCCTCGTCTACTTCCTCGAGATATTTGTGAACGACCGTCTTATTTGGCATGGAAATATTGGAACCGAGCATTTTTAATGCGCGGATACTATTTACTGCGGCTTCGAGAGAATCATTATCAACCTCAAAAGCAAGCTGAATAACATCATCTCCATTTTTATCGTATGCAAGATTATGTGTAGTTGGTGACTGTGTATGACGAATTGGGTAAGCCATTAACCCAACTAATTCTGTATGTCCTGTAATATTTGGCATCGTAATTTCCTCTTTTCTATCATTTATCTAAAATCATTGTCTTCTTAATTAAAGCTCATCAAATGGGTCTAAAAATCCTCTGTTTTCAAGCACGTTTAAGATTGCTCTTCCTTCCATCGTTCCCTCCATAATACGGCGCGCACGGATGGAATCGCCAATTGGATACACATAAGTATCGGTATCTCCAAATGCCTCCTCGAGGGCTGGAAGAATTGGATTATTGGCTCTCATTCCCAGACAGTTAAATCCAAGGTCAAAATGAAGCTCCTTTAACTCTCCCTCTTTTGTCTTTACAACAAAAGCATCTTTCTTTACTTCCACAAGGGCAGTATCCACATATTCCTTTACTCCGTACTTATCATGGGTCTCCCTCATTGAACATTTTGTAATTGGGTCGGCAGTCATACCAATCTGTGGTAGCATATCAACAATCGAACATTCTGCTCCTCTTGGTGCAAAGTACTCAATGACATCGAGTCCTACAGAGCCGCCTCCCATAACGACAACCTTTTTGCCTTTGCAAAAATCATCTGGGTATTTGCCTGCGTTTAGATTATTAATCATATCGAAAATCGTCGCCACATTCCCCTCAGCAATATTTTCTTGAAGTCCTGGTATTGGTGGCGTCAATGGCACGGAGCCTGTCGCATTTACGACGATATCTGGCTTGAACTCTTTTATCTTTTCAACCGTTGCTTCTGTATTTAAGAATAAGTAGAGATTCCTTAACTTCTTCGCACGTTTTTCCAGATAAATTGGAAAATCCTTCATACGGCTCTTGCTTGGAAGGTCCGAGATAAAAGTAGAAAGTCCTCCCACATGGTCCTTCTTTTCCAGCACGAATACATTACATCCGACCTCCGCCGCCGTACATGCCGCCTCAAGTCCCGCTGTTCCCGCGCCGACAACGACTACATTACAGTTTTTCTTTACTCTTAACTTCTTATAAATATCACCCTCTGGCACAGCTGGATTTACCGTACAGCGAATTGGGCGATTGACTCCAATACGGTTTCCCGCACATCCCACATTACAGGAAATACATTTGCGGAGCATATCTTCCTCGCTGTTTTGGACTTTTAAAACCCAATTTGGGTCAGCAATCAATCCTCGTCCCATGCCGACCATATCCACGTCCCCACTCTCGAGAACCTTCTCCACTATCTTAGGGTCTCGGTAATTTCCCGCATTGATAACTGGCTTTTTAAATTTCTCTTTCACGGCACGTGCCTGGTAGGAGCGCCAGCCATCTGGCATATAGTTAGAATCAATCTGATACTGGAGCGATGGATTCAATCCACAAGATACATCATACATATCCACAAATTCATCAATATAAGTAAGATATTCTAATGTATCCTCCAATGTGTTTCCGCCTGGCACTCTCTCCTCGGCAGAAATACGCACGATAATCGGGAACCATGGTCCCACCTGTCTTCTCACTTCTTCTAATACCATACGAGGAAAACGAAGACGGTTTTCCACGGAACCACCAAATTCATCCGTTCTCTTATTATAATATGGAGAAATAAACTGGCTCATCAAATAGGAATGTCCACAGTGAATCTCAACTGCGTCAAATCCAATCGTCTGGATACGCTTTGCAGCCTCCCCGTATTTTTTGACGGTATGAAGAATTTCTTCCTTTGTCATCGGACGTGGGATTTCTCCCCCTTCCTTTGTCGGAATATTGGAAGATGATACTGTCTCCATTCCCGTTCTCGCCGAGGACGCAGAAGCTCCCGCATGGTTAATCTGAATTGCCACAGTTGCACCGTTTTTGTGAAGATTCTCCACTAATTGATAGTAGCGAGGCATAAAACTGTCGTGGTCAATTCGAATCTGGCTCGTTCCATTGGAGCCTACTGGATATTCTACGTTAGCATTTTCTAAAATGATTAAGCCAACTCCACCTTTCGCACGCAAAGAATAATAGTTCATATGACGGTTACTCATCTCACCGCTCGTCTCACCATAATTGGTTCCCATCGGAGTCATGGCAATACGGTTACGGATGGTTGTCCTTTTTATTGTTAAAGGTTCAAAAATCTTAGAATACTTTGTTTTCATAAATCCTCCTTATCATCTCTTATCGGCGTAAGGCATTTCTTCTGTTTGTGACATTTTTATTATATACCGTTAAAATAATAACGTAAAATATCTTTTTTGATATGTTTTAATGCAAAAAAAGTATCAATCTTCCCCCTCTTTCATATATTCAATAAATCTCTTCACCGCCGGCAACTGATAGCGCTCTCTCTCCCAGAACATAAAGGTCTGATGCACCAAATCAATATCATCTAATTTATGAATCATGACACGGCTCTCATCGACTTCCTCAATTCTCGGCACTAACGCGATGCCAAAGTCCTCGCTGACAAGCGCGACAATCGAATGCTCATCTGGACATTCCACCACAATATTGGGATGCAGGGAAAGTCGCTGATACAAATGCTTCGTATAATTTCCAAGCCAAGATTCTCTGTCATACCCGATAACTGGATAATGATTCAATTCCTGGATAGACACACTGTCCTTTTTCCCCAACTCATGCTCCTTTGGCGTGATAAGCACCATCTCGTTTTTTAAAATAGGAAAAAACACAAAATCTTCTCTCTCCATATAACCTCCAAACCCCACATCCAACTCTCCCGTCTTAATCTTCTTGGCGATGGCGCTCGTATGATTTTGAAAAAAATTAAAGGTTACGTTTTTATTTTCCTCTTTATTTAGAAAATTTCTTACTTTCTTAGGAATATAATGGCTCGCAAGCGGAAATACATAGCCGATATCAATTTTCCCTCCATCGCTCGCAAGCTCCTTCATTTTATTTTTCACAATATCACATTCATCCGTAATCCGTTTTGCGTATTCAAAAAATAATTGTCCACCTTTTGTCAGTCGAATTCCCCTCCCGGTTTTCTCAAAAAGAAGAACTCCAAGCTCATTCTCCAAAGAAGCGATAGAGCGGCTTAGCGATGGCTGGGAAATATATAATTCCTCCGCCGCCTTGCGATAATTTTCGTATTTTGCAATCATCTGAAAATAATATAGTTGATTAAGCGTCATAAATACCTCCTCATTTGTATATAGCCCATTTTAAGCCCATTTTACCTCTCAACATTAATCTAATTAATTATACCATTTTAATAGCCTAAATGCATCAATTTTCGCCTATATTGGCATTGGAAATTATCTACAAGCCTTGTTAAAATATAAACATACTAATTGTTAGTTTTTTAACAATGAGCGTTGCGTTTCTAATGTTTGTGACAAAATAGATAGAAACAAAAAACTGACAAATACAAAAACAAAGATAAAAATCTATAGGAGAAAATTAGCAATGAACAAGAAATATTTACCTAGTGCACTCATTTTGTACTTAAACTATTTTATTCACGGTGTCGGCTGCTCCGTCTTAGGACAGGCTGTCATCAAAGATGCATTAGCTGCAAGCTGGGGCGTGGAGGCAATGGCAATCACGGCAATCTCAGCAGCTTTAGGTCTTGGACGTCTTATCGCCCTTCCATTTGCTGGACCTCTATCAGACAAACTTGGGCGTCGAATTTCCTGCCTTATCGGCGGAGCGTCCTACGCTATTTACTTAATCGGACTCGCCCTGGCATTTAACGCAGGAGCAAACGGTGGATACCAGATTGCATATGTATGCGCAATCCTCGGTGGTATCGCAAACTCCTTCCTCGATACAGGCATTTATCCAGCAGTTTCCGAGATATTTTACTCCGCTCCTGGCGTTGCTACCATGGGAATTAAATTCTTCATTGCCATTTCCCAGATGCTCCTTCCATTTGTACTTGGAATCGCTGTGACGACAACTGCGGCAGGACTTACATCCTATAACCCATTATTCTATGTCTGCGGTATCTGCTATCTCGTATTAGCTGTACTTATCCTTTTTGCTCCACTTCCAGATACCGATGCAAAGAAAGAGAAAAATGAGGGTCTCATCGAGAGCTTAAAGAAAACTCATTTCTCCATCGAGTCTGTCGCTATGATTATCATCGGTTTCACTTGTACAGGAACTTTCCAGTTATGGCTTAACTGTGCACAGAACTTCGCAAAGGAAGTAGTCGGCTGGGCAGACCCATCCATTATGCAGACTTATTACTCCATGGGAACGCTATTGGCACTTATCGTCACTGCGCTTCTCACCCGCAAAATCAAAGACGTGCGTTTTATCATGGCTTACCCTGCCATCTGTCTTGTGACAATGATTTTAGTGCTCACGGTAAAATCTCAGATGCTCTGCATTGTCGGTGCCTTTGTCATCGGTTGGGCAGGAGCAGGCGGACTTCTCCAGATTGTAACCTCCGTATGCAATATGCTCTTCCCAAAAATCAAAGGTACGGTCACAGCGCTCGTTATGATTGCATCCTCCCTTTGCAACTATACGATTCTCACCGCAGCTTCTAAGATGACTCCATCGGGCGTTATGACTATGAATATCGTCCTAACTGCCATCGGCGTACTGCTCGGTATATTTGTAAATCTTCGCTATGCAAAAATGCTTGAGCTTGCAAAATCGGAATAATTGAGTATACTAAAGATATTGAGATAAAATTTAAAAATCATATCGTGATACCAGAGGTGAAAGGTCAAAAAACTTTTCGACCTTTTAACCCTGATATCATCATATCAGATAAGATAAGAAAGGATTATATTATGAATACAGTTCGTGTTAGAAATATTGAAATCGGCGCAGGCATCCCTAAAATCTGTGTACCGATTGTCGGAGTAACAAAAGAAGATATCATCGCCGAGGCGAAAACCTTTGATTCTATTCCTGTAGATGTCGTAGAATGGCGCGTCGACTGGTTTGAAAATGTATTTGAGTTTGACAAGGTATTGGATGTATTAAAGGACTTAAGAGAAGCTTTGGGAGATATCCCACTTCTTATGACTTTCCGTACCTCCAAGGAGGGCGGCGAGAAAGCGATTGAAAACGCTGCCTATGCCGAGCTTAATATCAAGGCTGCCCAGTCAGGATATGTGGATTTAGTGGATGTGGAAGTATTTACTGGAGATGAAGTCGTAAAAGAGATTATCGAGGGCGCTCATAATGCCGGTGTAAAGGTAGTCGCTTCCAACCATGATTTTTTCAAAACTCCAGCAAAAGAAGAAATCGTAAGCCGTCTTTGCAAGATGCAGGAATTGGGTGCGGATATTCCAAAGATTGCCGTTATGCCACAGAATAAAAAAGATGTCCTCACTCTTCTTGCAGCCACAGAGGAAATGGCTTCAGAACATGCAGACCGTCCAATCATCACGATGTCCATGGCAGGCACTGGTGTAATCAGCCGTCTCTGCGGAGAGGTATTTGGCTCTGCCCTTACTTTTGGAGCAGCAAAGAAAGCTTCCGCTCCTGGACAGATGGGCGTCAATGATTTAAGCACTGTTCTTGGATTACTTCATAACGCATTATAGAAAATAATTGATTTTCTGGCTGCCTGAAAGTCCTTACAGGCTTTTGGCAGCTAGAATTTTTCGTTGCTATTTGGGACTTTGGCATGTCACCTAGTTCCTTAAAAACAATCTAGTTTATTTATTTAGGAGGAAGAGATGAAAAAAGCATTACATTGGTTAGATGAAAATCTGGAAGAATTTCTTCTTATTCTCTTTTTAATTGGTATGACTTTTATTATGGGAATTCAGGTACTATGCCGCTATGCCTTTGGCATGTCGCTTACATGGTCTGAAGAGCTAACCCGTTATCTTTTTATCTGGTGCGGATTTTTAAGCGTCAGTTATTGTAGCAAAAAATGTATTTCCATCAAAATCGAACAGTTCGTCGCCGTATTTCCCCGGCGAGTAAAGGCAATTTTGAAAGTTGTCAACCACACGATTGAGCTTATCTTTTTTCTATATATGATTCCATTTGCCTACTCCTATATGATGTCAGCTGTCTCTAGCGGACAAGTATCGCCGGCATGTGGAATTCCTATGTACTATGTTCAGGCGGCACCCCTTGTCTCTTTTATTCTTGTCGCTTTTCGCATTTTACAGCGCTGGATTATTGAGTTTCGAGTTGCAAGGGGAGAACAGGTCTTTGACCCAGCCCATCCAGAACGCAATACGCCAGAATCCTTTATCGAGGCAAATACAGGCGTTGACAACCGTATTAATAATATCAAAGACTCAGGTAAGGAGGTGTAAGTAAATGCCAGTCTATCTTTTATTTATTATTTTTATCATTGGACTCGTCATTGCGATTCCAGTATCTATTATTCTTGGAATCACCTCTGTCCTTCCGTCCATATTCGACCCTTCCTTTACAGTCGGTGCAAAATATTTAATCCGTGCCATGTTCGGAGGATTAGATTCCTTTCCTCTGCTCGCCGTCCCTATGTTCGTGCTATCTGGAATCATTATGGCAAAGGGTGGAATATCCAGAAAACTATTTGATATTTTTGCATATTTTCTCGGAAAACTAACCGCAGGTATGCCATGTGCCGTCATCGTCACCTGTCTATTTTACGGTGCGATTTCTGGCTCTGCTCCCGCCACAGTCGCCGCTGTCGGAAGTATGACCATTCCCATCTTGACAGGACTTGGCTATGACATCACTTTTACCACCGCCATCGTCGCTGTCGCTGGAGGACTCGGCGTCATTATCCCACCAAGTATCCCCTTCATCATGTACGGCATGGCTTCCGGTGCCTCGGTGAGTGAGTTATTTTTAGCTGGAATCATCCCGGGATTGATGATAGGCGGACTCTTGATGTTTTACGCCATTTTATACTGTAAGCGAAACGGCGAGGACAAAGAAAAGATTAACAGCGAAGTGAATCGACTACATGAAAAAGGGTTATTTAATGTCGTAAAAGAAAGCTTTTTTGCCATTTTAAGCCCAGTAATCATTCTCGGCTGTATCTATAGTGGAGTTGCCTCCCCAACCGAGGCAGCAGTAATCTCTGTATTTTATGCACTATTTATCAGCCTTTTTGTTTACAAGAGTATCCGTATCCGAGATATCTGGGATATCCTCAAAGAATCTATCAAGACATTTGCGCCAATTTTATTTATTTTGGCGACGTCCACGGCTTTCTCGAGGGTTCTGACATTAATGCAGGTTCCCCAGACAGTCAGCAGTTTTATCAGCCAAAACTTCAAGAGTCCGATTATCATTCTCCTGATTATTAATATCTTCCTCTTGATTGTAGGTATGGTTATGGATACGACACCAGCTATCTTAATTCTGACACCGATTCTTCTTCCGATTATAACAAATCTCGGAATGAACCCAATTCAGTTCGGTGTTATCATGGTCGTAAACCTTGCCGTCGGCTTCGTCACACCACCGATTGGCGTCAACCTATTTGTCGCCAGCTCATTAACCGACGTTCCAGTCATGACGATTGCCAAAAAAGCAATGCCGATGATTGGATATTTTCTGGTGGCGCTGCTTCTTATCACATTTGTCCCAGCGATTTCACTGGCATTATTATAGATATTAGGAGGAGATGAAATTGAAAATATTAAATATAATTTTTCAAAAATCAAAAATACAAAATCATATTTTGAAATCCAATTTGAAAATACACCGCCTCCTCTGTACGATAACTGTACTCACGTTAACCTCTGTCTTATTTTTTACAGGATGTGCAGCTTCGGATGAGGGCGATACTCAGCGCTATGCATGGCCACTCGCCACGGCGAGTCCAGAAGATACCGTCACTCAGATTTTCTCCGAAAAATTTGCCGACGAAGTAGACCGACTCAGCGAGGGCAAAATGAAAATTCAAGTATACGCTAATTCCACATTGGGCGGCGACAGAGACCTCTTGGAGACTTGCGCTGACGGGGATATTCCCTTCGTCGTACAAAATACTGCACCGCAGGTAACCTTTATGCCAGACCTGGCCGTTTTTGACTTGCCCTGCGTATTTGACTCCCTCGAGGACTGCCGCAAGAAACTAGATGACCCAGAGTTTTATCAATTAATCAGCAATGTCTACACAAAAGGCGGCTATCATCTTCTCGGAATGGCAGACCAAGGTTTTCGCGTTATGAGCACGAATAAAGCCATCTCGAAATTTGAAGATTTTAAGGGACAAAAAATCCGCACAATGGAAAATAGCTATCATCTGGATTTTTGGAAGAGTCTAAAGGCAAATCCGACTCCTATGAGCTTTAGTGAAGTTTATATCGGATTACAACAACATACAATTGACGCCCAGGAAAACCCTTATGAGGTCATTGTATCCAATCGTCTCTATGAGCAGCAAGACTATGTAGTAGAAACAAACCATCTGCCACATCTTATCTCTCTAATCGTAAACGACGACTTTTTCAAAGAGCTTCCAAAAGGAGAGCAAGAGATTCTAACTGCCGCCGCTAAGACTGCTACGGAATATGCCAGAGAGCAGTCCGACGCGAGAATTGCAGACCGTGTGGCAACTATCGAAGAAAGCGGCACAAAAATCATCACTCTCTCCGACGATTTGCGAGAGGAAATCCGAAAGAGCGCTCAGGGAGTGTATGATTCTATTGAGAAGGATATCTCAAAAGATATCTTTCAATCCTATCTGGAGACAGAGTAAAAGATGGAGTTAATTATCTGTTCGTGTATGTAGGCTAGATAACTTTGTTATGTAGAAAAAGGAGATATCGAAAAATTTATTTTCCGATATCTCCTTTACTTTTTCACCGAAACGATGTTTTCTTTATCACTCTATACTCAAAACCTTAAAACCTGCTCTTCTGACTGCAAATTCCAAGTCATCTTCAGCAATCTCACGGTCCATAGAGACAACAGCAATATTTTTCTTCAAATTCACCTTCGCCACTGCACCGTCGATTTCATTGATTGATTTTTCAACACTATTTTTGCAATGGTCACAATGCATACCTTCAATATGTACTATCTTCTCTCCAATCTTTTCACCGTCAAGAACCTTTTTCTCTGGCTTATCACTGCTACCTCCTCCTCCACAGCATCCGCCTTCTCCCTTCATATGCTTAAAAGAAGACCGAGCCGCAAATACTACGATTAAAATGATGATAATAAGAACTATAATTGTACCCATTTTTATTCCTCCTAGAAAAATTTTATAATATCTTTTATCGCCTTTCCTTTTAATATTCCTATCAATATACCTAGAAACGCCTCCTTTGCATCTCTTCTCATATTTTATAATATAGAAGAGTGTCTTTTCATTGGAAAATCTGTTTTTTTGGATTTCTATAGTTTGTATTATAGCATTCTAACATAAGTTTTTCAATGCTAACTCGGTAAAGGGTTGCGTAAAGTTTTGGTTGTTAGATAATTTTAGTATAAGGGGAACAGAGGGTAAGAATTGAGGAAAAACGCGAAGAGCATTGGAGGCGGACGTTAAGAGGGGATTGGAGACAGACGTTAAAAGGGGATTGGAGACAGACGCGAAGAGAGGGTGGAGATATGTCCTCTAAAAACACGTTCGTTCCCACGGTTTTTCGACATACGCTG
>JAUUSJ010000287.1 GCA_030841965.1 Blautia sp.
GGAACCGTCGCACTGGGCATCCTTGCGGAACGTTAGTTTGCGAAAATACGAACAAGGAAATACTGCAATAAGAGGTATGCCAAGAAAATATAAAAATCTTGCATACTTTTTTTGATTGAACATTTTGTGAAATGGAATTATACTGTGTATAATGTGAAACAGACAAATCGGTATTTGGCGATTGGATAAATTTAGTTTTCATTGTAAAAACCTTTATTTTAGGGCGTTGCTACGGAAAGTAGCAGAAAAATAGTGAAATGACAGCTAATGTTTCTTGTTTGGTAAAGGTTAATTTGCTAATCTGTGAAGGAAGTAAAACAAACCGAAAACGGAGGTGGAAAAATGACTTTAGAAGAACAAATTAAATATTACAGAAAACAGGCTGGACTTTCACAGGAGAAGATGGCTGAGAAAATCGGTGTATCAAGACAAGCCATTACAAAGTGGGAAAATGGAACAGGAACACCGGATATTGCAAATCTGATGGCAATAGCAAATCTCTTCCAGATATCAGTAGATGAATTACTTTCGAATGAGAAATCAGAGAAAAAGCAGTCTAATTACATCTATGAAAGTCGTACTGAATACGATATTGATGGTAAGAAGAATTTTGATATCAAGCTTGGTGGAGCATATGCTGTAGATTTAAAGGCATATCATGGAGAAAAAATTGAAGTCGCAATGTTTTCAAATGTCTATAAGAATCTTCTGGCAGATTATAAAGTAAAGATTGATGATATAAAAAACCGAATCGATATTGATCTTAACAGATTTAATGAAGCCAGTGAAGCAGATGCAAAGGAGAGTTTGGTCATTACTATTTTTATTCCAATAAAATATATTGGAAAAATCGAATTATCAGTTAATGCAGGGACACTGAATATTACTGATATAGAAAATGAACATATTGAGGTAAATGGCAAAATTAGCGAAGTTACCCTTCAGGGAAATAAAAGTGAAATTGAGATAGATTCAAATCTTGATATGCAGATCAGTGTTTTATCACATGAGGGTGCGCTTGAGATTAATCAGTTGTCAGCAACATCAAGACTTACACTTCCTGCAGATTATAGATTTAGAAGCACAAAAAAGGGAATAGCAACTCATATTTATTATGAGAGACAGGGCAAAAAGGTTGATGACTTTTCAGATGCCGAAGCAGACAATTACATTGAGTTCAATGGTATAAAGAGTGAGCTTGTGATTGTAGAGACTGAGGTGTAGTCATGGAAAAGTATATATATCGACCGGTCAGATTCTATTTGATTACATTTGCCTGCACTTGGTTCTGGTGGCTATTTGCAATTTTACTTAATGAAGGGACGGGGCTTTATCTTGGAATGTTTCTTGGCTTGGTTTCACCTGCCGTGGTTGCCGTAGTAACTGTATTTACGTCTAAGAATAAAGCACTCATTAATGACTTTAAGAAGAAGCTGATTGGGTTTTATAGAATAAAACCTAAATATATATTAATTGCAGTGCTGATATTTGCTGTGATAGTGACGGCTTCAATCGGTACATCAGTATTATTTGGCGGCAGTATAAATCAGTTTTCATTTACAGAAGACTTTTCATTTTCTATAGGTGGTACGTCTGCATTTCTTACAATTTTGTTGGCATCCTGCATAGAGGAGTTGGGTTGGAGAGGTTATGGAGAGGATGCTGTTGGTGCATACAACAGCTGGTTTAAGGAGTCTATCATCTTTGGATGTATCTGGTCTTTGTGGCATGTGCCATTATTCTGGATACCTGGAACGTACCAGTATGGACTTAAAGAGATGGGAATCATGTATGTGATTAACTTTCTTCTTAGCGTGATACCACTTGATTTCCTTCAGACATGGGTATATGTAAAGAATAACAGAAGTATGCTTGCAACAATTATTTTTCATTTGTTTATAAATATTATGCAGGAAAAGATAAACATGACTCCTGAAACAAAATGTATACAAACTATTTTTGTTGTTATTGCGACAATTATAATTGTTGTTATAAATAGAGAAATGTTCTTTGAAACAAAGCATGTGGGTAATTTACTTGAAGAGAAAATTATGAATTGAGAGATAAATTGAACTTTATCAATGTAAAGAAATCGACAATTTCACGTTTGTATGCGACAAACGTTTGAACACTTTTTGAACACCGCAACCGTGATGAAGTCTTCAAAGCCCCTTTCTATCAGTATTTGAGATTAAGTAAAACGGTTCGATTCCGTATTTCAAAAGTTCATCGAACATATCATCATAGAACTTCAGCCCTTCTTCATTCGGTTCTGTCTCATCCCCGCTTGGAAAAATGCGGGTCCATGCGATACTTGTACGAAAACATTTGAATCCCATCTCCGCCATCAGCGCAATATCACTCTTGTATTCATGATAAAAATCACTCGCTTTATGGTTCGGGTAATATTTATCTGCTTCAATTCCGTTTGTAATCTCCCGCATCTTCTCATGTGTTCCACCTGTCATCACATCTATAACACTGATTCCTTTACCGCCCTCATTCCATCCGCCTTCAAACTGGTTTGCCGCAACTGCTCCTCCCCATAAAAAATCATTTGATAATGGCATCTTGCAAATTCTCCTTTTCATTTTATTTTCAATAGGTGTTTGCGAAACGCCACAAGCCGCATAAATACGGCATTTTAACTTTTAT
>JAUUSJ010000052.1 GCA_030841965.1 Blautia sp.
ATGTCGAAAAATCGTGGGAACGAACGTGTTTGAGGGGCATATACCTGCCTCCTCTTTCCGCGTCTCTCCGCATCTCTCCATCTCTCCCCCTCCTCCCTCCTTAAAGCAATTATAAACCTTAAATTTTCTGACAAAAAAAATAAAAAACTGACTAGTTGCATCCCCTATAAAAATGTGTTAAAATTTAAAAGTTATGACGATATTAGACAAAGATAAAACAAAAATAGAAAGGTAAGTAGAATGAGAGTAAATTTTCATTACTATTTATGCTTATCCAGTTATGAAAGAAAGGGTGACTTAAAATGGCAGAATTAAAATTAGGAATGAAAGCAGAAAAATCAGAGTTAGTGACAGAACAAAATACCGCTGCTACTGTTGGAAGTGGCTTATTACCTGTCTATGCAACTCCAGCGATGATTGCTCTTATCGAACAGACAGCAGTGGAATTATTGGATGGAAAGCTCGACGAAGGACTTACTACAGTTGGAACGAAGCTTGATATCGCCCATACGAGTGCAACTCCAATCGGTCTTCGTGCAACTTGTGTATGTGAACTTGTGGAAATCGACAGAAAGAGACTTGTCTTTGACGTAAAGGTAAGCGATGCCTGCGGGTTAATTGGAAAGGGAAGTCATGAACGTTTTATCGTGAAGGCGGAGCCTTTTGTTGAAAAAGCAAATGCCAAACGTGTACAGGCATAAGGAAGAAAACGTGGAAGAAAAGATTCGATTAAATAAATTTTTGAGTGAGGCGGGTATCTGCTCCAGGAGAAAAGCGGATGAGTATATTGCAGCTGGAAAAGTGACAGTTGACGGCGAGATAGCCCAGACGGGAATGAAAGTTCTAAAAAACCAAAAGATTGAAATCGAGGGAGTAACGGCAAAAAAGGAGGAGGAGTTCATCCTTCTTGCTTTTTATAAACCAAAAGGAATCGTATGTACTACGTCAAAGAAAGACAAAGACAATATTATCGATTTTATTCATTATCCAAAGAGAATATTCCCAGTCGGAAGATTGGACAAGGATTCAGAGGGATTATTGCTTCTTACAAATGACGGCGAGTTTATGAATTATATTTTAAAGGCGAGACATTTCCATGAAAAAGAGTATGTCGTGCGAGTTGACCGTGAGATTACACCACAGTTTATACGGAGAATGAGCAAGGGTGTACCGATTTTAGACACTGTGACGAGAGAGTGTAAAGTCTGGAAGACGGGAAAACAGGAATTTCATATTGTCCTGACGCAGGGGCTAAACCGTCAAATTCGACGAATGTGCGAGGCAGTCGGATACCAAGTGCGAGATTTGAAACGAATTCGCATTATGAATTATCGTATGGAAAACTTAAAATCGGGGCAGTATAAAAAGATAAGCCAAAAGGAAGCGAAGCATTTCTTTGATTATGATAAGAAGACATATACTCAAAAACAATAATGGAGGAGAGAAGATGAATGAGAAAATCAAGCAGATGAAAGAGTGGATTGAGACTCTAAATCAGGCGGGGAAATCCTACTATCAGGAAGATAGAGAGCTTATGTCAAATTTAGAATATGATGCTCTTTACGATAAATTAAAGGCTCTGGAGGAGGAGACAGGCATTGTCTTATCCAATAGTCCTACCGTTCATGTGGGATATGAGGTGCTCGGTGAGCTTGAGAAGGAAATTCATGAATCCCCAATGCTCTCTCTTGATAAGACAAAAGACCGGGCGGCTCTCTCAAGCTGGCTTGGCGAGCAGGAGGGAATTCTCTCCTGGAAATTAGATGGACTTACGGTTGTTCTCACGTACCGAGATGGAGTGCTAGAAAAGGCAGTCACAAGGGGAAACGGAGAGATTGGCGAGGTTATCACAAATAATGCGAGGGTTTTTCAAAATATTCCTGGGAAGATTCCGTTTGAGGGAGAGCTTGTACTAAGAGGAGAGGCTATTATTACGTACTCGGATTTTGAGAAAATCAATGCCGACCTCGAGGATGTACAGATAAAGTATAAAAATCCGAGAAATTTATGTAGTGGTTCTGTGAGACAGCTGAATAATGAAATTACAGCGAATAGAAAAGTACGATTTTATGCTTTTTCACTCGTGAAAGCGGAGGGAAGAGCAAAAATGGAGACGGTCGAGGAAAGTTTTTGCTGGCTTAGTGAGCTTGGATTTGACGTGGTAGAGTATAAGAAGGTAAAAGCAGAGACGATAGAGGATGCAGTTTTGGAGTTTGAACAAAAAATTCAACAAAATGACATTCCGTCGGATGGACTTGTACTTATTTATAATGATATCGCATATGGAGATAGCCTTGGAAGGACAGCAAAGTTTCCGAGAAATTCTATCGCATTTAAGTGGAGAGATGAGATAGCCAATACCCATCTGCTCGATGTGGAGTGGAGTCCATCAAGGACAGGGCTTATTAATCCAGTGGCGATTTTTGAGCCTGTGGAGCTTGAAGGCACAAGCGTGAGCCGTGCGAGCCTTCACAATATTAGTATTTTACGCCAGTTAAAGCTCGGAATCGGAGATGAGATTTCTATCTTTAAGGCAAATATGATTATCCCACAGGTCGCAGAGAATTTTACAAAGAGCGATAATTTAGAAATACCAGCACATTGTCCAGCTTGCGGTAGTGAGACGACGATAAAGGAGACAAATGATGTGCAAGTTTTATACTGTGCAAATCCTCTTTGTAGTGCAAAAAAGAAAAAGCTTTTTTCGCATTATGTAAGTCGAAATGCGATGAATATCGACGGATTATCAGAGGCGACTATCGATAAGATGATCGAAAAAGGATTTTTGACAGAGCTTAGCGACTTGTATACGCTCTCTCAGTGGGAAGAACAGATTATCGAGATGGAGGGATTTGGAAAAAAATCTTACGAAAATCTCATAAACTCCATTGAAAAATCAAGGGATACCACTCTTCCAAGATTTTTATTTGCCCTTGGCATTTTGAACGTAGGCTTATCAAACGCAAAATTAATTTGTAAAGCTTTTTCTTATGATTTGGAGAAAATCAGAAAAGCACAGATGGAGGATTTTGTGGAAATTGATGGAATCGGAGAGGTCATAGCCCAAAGTATTATCGATTATTTTTCCAATGAGCATAATAAGAAATTGGTGGACGAACTCTTATCCTGGCTTAGATTTGAGACAGTAAAGATAGATGAGGGAGAGAACCTAAAACTGGCGAATCAGACCTTTGTTATCACTGGCTCCGTCAACCATTTTAAAAATAGAAATGAATTAAAAGAAAAAATAGAGAGTCTTGGCGGAAAAGCGACTGGCTCTGTGACAAAGAAAACAACATATTTAATTAATAATAATAAGGAGTCTTCCTCCTCAAAGAATAAAAAAGCGAAGGAGCTTGGAATTCCGATTATATCGGAGGAGGATTTTTTGGAAATGATAAAATAAAAAGGAGAGATTGAGATGCCGATTAGAATTGATAGCGATTTACCTGCAAAAAAAATATTGGAGGATGAAAATATTTTCGTAATGGATATGAACCGTGCGATGTCGCAGGATATTCGTCCGTTGAAAATTATCATCTTAAATCTAATGCCTGTCAAACAAGATACGGAATTACATTTATTGAGGAGTCTGTCAAATACACCACTTCAAGTAGATGTAACATTTTTAAAGACGAAGATGCATGAATCCAAAAACACTCCTGCCTCTCATATGGAAGCGTTTTATATAACCTTTGATGAGGTTAAACATCATCATTTTGATGGAATGATTATTACAGGAGCTCCTGTCGAGGATTTGGCATTTGAGGAGGTGGACTACTGGGAGGAGGTTGCCACTGTGATGGAGTGGTCAAAGACGCATGTCACCTCTACCTTCCATATTTGTTGGGCTGCTCAGGCTGGGCTTTATTATCACTATGGAATTCCAAAGTATAATCTTGGGAAGAAATTATTCGGAGTGTATGAACATAAAGCAATACATAGAAGAACTCCTCTTATCAGAGGTTTTGATGATGTATTTTTGGCACCGCATTCGAGATATACTGGATTTCGAAGAGAAGATGTTCAGGCGAGAAAAGAATTGAGAATTTTAGCGGATTCTGAGGAGGCGGGTCCATTTATTATTATCAACGAGACCGGGACACAGATTTTTGTCAGTGGTCATCCAGAATATGATTTTATGACATTAGATAAGGAGTATAAACGAGATTTGGCGAAGGGAATTGATATTCAACTTCCAGTCAATTATTATCCTGATGATAATCCAGAAAATAAACCTTGGCGCTCCTGGAGATGTCATGCGAATACGTTATACACGAACTGGCTAAATTATTATGTATATCAGGTGACTCCTTATGTGCTTGACTAGAATTTAGGTCATTTATATGATACCAGGGTCAAAAGTTCAAAAACATAAATAAGTAGCCATTTTTCGGAGAAAATGAGCGGATTATGAATGTTTTTGAGAATTGCGGGAGCATATTGTGCAGAGCAATTCGGTATCATAGAGGTCCAAAGGGATGATGGAAAATAACTTCTCCACCATCCCTTTTGACCTATTTTATATTTTATATTTTACAATATATATCTTTTATTTTTTTATCTCTTCCTTAATTTGAAATAATTTGCTGTCGAGATAGCTTATCATCTTAGAGCATTCTCTCAAATCTTTATGCATATACTCTGGGACTTGTCCATTATATTTATAGTAGACTTTCTCTTCAAGAGTAGACCAAAAATCCATTGTCATAGTTTGAATCTGAATTTCTACCTTTGTCAAGACGGTGCGGTCTATGAGACTAACTGGAATGGTCACGAGCAGATGATAACTCTTATATCCATTTGGCTTCGGGTCTTGAAAATAATCTTTTGTCCTTAGTACTTCCACATCTTTTTGAGAGGTAATTAAATCTACAATTCGATAAACATCTGGTGTAAATTCACAGAGAATCCGGATTCCAGCGATATCCTCGATATAGAGATTGATATTGTCTACGGTAATATCCTTTCCTTTTCTCTGGAGCTTACGGATAATGCTCTCCTCCGTTTTGATTCGTGACTTTATCTGTTTTATCGGATTATATCCGTGAGAGAACTGATATTCATCTCCCAATACTTCTAGTTTTGTGCTCATCTGTTTTAAGGCTGAGCGATATAAAAGTAGCATTCCCTTGTACTCGAGCATGACATCTCTTATATCTGGTAATTTCATACACAATTCCTCCTTTATAAAATCACTTTCCGACATTAATCGGTAAGAATATCTATTTGTCTTTTCTATTATAGCACAGTTTTTAAAAATTGAAAACTTAAGATTTATAATTAAGTGGAGGAACTATTATAACGAAAGTTTTATACCATCGTTTTTTCCAATCTATCACAGATTTCAATTATGCATTCCTTATTTTTTAATTTAGCAAGCCAATCTTTTGGCAAATCATAAAAAAGCCCTGCAAGTCCTCCCGCAATTGCCGCTGTAGTATCCGTATCCTTACCCTGATTAATACATTTTAATACTGCTGACTTATAATCATCCGTTCCCATCAAACTCCAAATAACCGTCTCTAATGTATTCACTACATATCCAGAGCCTGATATTTCCTCCCTCGAAGTTTTTGCAAACTCATCTGGATTTCTCAATCTCTCATAATGCTTCATCTCCCGTTGATATCCCTCTCTCGCATCAAAATATGCAAATGCCTTCTTCATCCCACTTCGGATTCCCTCTTTTAATTTTCCAAGCTTTATAATCTCCATCGCCAAGAATATATAAATCCCACTGGCAATATTGTTCCTCATTGTGGCATGAGTCAACGAAGAAACATTAAAAATCCATTCCATACTCTCGTCATTCATCTCAAGTTCTGGATATCTCGCCTGAATATAAAATACCATCGGTAAAATTCGCATCAACGAACCATTTCCACAGGAACGCTCTCCAGTTAACCCGGATTTCAACGGATCCATTCCTCTTTCTTTATAATTAGAAATAGCCTCTCTGCTTGTAATTCCTATATCAAATACTTTTCCTGTCGCTGTATACTTTGCATTCATATACCAATCCGCAAAACGCTCCATAATATCTCCATAATCGATTTCCGGATAAGTGTGAGCCAAGCTATCTGCCAAAGCTAAAGTCATGCTTGAATCATCTGACCATACACCTACCGGCAAATGATAGGTTCCATAACCAATCATATCCGTCGCTGGATTTTTTATTCTTTCTTTCATAGGCTTAAATTCAAAAGGCACCCCAACCGCATCCGCCAGACAAAGTCCTAAAATTGCATTATGTATTTGTTTCTTCATTCTTTTTTCTCCTTATTTTAATTGATTAAGATTTTTACAAACGATTTACAACTTCTCTTTGTCTCATAATATACAGTTTTTTCAAATAATTCAAGATAAATGTAATAATTAGATAAATAAGCGTAATAATTATTCATTCAAGTTTTCCCAGTTACCTTATCATATCGAATTAGCTCCGAAATTAATTTTAGTCTAAAATAATCTTTCTCCTTTTTGGAAATTAAATCATTTTTGGAAATTCCCATCACTGTCTTTTTATTCTGTTCCATCCCCAATATCTTCTCTAGACTATCTTTAGCGCTCAAAATCGATTCTATTTTTTCTTGAAAGATTTTAATACTATTATATTCTCTCTGCGTCTTATTTTTTTCTTCTTTTTCTCTTGCATGTTTAAAATATTCCAATATTTCTTTTCTGCCATTTTGAGGATCATATTGATATGCAGATGCTAAGGACAAAATATTCCCAAGTTGGCTATTGGTAATATCTCCTTTATTAATTGGATGCTCCAAAACATACCTTTGTATGGCCTTATCAATACATTGCCTATAATAATATGTCGCAACTAACTTTAGTACTTTTTCATCCTCTGGATATCTCTTAACTGTGTTTTGTGGACAAGAACTTTCCTTGCCTGCCCTTTTGCACTCTATTTTTTCATAATTATTTAAAAATAGAACTCTCCCGAATCCTTCATTTTTGCGAACTCCAATTCCTTCGTGACAAATTTGACTTATTTTTTCTCTTTTCAAAACTCCATCAAAGTATAAATGAAATACACTTCCTTGTTCATACATAGGAACCGAAGGAACTTTCGTTCTCCATGTTCGATTATATCCTTTTATTTCAACTGTAGAAGTAGAACAAAATGGAATTGTTAAATTCTTTACGCCAAGTTTTTTCTCCAATTGCATAATATCAATTCCACAATATTCTCCCTTCCCATCTCTCATCGTCATCGGGGACAATAACATCATATACGCTTCATGCTTCTGAGCACATTTTGGGATATATTTGTCATATGGAATACTGTCTACAAAACTTGTCGACTTTATAATACATTTTCCATGTCCCGCTGTTCTCGCATTGCCAAGTACAATCGTTCCACGAATAGTATTAGAAAGTATTTCTTCTATAGAAGGCTCATCTACAGCAATATATCCGACAAAAGTATGACCTTTAGCCATATACTCATTCCTAAAGATATTCTGTTTTTCCTTTCCTAAAGGATTCATTTGAATCTTTATATCAGAGCCTGTCTTCATACTATAATAATATAGACACTTAGAATCCATATAACAATATCGCCCTATAGCGGCTCTCTTATATCCACTGGGACATTCACCACTCACCACTACATTTTTTATTTCCTTGTCACCGTCAATGAATTTTTTATCCTCATTGTATTCTTTCTTATCTTCATCAAAGTTTTTCGTCTCATAAAATCCTTTTGGCGAAGGTAAAAGTTCTTCTCCATTTTCCATTCTATATGCATTTAAATATCTTACTTTATCTGAAAATAATATTTTTTTCTTTTTCTCAAAATCATCTTCCTCTGCGATGGCATTGATAATAAAACCACGTATTGTCGTTCCAGGTATATATTGAAGAGTAGCCGTCTGTCCACTTTGACTTCCAGCTTTATCCGTAATACAGAGTGGCTCTATATTCATTAACTCATATCGAAAATATCTAGTCATTCCTTTTCCTCCTCAATCACAGATAGTTTTATCTTACCAAATCCTTTATTTCGCATCGTACCAATCCATTTGATAAGAGAAAGTACCTCTTTTATCAACCCTACATCTTCATCCTCGCAAGAAATTTCACTATAAAAGCATAATCCCTTATTTACACAGCGCAACATTCTCAGAGAACCCTCTTTTGCGACTCCTGTATCTTCAATTTCTGTAAATATCCTTAAATTGGTAAAGCACTCTCGTATAAGCTCTGGATTATATCCAACCTCCTCTATCACTTGTTGTTTCACATAATCAGAGAGAACAAAGTCAGAAAACACTGCTTTTCTTTTATTTAAAACATCATCTGCTCTATCCCATCCAAGTATTCTTCCCACTATTTCCTTTCGCCTATTTTCATCCTGTTCTATCCACTCCATATAACGTGTCATTTTCTCTCTAAATTCACCTTTAAAAGTGCCTCCCTTATAATAAGGAAAACCATTTGCGTCACATAATACCGATATATCTTCCGCTCCTGGAACACTCATTCCATTACCAAATACTGTATCGGACAATAACTCCATTTTTATCTCCACTGTCTCATCTCCCTTCAGTATCCAATGCTATATAAGTATCCAGCAGTTCTATTATATCAAAGAGTAACTTCCTATCATCAATTACAATATTCCTCAATTTGTTGAAATCTAAAAAATGCTCCGTTGCTCTTTTTCCGCTCTTTAATGCTCCCCTTAATCTTTTTATTTTGCTTCTTGCAATGCCATCATCTACTTTTTGCAAAGCAATCATTTGCTCTTTAAATTCTGCATACGATTTTACTTCTTTCACTTTTTCATTCTCTTCTATAGAAGTAGAAGTAATAAAGTACGGTCTGGCAGTGAGAGTATATCCATCCACATCTTTATAATCATCACGAACTTCATCTAAAGTATCTTTTATCTCTCCCAATTCAATATGCCAGTCAATCGCGCAAATTTCTTTTCCGGAGCCATCATTGCTCAAAGAAGCTGCGTATTTCTTCGCATTACTGCATAATTTTTCAGATAATTCGTATGCTTTATAAAAAGGATATTTTTGATGAACAATAGCAACACCTGCACATGCGGCATAACCTGCCCCATCTTCTGAATTTTTCTTTTTACTCAATTTTTCAATAAATCGCACTGCACACTCTATGCCAATCCGCCCTTCCGACACAAAACAAATATCATCTCCTGCCATAATAATTTTGCGAACTGGAAAATAATTTTCAGATAAATCCAAATCATCTAACCTTCCATTATCTTTGCTTGTTGCTATATCTTCCTCCATCTCTTTATAGGCAGATTTAAAATCCGAATCAATGCACTCACTAAATTTACGTATCTTTTTCTTATAGATATTCCAATCCCATCTACCATCTTGACTAACTATATCCAGACTTTCAACACGTTTTCCCATCGCATTACCATCAATATGCACAACAGCTATAAAATTACTGCGATATTTACTGACACCCAACTTTTCAAATAAATAAGCTGGCTTATATCCGTTAGGCAATCTATCCTCTTCCATCTCCTTTTCTTTTGTTCGAATTTTTTCCTTTTCTTCCCGATTTACACACTCAGCTTGAGGTAAAAATGTCGTGGTATCTGTTTCTTCAATGCCAAAACTTCCCTGATGAAATATTGGAAATCGCAATGATTTTTTCATTTCTAGCTGTGCAGCTAATTTCCTACAATTATCACCTGGAGAAATCTGTTTATCATAATCTATTGTTGCTGCAAAAATAATTAATCCCTCAAAATTCTCATAAACGAATCTAGTAACTCTTTTTGTAAATTCTACCGCTTGTTTTTTTGTTCTAAATTCTAATACAATATGTCCACCACCAGAATATACCATGTTTTTGTTTTTATCATAAATCGTTTTATCGGCTACCACATCCTCTAGAAAATCATTTTCTAATACCATAATAATTACGGCAGAATTTACAATATTATCTTGTACTTTATTACTAAAAAAAATATATGCCTGTTTTTGAGATACTTCCAACATAGTTAAAACTTTGTTTGCCATATACTCGTTCCCTTCATTTTTACTATATATCATTGAAATGTTACAATTGATTATAGCATATTGTCCGCAGTATTACCACTATTATTTAGTATGGACTAACAAAAAACAAAGTACATCTCATGTTATTGTTTATCGGAAGTGAGGAGATTAAATGGCTCAAAATTATCGCATTCAAATACATCTCATGTTATTGTTTATCTTAATATGCTCAAGGTCATTTAAATCATAGCAACTTATTCAAATACATCTCATGTTATTGTTTATCCGTATTTTGGTTCGTTTTCTTTATAAACCATTTTCATTCAAATACATCTCATGTTATTGTTTATCATACGGATTACACGGCTACAGATAGTACCGACCCAATTCAAATACATCTCATGTTATTGTTTATCAACTTCCGACCTTGTAATTCCGAGAGCTTCGGCGGTATTCAAATACATCTCATGTTATTGTTTATCCTCCACATTATCCGGGAAAACATCAAAATTTCCTTCATTCAAATACATCTCATGTTATTGTTTATCCAGGATGTGTCTTTTGCATGTATGGCTGTCATCTATTCAAATACATCTCATGTTATTGTTTATCGCGTATATCCAGCCGAGCGTCCTCTTCCAGTACGAATTCAAATACATCTCATGTTATTGTTTATCTTTGCAGACGGCCCAGTTCCATTTGGTGCTACGTAGATTCAAATACATCTCATGTTATTGTTTATCAGAGAGAATCAATCAACAAGCTTATGACATACAGTAATTCAAATACATCTCATGTTATTGTTTATCTATTCGCAGCTTGTGTCAATTGTTTCGCCAAAAATATTCAAATACATCTCATGTTATTGTTTATCAGGTATAAATTGTTCTGCAAACTGTTCATCAGAAAAATTCAAATACATCTCATGTTATTGTTTATCTACAGCGCTAACAGAAGAAGACAAGGAAGAATTTCATTCAAATACATCTCATGTTATTGTTTATCTATAGCTAGAAGAATGACAAAAACTGGATTAGTAACATTCAAATACATCTCATGTTATTGTTTATCAGAGAGAATCAATCAACAAGCTTATGACATACAGTAATTCAAATACATCTCATGTTATTGTTTATCGTATTATTTTTACCACCCTCACCATCTTTATTTTATAATTCAAATACATCTCATGTTATTGTTTATCGTTCCCAAGGCGAGCTGCATATGCTAAAGACAGCCATATTCAAATACATCTCATGTTATTGTTTATCCCTAGCTTTTAAGCCATTTTCTGAATCTATTATACACTCAAGCCCTCATTTTTTCAACATTTTTTTATTTTTTACCAACCTCCTCCTATTTTTTTATCTTTCCCTTCTTTTTTTATATTTTTCTTGATTTTATCACGATTCTTCCACTTTTTTCCCAAATGCCACCTGGTAAAATAAATTTTCCCACTGCTAATCCCTTTATTAAAAATAGAATACTCACCGAAAAATTTTTTCTTCCATCTCCACTCTTCTCTCTAACAAATTACATAAACAGTCTATAATGCATGTCTCTTTGCTACCTTCATTTACATACACATAAAAAACCATCAACAAAAAGGATACCTAAAAAATTCATGTATCCTTCTTATTTTTTTAAGTATTGAAAACCTATTTGTCTAAATACAAAGCAGCTAGCTTTCTATTCTACTAAATCCTTAACCTTAGGAAGTACATTCTTTCGTTTATAATCATCTAATGACATATATACTGTCTTTGATTCATCTAGTATCTTCTCTGCATTTTTCATAGCAAAAAAAGACTTTATACTTAAGAGATTATCAATCTTTTGCTCTTTAAGTTCCTTATTCATACTAGTCTTATAAATATCAATCATCTCATCTACTTCAATATCTTTATATGGATTCAAATGAAATTCTGTAAGACTATATGCTTTCTCTATATCCACATTTTTTGCAGATATTATATTAATTTTTACCGCACCGCATCCATAAGCTTTTGCTTTACCAAGATTCATCCATGAATTTTTTTCCAATCGAATACTCCATAAAAGAAGCCCCAGTTCTTCCTTAGTTAAATTGCGATAACGAACTTTTCCTCTAAACTTTGTATATGCTGGCAAAAGATTAAGTGTAGAGATAACTTTTTCATTTTCTTTGTTTTTAGTCTCCTTTGATGACTCTATCTTATTCTTCAACCAATACTGCTTCATTCCTCTTAGACAGAATTCATCCGAATTATATGTAGTTCCATACTCATCCTGTTCCAAATAATTCATATAACAGGTAGGACTAGGTTCACCTAAAATATACTTTCGCTCTTCCAACTCCCCCACCGAATCTATAACTACTGCATCCGTGAAAGACGCTTTTGATTTATAACTTTTCTTTTCCTCTTTATCTACATACCCAAATATAGACTTTGCATAATCCAATTTGCCATTTTTATGAATGTTTGGCATTCCTTCCTTAATTGTTGACGGATAAAACAAACGCAAACGAGGTGTAAAGCCAAAGTATAATCGCCCATTCAGTTGAATATAAAACACAGGCTTAAGCTCGCCCTCTTTTGGAAGATCAAAAAACTCTCTTCCACCAAAGTTTTTTAATTTATTTGCTCTCTTTTCAATATCAATTTTAAAAGCACGAATATCCTTTTCTGGAATTTTAATAGGCTCCTTTGTCTTATCTACTTGAGGAATAATATAAATTGCTTTTTTCTCGTTCATCTCGCCAGAAGAAATAACATATCCCTTTTTTTCATAACAATCTAACTCTCCCACAGCTATTACATCTTTCACATTCTTAACCTCATAGGAAACTTCTTGGAAATAAGGTTTATATTTTTTTGACTTTATTCCTGTATAATGAATTTTTCCTCTTTTATCTTTTCTTCTATCAAAAGTAGAATCTATCTTATGTTGCATACGCTCATTATCATCTGTAAGAAAAAATTGATATGAAAATTTATCTTTATTTTTACACTCTATATATTCACTCACAATCTTTCGCTCACTCAAGATATAATAATTCATCTTTCCCATTTTATTATGAATCTTATCCATTACTGTCTGATATATAATATATCTTCCATTTTTATTGTAAATATACCCTGCTCTCACATTCTTTAGGACAGACATTCTCTGTTTTTTACTGCCAGAAGGAATTTCCTCTGTTCCAACATTCATTATATCATTGTATACTCTCCTATCTGTATCACATTTCCCAGCCACTTCTCGATACATAAGATGATAATCATCGACATCATCATTCATACTCGCTAATCCCAATACCTGTACATTACTGCGAATCAATCCACGCATTGTACTCCCCGGGATAGAATAATTACCATATTGATTTTTATGAAACTCTCCCTTTCCATTATCCACAAAAATTGGAGTCTTTGCCTCTATCTCATACTCTATCATACCACTATATAGTTCCTTGGAGAGCATTGCATGAGAAATCTGTTTCTCTAATAAATGTACTTTTTTCGTAAAAGGCACAAAATTATAAGGTGCAACTGCCATTTCTCTATTAGTGGATTTAACCGTCGTATTACTATCATTAGTACGCTTTTTTCTTTCACTATTCTTCGTCTTCTTTTGAGTTTTAGAATTATCAGCAAAATTATTCCCCATCATTATAGATGCTAAATTGTCAGTATCAAATATTCCATTATTATTCTGTGATTTGCCTTGCTGTGACACAGAAATATTTCTTTTCTTATTCTTTTTACTCATAAGCACACCCCTATACAATTCCCTGTAGACACGTCAATGCTACATACATCTGTCCATCCTCATCATATGCCAAATGCTCTTTGACCTGCAATGTCTTGCCATATTTCTGAAATCTCTTTGCCAGTTTGTAACTTTTAACATATATATCATTTTTATCCGTATCAACCACAGAAACTACCTTAAATTTTCCCTCTTCATCCATAAAATAATGCATTTCCTTATCGTCCGAGAAAAATCTAGCTTCCTGACACTCTTCCCAGTCGATTTCTTTAAGCTCCTTGGTTTTGCAAAGATAAATCTCACTTATCATATATAGTAAGGCATACTCATATTGTAAAATTTGTTTCTCCATCGTCTCAAATTCTATATTTGAAATAGTATATCCCATATCATCTACCTCCCCAACGCCTCTAACGCCATTCCAATCATATTTGATTCATCAGAAATGAACGGATTATCTTCAAAATTCAAAACTGCCTCTTCCTTAGTATGTGGCTTGAAAATTTCAATTTCTTTGACCTCAATAATACCTTTTCCCACACTATATCCACTGCCTAAACTCATCTGTCCAATTGCGAGGTCTCTGAGAGCCAAAATTAGTAATCCTAAAGTGACTTCTGGATTATTGCTAGAATTAATACGCATATCTATTTGCATCTCACCAAAAATATTTTTCTCAGAAAACAAACTTCCCTGCATCACTCCACCAGTAAATTTATCAATATGAATTCTATGCTCTAAATTTGCATTATCATTTTTCTCTATCTCACCAACTACAACATCTTTTACAAATAGATTTCCTGTCTTTTTACTTTCCTCACCTTCTTGGGAACCAAAAATATCTTCAATAACCTCTCTTTTTTGCAGATATTCCGCAATTCGCTCCATCTGAGAGCGCAAAGCTCCCTTTAAGGAACTTCCTGGAATAATATATTCTTTTTTGGAATTTTGGATATTTTCATTATCTGGCACCCCTTTTCCTACGCCAGAGACTGCTATACTCTTAATCAAAACTGCGTTTTCTGTTTTTCCAATAACTTTAATTTCATAAGCATTTCTAGATGGTGCTGTTAATTTTAATGATGGCAGATAATCCTCATAAGCTGTATCTTCCAAATCATGTTCCTCTATCCAGACTTTTCTATCTTCTTCATCTGTCATATCAAAAGACTTTCTCAACAATTTTTCAAGTTGAACATAACCCGAGCCATTGCTCTTTTTACCCCCAAGTTGAATTTGTCCTAAATGTAACAATTCCAATACATTTTCCAATCTTTCCATCTCGTTTTCATCATATAAATAAATATCGAACCAAAATTTTGTGTCTGCACCAATATATTCCATATCAAATTTTTGTCCTGACATTTCTGTAGTTCCACTTACTTTCAAGTCATCAACGGTTCCCGTATTTCTTCTAATTCTAACATGAGGACGTAATTCTATTTTAATACTTGAATTATCATCTTCTACAAAAACCGCATCACTAAAGCAAATCCGACTACCACACTTAGACGTATTCTCATTTTCTTGTTCATCCCTACTACCAAATAGTTTCTCTGCCGCAGTCGCTCCATAACTAGAAGTATATGCTCTGCGAAATACGCCCACTATACTGCTCGCCTGAATAAATGGTTTTCCATCAACAGGATGAATTAAAACTTCTCCCTTTTCTCCCACGGCACTTCCAATATGAAGAGGAGCTATACAACATGCCTTTACTTTATATTTTATAATTTTATTATATTTAAAATTTTCTTCCATATCAGATTCCCTCCTTCCTATTATCATATCAAATTAATTCTATATACTATTACAAACAGCCTAAATCCAATTATCACTAATGCTAACAGGTTAAAATAGGAAGATATATTTAAGGCAATCTCAACTTCAGGTGATAAGGATATTCCTATTAATATGAAGATGAAATATGTAACCCTAAAAGACAGTCTTCTGCAATAAACTTAATACTGTATTATGAAAACTCTTTCGTACACGATTTTAAAATCCATGCAATGATTGACTCGTAAATCAAAAGTTCCTTCGTACATTCATCATACTTCGCTTTATCAGCAACCATATCTATCGTTTATACGATATCTGTCTGCCTAATCATTGGTTGACACCTCCAATCCAAAGTAGTATAAAATCTATTTCTTATATTCTCATCTTACCATAGATGTCCTTGTTAGTCAACGCAATGGGATGGGTCTTCCAGTAGAAAAAAAGAAAAAATTATGATAGAATCTTAGACAGAAAAAATGGAAGAGTAAGTAATATGATGTCAGAGCGAGAAGAATTGTTGATGTTGAAAGAACTGTTAAAAGACAAAATTATAAATAAAAACAAAAATAGAGTGATTACAAAATAACTTCATAATCACTCCATATTTACAGTCCACATACCCTTTTCAATCTCTAAATTTTAGATGTTATTTTCATTTTCTTTAATTCTCACCATAAAAACCTGTATCACTATCTATCGACCACATTGCGTACATTTCAAGATAATGCGTTTTAATGTATTTTTGAATTTTTCTTATCTGAATATCCGTAAGAGTTCCTCTGTTTTGAACAATAGTACTTCCATCACTCTTTACAAAGAATTTTGCCGATCCTGCCTCTGTTAATCTCCTATCACTCGCATGGGCATGCATACACTCAATAATACAATGTTTTGTATAATATAGATAATATCCAGCAATCTTATTTTGAAAATATTTAGGCATCTTCATCCTCCATAAATTCGGAATCATTTTCCCAAATTTTTAAAACAAGCGTTTGTTCTACTGGATCCATGCTAGATTCAAGCATTTTTCCATCGTTATTAATGACCATAGCATGAGTTGGTCTATTTAAATTCAAGATAAAAATATTTCCATTCTTTCTAGTAAATGCATAACCTCGAACAATCATATTAGCAGCGTCCGCAATTTCCATTAATTCTTTTTCAGGCATAATTTATCGCCACCTCCTTAATCGGACCTAAAAAGCTGTCTGGATTAATATACAAGTTTTCCAAGATCGGTACCAAATCAATATAATCCTCCTGCTCAACAGTAGGATGAGATTTTGTCTTGCACATCACAACAAGATATCCTCTATCCCACTCTTTTATTTTGGTATATCTATCCAAATTTTTTCCTGTAAGAAATGTAATTGTTCTATCGTTAAATGAAAATGTAGTATATTCCCCATAACTACTTAAAACGGCAGTGCCATATTTCATTATAATCACCTCTCATTCTATCCACATAGTCTCGAAAACTCAATTTTCTTAAATTTCCTGACTCTGTTCAAATTAAAATCTACAATATAAATTATAGCATAATGAATTACTATGAACAACTATAAACATCATAAAAGGATAGCGTAAAATTTTCGCAAGTTAGTATTACGTCAAAGCATAATAAGTATTTAATTTCTGTTCTCCGTAAGAACCAACCCATCCTGTTTTACCTCCAACAGAAATCTGAATCATCGGCTCCCTATATTTAGTAGAGAAAAATACCTTCTTTAGAGTCACTTTTGCTCCCTTTTTAACATATACGCCCTTTGTATTTCGGCTTGTCGCACTGCTGCTCGTCTTAAAAGACTTCAACGCTTTATAGGTTCCAGATAACGTTACATACTGAGAAGCTACAATAATTTCCTTATTGAGAACCTTATATTTCACCTTACATGACGGAGCTTTTTTATTATCTTTTAGAGTAAACAATCTAAAATGTTTTCTTACCGTTGTTTTTTCATAAAATGTTGTGCTTGAAATTTAACCTAAATTATTTATTTAATTAAAAAAGCTGATATCTTCCAAAGCCAAAACTACTATTCTTCCCTATATGTAATAATTCTCCAGATAGAATATATAATAAATATTCCTCTGGAATATCATCCAAATAGAAATATCCCTGTATTCCTCTCAAACTTATTTTAGCATTTTGAGTAGAAGAATATCTCTTTACAAGACATTTCATAAAAGCTGGTTTCTTCTCCATCTTTGTATATAATGTTCTATGCACAATACATGCCTCTTTGAATCTACAACTCTTACAATTTCTATCTTTAATACAATTTTGTTGTAACATCATCTCTCCCATGCCACCTCTAAGAGCAGATACTTTATTCCTGGGAAGAATCGTATCTTGTTCAAAGACAAGACTAAATCTTAATTTAATATAAGAAATATTTAATCTTTTTTCTAAAATATCCATACCAATACCTTTTCTTATTTTCTCCTAAACTTAAATTACTATCCTTAATACTTCATAGTATAAAAAATACAATAGCAGAATTTCTTTATTCCACTACTGTATTTCTCTAGTAAGTCAAGCAAACTTTACTTTTTAACAATACATATACGTAAAAATTTCATTTTTCAAATACTCATATTTCTTTTCTACTGTCTCTAGTTGCTCTAATTTTTGATACATCCAATTGTCTTCCGATAAATTTAACTGTAAATCTCGCATTCTAGTCTCTAGCTCTTCTAACTCGCCTTTTTCCTTAGCATACTCTATCTCTCCAAATAAACAAATCATATCCAGAGTATAGCCACTATGCTTTAATACATTTCTGGCTTTCTTCATACATTCATCTGCTTCTTTCATTCTTCCCCTTTTTAATGCAATAAAAGCAAGATGTTTATATATCATCTCCCACGGATGTCCGTTTATCTGTTGTATCGCATTTTCTCCACCAATCATTTTCATTGTTTTTTCTATCTCATATAATTTTTCCCATGTTTTAGAATTAATCTCTTCACTATGAAACTTCTGTATCCCTTTTATATATACATAAAGAGCAAACTTTAAGCTAAACTTCGGCTCTGGTCGGCTCCCCTCCGAGACAGCATAATGGAACTGCGCCCAAAGTTTTTCATGATTGCCAAAATATTTTTTAGCCAAAACATCATACTTTTCTTTTTCATTCATATCAATATAATAATGAAGTAAATAGGACATCGTAATCCAATAATCAGGACTTCCCTCCTCCATTTTTTCTAATGCTGATAAAAATTCTCCCTCGGCCATCTTATTTTTCAAGTAAGCATACGCTTGTCCCAGCTGACTTTTTGCTATTAAATATCCCTTTGTATCCTCCAAATTCTCATTAAAAATTTCTCTCTTAATTTTAATTAACTCCTCATGATATAAAACATTCTCCTCCGCTATCTCTACTGCATCATCATAAATAAAATAATCATTTAGATATACAACCATCTTATTTCTCGTGCGTAAATATCTCTCCACCCCAATATAAGTTGCATATTCCTTACATTTTTCAAAACATAATTTAGCATGATCACTATCTCCTAAATGGCAGTATATCGATACACCAGCATCATAAAGCTCATACAACACAGACTTATCTTCTTCATATCGAAACGGTATCTTGTCACTCATTTTTTGAAGAATTTCAAATATATATATAATCTTATCCTGCTCCAGATTATTTGTTCTGGATGAATTATCAATTTTCTTTACCGCTATACTATAAGCAGAAACATCTCTCTCATCCAATACTTTTTTCTCTAAGCGCGGCAACCAAACTTTTTTATAGAAATCCGCAAATGAACTTCTCAATTTTCCGAAGTCATAAGCGATACTTAACGCCTCATAATAATCCTTTTCTTCTAATTTTATCCAACTTTTTCGAAATCTGGTATCCACTCTATCATATACAAAAATCAAATTATCGGATTTTCCTGTATAGCTATCTGCCCGTTCTTTTATATTCCAGATAAATTGTTCTGGAGAGTCATTTTCCAATTCAAATCCCAACATGGAACAAATGATATCTGCCATATACAAAAACTCCATCTTATTATTAGCAGTCTCATTCCCATAATAAATAGATTTCACCCCAATTTTTTCAATGCCAATCTCTTGTTTTTCTGTATGAAACATTTCCCTCTCAATCGCCGTTCTATAATTATCGGCATTGGTCAAAATAAAAGTTCGCCTTTCTGGTTCTCTATGTTCCATATCTTCTCTATAACCGAGGCTAATATACTGTTCTACCTTTTGTTTATACTCCGCCGCCGTATCATAATCTCTTTTATCGAGCACAGCTCTTCTCGTGGCAAGCTCAGGGTGAATTCTATCAATATCTGAAATAACTGGATTATGAAAAATAATTCTCTCTACTATCTCTTGTGCCATATGTACATATAAATTACTGGCATAATCATCTCGAATCAAATTATTTTCACTATGCTCTATGAAAGCATTCCTCCCCTCTGCTCTCTTAACCATGGCAAAAATATGGTACTCTCCCCTTCTCTTTGGCTGTGCCTGCAAAGATTTTACCGAATCTGTTTTATTATCCGGGTATACTCCTTTAGACAAAAATCCCGATAATGTCTCTGTGATTCTTCTCTTTACTTTTCCAACCAATCTCCCATTTCCTGTATTATTCACATGAAGGTCTCTAGGATAGCTAGCTCCCACTTCCTCACATACACATTTTAAATATCGATTGATTCTTCTTCGCTCATCATTGCTATCACTGCCATCACCCTTATCATTATAAATAACACCGCCGATAAAAACAAATTCTCTACTCTGTCCTTTTTTATAAAAATTTTCAAAATCGCCCTGCTCATCCAATGCTATTGTTATCATTTTAATCCTCCTCCTAATTTTTCTTTAATTTATCAATTATTTTTTTCTTCCACTGCCCCCTTACTAAATTTTGAAATGTTCGAAACCCTTTCACTTGATTTTCTTCTATTGTTTTCAATAGATTTTCTCTTAATTGTTTGCCTCTTGCTTCCCTTGCCTCTAACATTTCACTAAACCACGGCTCCTTTTTTATTTCTTCTTCCGCAATTTTTTTCCCACCTCGATACCTGTCTAACAAATTGTCTATTTTCTTTTTCCCTTCCTTTTCTCGTAATTCTAACATCCACTTCAAAAATGAATCTCTATTTATCTCTTCTTCCGTAATTTCCTCCCCATTTTGATTTTTTTCTCTCACAAATAATAACGTTTTGTGCAGTTCCTTTAGTCTTTGTATATCTAATCTATATTCTTGACATACCTCCAAATATTTTGCTTCTATATCTTCATGATTCACATCCAAGAATTCCCATTTTTTCTTCTTCTCTTTCTCGAAAAGAATTTCTTTTAAATTGCCCTCTCTTTCTTTCCTTATTTTTATATTTGTTTTGCAGAAATCTTCATATATTTTCTTGAAATCTAAATCTACAGTCTCCGTTTCATGTTCTAATCGTATCTTCTCTTCCATATCCCTTAAAACACTATTAATCGATACATAAATCCATTTTTCCATTTCTTCCAACGTTGGCATCTTCTCGTCTGCAATAATATGTGCTCCTATATTTCGAATCTTATCCTTAATTTTTTTATAATAGGCTCCAAATGAATACTTTTCTTCTAATTTTCCTTTTTGAGAACATTTGTTTATGTAATTATCAAAATATGATTTCACTTGTTCTCTAGCTTCATACTCTTGAACATATTCTTTAAATTCCTCATCACTTAAAACCAAACTACTCTGTAATTCTTCCTTTAAGTATTTTTCCATAATATAAGTGATAATACCTTCCTGACTTGCGATAGCCGCCATATTATATCTTCCTTGCTCCATATACAATTCTGATAACTTCATTAAGATATACGTATATTCATATCTTTCATTTAATTTATATTTCGTATCTATGAATCTTCTTTTAAAATCCTTTCCTAAATCTTCTAACATAACTTTAGCCTGTTGTGAAAGTGGCATGGAATTACTATCTAAGCTTTCGATATATTCTATGCTTTTCTTTAAATAATAAAGATTATTCATATTCATAGCAGAGTCAAATTCCTCAAACTTTTGAATTATTTTTTGAATTTCTTCTTTTTCTTCCTCTGTTTTATCTTTCTTTTCCATATCCAAACATTGATATAGCGCCTTCACACTACCAAAATTTCGGAATTCACTTATAGCATTAATCCACTCTGTCATTTCTGTTACTTTGGTCAGATTAACTAAAGGAGTTCTATTTTGTTCATCCTTTGCCTCAAACATTCCATAATATGACACATACTTTATCGTTTCATTATTAACAAGCCCCACAAACTTTACAATCATCATAATATAAAGTGGCATAGAACGAAATCCATTTGAAATATCAAATATCACCTCTGTCTCTTTTCCCTTTCTTGTAATTTGTTGGAGAGCTTCTCTTAAAATATCAAAATATTCCACCAATTCTTCGTCATTTTTTCCTTTCGGAATAATGGCAATTTTTACTTGTTCAAATTTCGCAATATCCATAATATATTCTTCTATCTCTGCCCAGATTTCCGATTCCGCTTCAAAAACTTTTTCTCTCTGTCTGAGATTCTTTTTCTTATTCTCTTCACGCTTATTGACATCCTTTTCTAATCTCGCAAAAAGCTCTTCTTTGTTCTTTTCTTGTTCTGCCGTTATATTTTTTAATTTTCCATACCACTCAACAATTTCTTTCCAACCTGATTCTGTTGTACCAATAAGTAAAAGTTTATTTGGATTTTCCTTTCTCACAATAGCATCAAATCCATATCCAGTTGTAGAAAGATTAGCTCCCGATTCATCTACATACGTAGTTGTCTGATATCCTCCCTTTCCCAACTGTGCAATTAAAATTTTATCGTTCTCACTTTCGTGGTTATAAGTTGCCGGAAAAAGTTCTATTTCTAAATATTTTTTCTTTGCTTCTTCTCTTTGTTCCTCTGGCCAAGATTTAGAAAGATTCTCTGTATAATTAATTAACATATTTTTCTCCTATTTTTCGTTCATTCCTCAAAATCTATAATTTTAAACTCCTGCCATGTTTATTCATAATCCGCTCATTTTTCTCCGAAAAATGGCTACTTATTCCTGTTTTTGGCGGATCCCAAGTTTAAAAATCCTCTTGCAAGCAAGCTTGCATCGGATTTTAGACCTTTTAACCCTGGTATCAAATCATTGAAATTAAAACATTTACAAAAGAAACCCATTAGATAGCTTTCCTTGTAACTAATAAATTAGCCAGCTGAATCGCTACTTAATGGGCTAAAAAATTTGTCTTAAATTATACTGGAATCAGTCCAAGCCATTGCTTAATAAGATCAGCACTTACATTTACAGCCTTTGCAATGAAATCCACATTCATTCCCATATTATGTAAATTAAGCGCAGTTTCTTTTTTTCCCTTCATTTCGCCTTGCTCAATTCCTTGCTCAATTCCTTGCTCAATTCCCTGCTCAATTCCCTGCTCAATTCCCTGCTCCATTCCTTGCTGCATAGCATAATCCATAAGAGAATTACTTAAATTACACATATCTTGCACCTCGCTTTCAAATTCTGCGGTCATCGCTATATGAAAATCATCGTTTAATCTTTTCTTTTTTTCTTCTGGTGATGTAGATGCCGAAAATAATACGTTCAGCAAATCCAGAATTTCTAACTCGCTCTCTTTATTTGCATCTCCAAGATTCAGAATCACTACTTCCATCAAATCATAACTCTTTGGATTCGTGTAAGAGGTCCCGTATACCGTCTCTTCGACTGTGTGGTATTTAAAAATTCCGTTTCTTCGCTTCTTTGCAGGGTCAGGGCAGACCCATATAGAATAGACTTTTTGCAACTTACCATACTGTTCGCCCGTAAATACGGTACCATACTGCTCAGAAATCATCCTTGCACAGTAATAAAATCCCCTTGTCACCAACGGATAGCCTGGGGTATCATTGGCTTGAATCTCCAAATTAATGATAAGCTGTACGGGATTATCATTCCCTGGAATACATGCTTTAAAACGAATGTCATAATAAACGGTTTGGTCTTTAATGGAACTCGCTTCTACGTTAAGTCCATCTACTCTCTTATCACCATCCAATCGCTTATCCTTATCCAACTGGTCTTGATGCACCGCTTTTTGAGAAATCTCTGGTTTTTCTTTGAGACAGTTTTCTGCAATAAATTTCACACTGTATTGTGAAAATTCTTTTGTACACGATTTCAAAATCCATGCAATAATTGACTCATAAGTCAAAAGTTTCTTCGCACATTCATCATACTTCGCTTTATCAGCAACCATATCTATCGTTTGTGCGATATCAGTCTGCCTAACCATTGGTTGACACCTCCAATCCACAGTAGTATAAAATTCATTTCTTATGTTCTCATCTTACCATAAATGTCCTTGTTAGTCAACGCAATGAATACGAAATATCAATCATGTCCAATCAACATATTCATTCAAATCATTCATATACACCAGTCTCAGTCAAAATCAGAAAAGAAAGAGGAAGGACTTGACATCGAATTTCGTGATTCCTGAATTTCTTTTTTCTTTTTCTCTCTAACATATTTTTGAATATCAAAGACAGATGTTTTTGTCCAGCCTCCTCGCAAAATACGGGAAGGAGCTTTCCAAGCAGAGCAATCATACATTTCACTATAGTCTGGAAGCCAAGAAATAAATTTTGTTCTCCCCGAAATCATCACCAATGCCTGCCCCGTCTTCATCGCCGCCAATTGTGCCGGAGAAATCAAATGCTCGCAAGAACAGTATCCTCCTCTATTTATTTATAACTTCTCGGAATCTTCAGCCCTGATTTTATAAGGCTTTCAGACTCTTATTTC
>JAUUSJ010000053.1 GCA_030841965.1 Blautia sp.
ATGTCGAAAAATCGTGGGAACGAACGTGTTTGAGGGGCAGATACCTGCCTCCTCTCTTAGCGTCTGTTCCCCCTTTCCCCCTTTATGCCTCTTTTACCGTCCCCCTTACCAATCCCTTTTCCATCCCACCCAAAAAATTTGCACAGTCGCTTACCATAACCTTCATAGGAAAAAACTAGTAAAAAAGAGAATTTACTTTATACAGTAGTTCGTGCTATAATGAATAAAAATATAAGGCAATAAAGCGAGGAAGAATAACATGATAGAGGAAGATAAAATTTTACATAGTTCCAGAGGGAAAAGTGAACCAATCAAAGAAGAGATAAAAACTCTTATGAGAGGAGTTTCAATGCCTGATGGAGCTAAAATTTTTTATGAGGATTTATCCTATCTGACTATTCCACATTATAATTTTAGTAATCAACAGACATTAGGTCATATGATTGTAAACAAGACGATAGCGGAAGAAGTTCTCTCTATTTTTGAGGAACTATACAAGATACAGTATCCAATTGAGAGAATGGAATTAATCGACTATTTTTTGCCATATATAAGTGAGGAATTTCCAACCTTAGATGACGCTTCTATGGGAAAGAATAATAGCTCCTGTTTTTGCTATCGAGTGATAGACGGAACGGACGAGATATCCAATCATGCGTTTGGAATGGCGATAGATATTAATCCTTTAATAAATCCTTGGGTGAGAAATGGTATTTTTACTCCGTCAAACGCAAAACCTTACCTCAATCGGGAACCAAATTTTGAAAATCCTGTTATCAATCGGGCATTGATTCACCACGGAGACGAGATTTTTGAGATTTTTTCTAAATATGGATGGCTCTGGGGAGGAGATTGGGAAGGGAAGAAAGACTATCAGCATTTTTATAAGGAGGAGAAGGGGAAGAAATTATAAAATATTTTTAGAAAAAAAGGAAAAGGAGAAAAAGTATGGATGATTTAGAATTACTCTGTATGGGATGTATGAGAAAAAAGCCGACAAAGGGAGCTTGTCCACATTGTCTCTTTGATTTAGAACGGTATCAGGCACCGCCACATCATTTGCAACCGAGAACTATCTTAAATGGAAAGTATATGGTAGGAAAAGCACTGGGAGAAGGTGGATTTGGAATTACTTATATTGGTTGGAACTTAAACCTTGAAATTCCGCTTGCTATTAAGGAATATTTTCCGAGTGGATTTGTGACGAGAGATGTGGGAAGAGCCGATAATGTATCTGTCTTATCGGGCAATAAGGCACAGTTTTATGAAAAAGGAAGAGAGCGGTTCTTAGATGAGGCGAGAATCCTTGGAAAGTTTGACGATATGGAAGGTATTGTTTCAGTCAAGGATTTCTTTAAGGAAAACGGAACGGCGTATATTGTGATGGAGTATCTGGACGGAGAGGATTTTGGAAGCTTTCTAAATAGAAATGGAGGGCGTCTTCCTGTCGAGAGTGTTTTTGAGATGATGCGACCTGTTATGAAGGCTTTGATTGCTGTACATAAGAAGGGCTTGATTCACAGAGATATCAGTCCAGATAATATTAGAATTACGACAAACTCCAAGGTGAAATTACTTGATTTTGGAGCTGCGAGAGAAGTATCGGGCGGCGAGAAGAGTTTGTCGATTATGCTAAAGCCGGGATATGCACCGGAGGAACAGTATCGAACGAGAGGACATCAAGGTCCTTGGACGGATATTTATGCGCTTTGCGCCACGATGTACCGTGCAATTACTGGGAGTAAGCCGATGGAATCTCTTGACCGTATGGGAAAGGATGAACTTTTAAGTCCGTCACAGCTTGGAATTTCGATTAAACCGAGTCAGGAATATGCGATTATGAAGGGAATGGCAGTTTTGGCACAAAACCGCTGGCAGAGTGTGCAAGAATTATATGATGCTATTTTCTCACCTGGCAATCAGCAGCAAAATGACCAGTATAACCAGTATCAGGCTGGAAATTATAATAATAGAAATCAGTCAAATGTGGACCCTACGATTTATGACCCTATTCCAGAGCCAAATCGCTATGGCAATCAGTATCGTGGGGGCGGAAATTATCAACCGCCAACTCCTCCAAAGAAACAATCCTCCAGTCAGCCGATTATTATCGGTCTCTTGATTGCTCTGATTGCCCTAATCGGCGTCGGCGGAGTGATGATGATGAATATTGTGACGGGAACGGACGACTCGGCAGAGGCCAATCATGAGAGTCAGGTGGAGGAAGTGACAGAGGAAGTTACGACAACAGAGGCGACGACAGAGACGCCAACGACGGTGACAACGGCAGCCCCTACAACCGCAGTACCTGTGACGGAGGCACCGACAACTGCGGCGCAACAGGCGAGCAGTAGCAGTGGATATATTATTCCTGGAAGTGATAGCAGATATATTGGATACAGCGATATTCAGGGATTATCGAGCTGGGAGATAAAGCTTGCCAAGAATGAAATCTATGCAAGACATGGAAGAAGATTTAATAATTCAGAGATTCAAGCCTACTTTAATAGGCAGTCATGGTATTATGGCAGTGTATCTCCGAGCAATGACAGCTATATTGAAGACCAGTTCAATGATTATGAGAAGGAAAATGTAAAATTTTTAAAGAAATATGAATGATACCAGGGTCAAAAGGTCTTTTGACCCCAACATTATATGAGTAGAAAAATCTTCGGACAGTATCCATGAGGTGGAGTAACTAGGCAATCATTTATGGGTACGGAACGGATGAAACCAGAAAGGAAGGAAAAAATGAAAAGAAGCAGTGAAGAAAAGTCGAAAATTGCTCTGATTATGATATGGGTGGCAATTGGAATTGTCATTCTTGCTATTGCGGTTATGGCAGTTTTCTTATTGAGGGAGAATAAAAGTTTAAAGGCGAAGAATGAAGAATTAAAGCAAAAGCAAGAGGAAGTAAAGAAAGACAGAGAAGAGTTGATAGCGAATTCTTCTAATCAGGCGGGTGAGCAGACCACTCAGGGAGAAGCTACAGATTCCTCGGCGGTACAGTTTTCTACGGAAAACCAAAAGAAAGAAGAGGGCACGACTTCTACGACTTCTACGCAGACCGCTTCGGGAAAGGGAACGGTGGCGATTGACCCTGGGCATCAAGGATGGGACGTCGATATGTCTGCGCAAGAGCCGATTGCTCCGGGAGCGAGCGAGACAAAGGCGAAGGCGACTTCGGGAACGAGTGGGAATTACTCGAATCTTGCAGAATATCAGTTAAACTTAGATGTATCTCTAAAGCTTAGAGATGAGCTTCAAAAGAGAGGATATCGAGTTGTTATGACGAGGGAAGATAATGATACGGCAATCAGTAATTCAGAGAGAGCGCAGCTTGCAGCGGAGGAGGGTGCCGATGTATTTATTCGTATCCACGCAGACGGCGAGGAGGGAGGTTCCTCGGCAAGCGGAGGAAGGACGATGATTTCTACGGCACAAAATCCATATGTCGGTGAGTTATATGAGGACTCAAAAGCTTTGGCGGAATGTGTTTTAGATGGCTACTGCGAGGCGACTGGATTTAAGAAATTAAGTATTATCGAGACAGATACGATGTCTGGAATTAACTGGAGTCAGATTCCTGTCACTATTTTAGAGATGGGATTTATGAGCAATAAGCATGATGATTTGTATATGGCAAATGAGAACAATCAGTTTACTATGGCAGAGGGAATCGCAGACGGTATTGATAAGTATTTTGAGACGCATCCTGTGACAGCGGTAGAATAAAGATGGAGGAAAAGATATGGATTATAGGAAGGAAGTAATGAGAAGGAAAGAGATTGAGGGCTCGGGCGACCAGAAAATAATTCTTATTTTAAGCTCGCTTATTCTTGTCGCAGTAATCATAGTCGGCGTGATTATGATGAAAATGTTTTACGATAATAATGGACAGTTACGCGAGGAGAATGCAAGGATAGAAGACGAGATAGATTATATTTTTCCTGACAGTGATACGAGAATTTTAGAGGAGGCGGATATAGAGGGACTCTCGGTAGAAGAGATTAATATTGGCAAAAATGAAATTTATGCCAGACATGGAAGAATATTTAATAAACAATTATATAAAGATTATTTTAATTCTAAAGATTGGTATAAAGGAACTATCGCCCCAGAAAATGATGACCAGATTGAAGCCAAGCTAAATAAATATGAGAGCGCAAATCTGCAATTTTTGCAGGCGGCAGTGAAGGAGCGAGCAAGATAGCAAAGTTAAGAAGAGGAGGCAAAGGAAAAATGAAAAAAAGAAGATATATATGCCAGATAATAGTATTTATGATAGTATTTGCCTTTTCTTCTCTCCCAGTCAGAGCGGATTCTGCTGTGCCAAAGATGGTGGAAAACGCAGCCGAAAATATCGTTCAGGTTATCTGTAAGACAGATGTGGGAGAGGAAAAAGGAGCCGGTTTTGTAGTCTCAAAACAGGTGAGAGAGGACGACGATAAGAAAGAGGAGGACAAGGAAGATGATAAGGAGACAGAAGAGAAAATGTATGTTGTCACTTGTTATCACCTTGTAGAGGCGAATAAAAAACATATTCAAGTAAAATGGAAAAAACAGACAGTGGATGCAAAGGCAGTTGGATATTTTCCGACGCAGGATGTGGCGATTTTAGAGCTTTCCGATGATATCGATGATATTAAGATGTTGCCAATCCGAGAGGATGAGCAAAAAAATGATACGAGAATTTATCCTGTCGGGTATCAGTTTGATACGGAAGAGATAAAAGAGGGAAAAGGCGAAATTACTTCCAAAAAAGAGATGGTTGTGACAGAAGGAAGAGATGCGATATCCGTCTATGAGACGAATGCTAAGCTAAATAAAGAGAATTTAGGTGGACCTACGCTGGATGCAAGTGGATATGTCGTGGGAGTGAATTTTTATAATGGAAATAGCGGTGCGATTATCACGGAAAAAGAATTGATTCATTTTTTGGAGGAGAAAAATATTGACTATAAGACATTTCAGATGAACTGGATGTTGGTGGCGATTATCGCCGTAGTTTTGGTAGTCTTGATTTTGGTTTTTGTACTTGTGAAGGTGAGAAAGAAAAAACAGCCGAAAAAGGCTTATGTCGTTGGAGTACAGGGAGAATTTGGAGGTTCCCAATTTCCATTGGAGCCAGGTGAGACGATCTGGTTTGGAAGAAACTCTGGGGAATGCCAGGTTGTATTTCCTAAAAATAAAAAAATAAGCAGAAGACATTGTAGTGTCTGCTATGATTCAGAATTATATTATTTTATACTGACGGATTTAAATTCCAGTAACGGAACATGGATTGGAGGGGAGAGGATTGACCCTTCTCAGCCGGCAGTTTTGCAAAGTGGAGATGAATTCTATATCGGGGATTCTAGTAATGTATTTAGAGTGGAGTTGATATAAGATGGCAGCAGCGGGAGTAAGCAAAAGAGGTGGCAGAGCAAAAAACGAGGATTATATAGGACAGGCACATCAAGATGGAATTTCTTGCTATGTCGTGGCGGATGGTCTGGGAGGACATGGAAGCGGAGAGATTGCCTCTCAGATGGCGGTAAAAGCAGTATTGGACTGCTTTGTAAAAAGTCCAGCCGTGTCAGAACAGATGCTAAAACATTATTTTGATTATGCGCAAGAGGCGATTGTGCAAAGAAAAGAGCAAGATAAAAATTGTAAAAATATGGCTACCACGATAGTCGTTCTTGTGACGGATGGAAAGAGAGCAGTATGGGGACATCTCGGAGATTCGAGGTTATATCGTTTACATAAGAAATTGCTCTATGAGATTACAGACGACCATTCCGTCGCTTTTGTCTCATATCAGATTGGGGAGATACCATACTATAGCGATATTCGCAATAGTCCAGACCAAAATAAGCTTTTAAAAATACTCGGAGAAAAGGAAAAATATGACCCGCAGATTTCAAACGTGATTTCGATTGATAAGCATACAAAGTTTTTACTTTGTACCGACGGATTTTGGAAGTATGTCACCGAGGAAGATGTGGAGTATACCGCCAAAAAGAGTAGGACGGAAAAAGAGTGGCTAGATAAGATGAATGCGATTGTCGAGAAAAATCTGACGCCGACAAGTGATAATTATAGTGCAATTACAGTTTATTTTAAATAGAAATGAAGAAAGGATGAGGAAGATGGAAATGAAACGCTGTGCAAAGGGACATTTTTTTGATGCGACAAAGTATACGACTTGTCCGTATTGCAGTAATAATAACGAGGATAATGATAAGACAATGGCAGTGATGCCAGAAGAGATAGATAAAATCGGAAATACAATGGCGATTGATGAAAATAATCAGATTATCTTCGACCAGAAGATGGAAGATTATCAGCATAAGGAATATTTTGAGGAATTTGACGAGTTGAAGAAAGTATCGGATGATGTGGACGATAAAACGGAACCGATGGATTTTGACGATTTTCTAGATGAAAATGAAAGAAATGGAGCAGTTGATATAACAGCAGAGAGTCCTGACTTTTTAGGAGGAGAGTGGGACGAGCCGACGACACCGGATGATATTGAGGATATATTGAATCAGGAGAGTTATCCGGTGGAAGATGGGGATGAAGATCAGGGAAAAACAATCGGAATTTTTAGCACGACAAAGGTAGTCGGATGGCTTGTCTGCATCAAAGGACCTGAGAAGGGAAAGGATTTTGTTCTGGGAAGTGGAAGGAATTTTATAGGACGCTCTCCGAGCATGGATGTATCTTTGGGGAAAGATGCGAGTATTTCAAGGGAAAATCATGCGGTGGTCACCTATAATCCTAGGGGCAATAATTTTTCTATTTCTTATGGGACAGGTCACGGAATTGTTTATTTAAACGGGGTGGAAGTATTGGCTCCGATGAAGCTAGAGCCGTATGATAGGATTGAACTGGGAGAGACGATTTTAAGCTTTATTCCATTTTGCACAGAAAGTTTTCGGTGGGAGGAGAAGTAATGATAAAAAAGAGATTATATGCTCTCTTTGCTTTTTTCTTATGTATTGTTATGAGTCTCTCTGTCAGGGCGGATACTTTGCATTCTGTATCAATTAGACAGGTATATTTATTCCAGGATATTTTGAGAGTATATGCGGATATAGAAGATATTAAGGGAAATTCTATCGAGTCGATAAAAAAGACGGATACGGCGGGATATTTAAACCAAAAGAGGCTGACGACAAACAGTGTAAAGAAGTTTTATGAGACGGGCGAGGGAGTGGCGGATATCTTCTTAGTGGATACTTCGGGCTCGCTAAGCAATGTCCAGATGGAGCAGGTAAAGGCGGCAATGCGAAAATGGGCGAGTGAGATGAAGCCAAATGACCGTATGGCGATTATTACATTTCGAGAAGAAGTGGAGACGATACTAGATTATAGTAATGACCCAGATGCCATTCAAAGGGCAATTGATGGTATTACTAATAATGGCATGAAAACGAGACTGTACGGAGCGGTGGATGAGGGGCTAAACCTTTCTCAGAGAAATGATTTGGACCTTCCAAAGAGAAGAAATATCGTTCTTGTGACGGATGGTTTGAATGATTCCAATGGTGGAGTTTCGATGGAAGATGTCAGTGAGCGATTAAAAAGGACGAGAATACCGATTTACTGTCTATGGCTGGCGGGAAATGACAAAGAAGAGGGAGAGAGCACGATGAATACGCTTAGTGAGCGCTCTGGTGGTGAGAAGTATAATCTTGACTCCCAAAATATTGACTCTGTGTACGAGCAGGTTCATAATAAGATTCAAAATAGCTTTGTCATTGACCTCGCCTACAGTGATGATGAATTTTTAAATGGAACTTCCTCTAATCTGGAATTGAAAGTGACGGCAGATGGAAAAACACCGATCGCCTCTTTGGATACTTATTTTAGTGCACCGACGGAGAACTCTGGAATGGGACAGGCAAAGACAGATGCGCAGTTAACGACAGAGACAGGACAAGAAGACGATAAGGATAAAAAAGAGGATAAGTCAGAAGATACAGACGAGGAAAAAGAGGAGGATGAGCAGAGCGAGGAAGATAATAAGTTTTTCTTTTTCATTATAGTCTTAATTATATTGGTGGTTGTCATCTTGGTGATTCTTCTTATTCTTTTAAAACTGAGAAAGAGAGACAATAAAGATTCCTCCTATGAGAATGCTTTTGACTTAGACCATACGGACCATCGCTATCCGGGGGCGAATGAATCTGGGTTTAATCAAGATTATAGGGAGACGGAGTTTGTCCCACATGATTACGGTGGAAAAAGAGGACCAACCGTCAAGAATGATATTTGGGGACAGCAAGAAAAGACAAGGACGGTAAAACTTACCGATACGGCAACTGGACAGACGAAGACATTACAGATTCAAAATGAATGTCATATTGGACGAAAATCAGATAATGATTTTGTTATCGATAGTCCAAAGGTTTCAGGCAGACATTGTATTTTATATATTGAAGATGGGGTTGTCTATGTCGAGGATTTAGGTTCTACGAACGGAACAAAATTAAATGGAAGTCTGGTACATGAGAAAAAACAGCTAAAGACAGGAGATATCCTTGTTATTGCCAATAAAACGTATCAGCTTGAAGTTTAATTTTTAGATATAGGGAAGAAAATATGAATGGTTCAAAACAAAAAGAACATATTTTAATTATTGTAGACAGTGATAAGACAGTTCAAGAAAGGAATATAAGAGCTGGGGAGAGGGTTCATTTTGGGCGTCTTTCCTCGAACCAGATTGTCCTAAAATCTGGAATTGTCTCAAAACAGCATGGATATTTTGAGGAGCATGACGGGCAACTTTGTGTTATTGATACAGGAAGCAAAAATGGCTTAATCATTAACCAAAAGTTTTATCCGAATCAGGGAAAGACGATGCTCTATCGGCTAAGAGATGGAGATATCTTGCGAATTGACAGTCAAAATGCGAGGGAGGATGGCGTGACGATTCTCTATATGCAAAAAAGAGCAGGAGGAAGATGGCAGTCATATCCGCTATTTTCTAAGAGTCAAATCTTGATTGGAAGGCAGGAAAACTGTGATATTCATCTTGATTCCATCGGTGTGTCGAGAAGACATGCGGTTGTACAAAGAGGACAGCATGGATATATGATTCGTGACTGTGACAGTAAAAATGGGGTTTTTATTAACGGAGAGAAGATAGAAACCTCGACTCTTCTTAGAGAACATGATATTATCTATATTGCGAATTCTATTTTGATTTATACTTCGGGATTACTGCTTTATAAAGTCAATTGTGGCGGTATTAAGATGGAGCTTAGAGATATCTCCAGAGAAGTAAGAGATAAAAATGAGACGAGAATGATTTTAAATCATGTCAATCTCACGATTGAGCCGAGTGAGTTTGTCGCAATTATCGGAGGTTCCGGCGCTGGTAAATCCACGGTTATGAATGCGATGAGTGGATTTGAACAGGCGACTTCGGGGGAGGTATTTTTTAATGGAATTCCTCTTTATAAAAATCATGCCGTCCTAAAAAATATGATGGGATATGTGCCTCAGCAAGATATTATCTATGAAAATATCTCTCTGGAGAAGATGCTCGAGTATTCTGCCAAGATGAGAATTGAAAAGGAGCTGACAAAGGAGGAGAGAAAAAAGAGAGTACAGGAAGTACTAAATATTGTCGGACTTTCAGAACATAAAAATAAATTAATTCGTACTTTGTCGGGAGGTCAAAAAAAGAGAGCGAGTATTGCGGTCGAGCTCTTGGCAGACCCAGGACTTTTCTTTTTGGACGAGCCGACATCGGGGTTAGACCCTGGAACAGAGGCAAATTTAATGCGTACCTTAAACCAATTATCAAAAGAAAAGGGAAAAACGATAATTATGGTTACACATACCACACAAAATTTACATTTATGTGATAAAATTCTATTCATGGGCAGAGGAGGAAGAGTCTGCTTTTATGGCTCTTTGATAGAATGCATGAATTTCTTTGGGACAGACCAGTTGACAGAGATTTATAATATACTAGATTCTGAGCGTGAGACGATAAAATGGGCGGGAAAATATGCGAGAGAATATGGACATACAGACCGAATGTTAAGACGGGTAAATGCGAAGCATCAAAAGCCTCAGAAGGCAAATTTTGTCAAACAGTTTTTTATTTTATGTAGTCGGTATTTGACTCTCATAAAAAATGATAGACAACGTCTTTTGATGATTTTTTTGCAGCCGATTTTAATTGCGTTTTTAATTGTTCTAGTCTCAGATGAGTATGTTTTTGACTATTTTAGTAATACGCAATCGATATTATTTTCTATTTCCTGTGCGGGAATATGGATTGGGTTATTTAATTCTATCCAAGAGATTTGTAAGGAGAGGAGTATTCTAAAAAGGGAGTATATGGCGAATCTAAGATTAGGCGCATATGTACTGTCAAAGTTTTTTGTTCAGTTTTTGATGAGTCTGATTCAGGGAATCATTATCACAGGTATTTTGGCGGCCTGTATCGGGATGCCAGAGGAGGGATTGCTGATTGAGAACTTGCCATTTGTCGAAGTTTTGATTACAATGATAATTACTATTTTCTCTTCGTCTGCAATTGGCTTGATTGTGTCTGCGGTATCTAAAAATAGTGATAAGGCGATGACAGTGGCTCCGTTTTTATTGATTATACAGATATTATTCTCTGGAATCTTGTTTTCTCTAAGCTCAGTGACAGAGATTTTATCTTATTTTACAATTAGTAAATGGTCTGTTGGAGCTCTTGGCACAATTAGCAATTTAAATGATTTGCCGACAAGTGAGAAGATACCGACACTCCCGGAAAGTGATGAAATTTTTGACTTTGCGCTTTCTCATCTTTTGTCCATGTGGGGAATCTTATTTATTTTTGTTCTCGTCTGTATGATAGGATGCATGTTGCTTCTTAAAAATGTATCAAAGGATTCGAGATAATATAGTATATACGGTGTATCTGTTAACGCAGATAGATAGGGAGGAAAAAGAATGAAATGTAAAAAATGTGGAAAGGAGTTGACCGAGGAGGCAAAATTTTGTCCCAAATGTGGTTATCCGACGAAACAAGAAAGTCAGGAACAGGTAGATTATACCCAGTATGTAGAGCCAGATTGGACATCCTACGAGGAAGAAAATCGGGATTCTTCCGTCAAAAAGAATAATATAGATTTTGTATTGATAGGAGTTTTGGTTGGACTTATCGCAGTTGTTTTGGTTTTGCTGATTGTCTTTTCTGTGACGTTTCTCGGCAAAAAAGAAAATCAAGAGAGCAAGAGAGAAGTTACTACCGCATCCACCGAGTCAGAGACGACAGAAGATGCCAAAACAAGAAAAGAGACACAGGATACGGTAGAAAGTACTAAAAAACAGACAGAGCAGGCAAGTGAAACGACAGCACAAACCACAGCGACGACGCAGGAAATTCAAGAAACCTTAGTAGGACCAATCGCCAATCCAGATTGGAATATATATGAAGACCCAGATTATAGTTTTTCTATCAAATATCCTTCTCATTTTATCGTATATAATGATGAGGGGACGAGAAATCGCTATACATTATCAGCGCCAGATGGGACAGCCGACCTAAGAATATTTAGCTATGAAGACTCTGGGCTTTCACCGGAGGAGCTTGGAAGAGAGTTTGAAACAACTTGGGGCGGGGAGAGAGAGTATTTTAGGACGGGAGAGAAATACTACGCTGTTCGGACTTCAAAAGATAATGTATGTTACTATGAATTTGGCGAGAAAGGAGTCGGAAGAGGAATAACAGGATTTACTCTTATTTATGATAAGAGCTACCATAGTATATATGACGATTATGTAAATATTATATACAAGAGTAGAAGTTGGAAAAAATAGTAAGAAACGGGGTGAAACCTTGCTTTTTGGATTTAGAAAAAAGAAGAAACGAGAGGAACCATTTTATTATGACGGAGAAGAACAAGATATTACACTTCCCTCGATTCATCTTCCTTTGCAAGAAGGCAGTACTGTCCAGCCGTCTATGACGCAAAATATTTCCTCTCCTGGCAGTCAGTTAGAGGAGGATGAGGACGTCGTGACTGTGAAGATTTTTCCAGAAGATGAAGAGGAGAGAGAAAAAAAAGAGTTGAATATATGTTCTTCCTCGATTATTGGTTCTAGAGAGTACCAGCAAGATAGGCTGGAATATCGCCTAAGAGAGGACGAGTTTTTGGGAGCTGTCTGTGATGGAATGGGCGGGATGTCCGAAGGTGAGAGAGCGAGTCAGTTGGCGATAGAACTTTTTATGGAGCAGTTTGAAAATATGCCCAGTCCTATTTTGGATGTCCCGGCATTTCTCTATCAGGCTGCAAAGAAGATGGATTTGGCGGTCGCAAATTTGGAGGATGAGACGGGAAAACCGATACAGAGTGGAACAACGATTGTGGCAGTTTATATTTGTAGAGGAAAATTATATTATATGTCCGTCGGTGACAGCAAAATATATGTAGTTCGCAATAAAAAGATGGTTTCTATTACGAGAGAGCATAATTATAAGCTAGTTTTAGACCAATCCCTGCGGGAAAATGCGATATCAAAAGAAGAGTATGACGAGGAGATAAAAAGGGGAGAGGCATTGATTAGCTATCTCGGTATGGGAAATATAAAGCTTATAGATGTCAATCAAAATCCTTTCATATTGCAGGAGGGAGATATCGTTTTGCTATGTAGCGATGGACTTTACAAATCTTTTTCTGACCGGGAGATTCAAGACATTTTGGAGCTTGGAAGTGAGAATTTTGAACAGCTGGCGACGGTATTGACAGAAACAGTTTTAAAATATGGTAAGAAACCTCTGGACAACTGTTCTATTCTTCTAGTAAAATATCAAGGAGAAAAAAGATAGGAGGGAATAACGATGGATATAAGAAAATGTGAAAAAGGACATTTTTATGATGCCAATAAAAATAAAACCTGTCCTCAGTGTATGCAGGAAAAAACTGGAAAGATGACGAGTTTTGATATAGAAAATCCCAATAATATTCATACAAGGGCAAAGGCAGTGAACGCACAGTATGAAAGGCTTCACTCCGCTACGAGACAGGGAAGTGGAAGGAAAGCGATGGAATTTGGAGCGGATGAGAATCGAACTGTTGGATTTTATTCCGTAAAAATGGAGATAGAACCAGTTGTCGGATGGCTTGTCTGCATAAAAGGAGAGGACGAGGGGACAAGTTTTCCGCTTAAGCTTGGACGAAATTTTATCGGTCGAGGAGCAGATATGGATGTTGTACTAAAAAATGATAAGGCGGTCTCGAGAAAGAAACATGCCATAGTTTTGTATGAGCCAAGGACAAAGAGTTTTATCGCACAGCCAGGGGAGTCGAGAGAATTAGTTTATCTAAATGATGAGGTTGTCTTGGCGAGCGAGAAGTTAAAAGCGTATGATATTCTTGCTGTTGGAAACAGTGAGCTCTCTTTTATACCGTTTTGTGGACCAAAATTTTCATGGGAAGATTGGGATGAAGAGTAAAAATGGTGAGAAGAGATAAAATATGCTTTGGCTGTATGAATGAGATAGAAAATCCAGACCAGACTTGTCCAATTTGCGGCTATAATAAGAGGGAGAGTGAAAAAAGACAAAAGTCCAGATGCTTAAGTCCAGGAACGATAGTGGGAGAAAACTATCTGGTCGGGAAGGTACTCGGAGTCGGTGGATTTGGGATTACTTATCTGGCAAAAAACTTAAAGACAGAAGAGACATTGGCTCTAAAAGAATATTTTCCCGCAGAGATTGCCCATAGAGATATTTATAGTTCGAGTGGAAAGAAAATTTCAGCAGATGGAAGTCAAAAGAGAAGATTTTACGAGATTGGATTACAAAATTTTGAGAAAGAGGCGAAAAATTTGCTCCTTTTTCAAAATCTGGATGGTATCGTAAAAGTGGAGAATTATTTCCGAGAAAATGAAACTGCTTATATTGCGATGGAGTATGTCAGAGGAATTTCTCTAAAGGCGTATCTAAATAAGCGAAAAAAACCGCTTAGCGAGAAGCAGGTTTTAAAAATGATGAGACCAGTCCTATGTGCTCTGGAAAAGATACATGATAAGGGAATGATACATAGAGATATCAGTCCAGAGAATTTGATATTAGACCGTTCCGGAAAGGTAACCTTGATTGACTTTGGCGCGGCGAGGATGGCGACAGGGGATGAGACAAAGAGTTTAACTATTTTATTAAAGCATGGATATGCTCCGATTGAGCAGTATCAGACAAAGGGAAGACAGGGAGCCTTTACAGATATCTATGCTCTATGTGCGACTCTCTATGAGCTGATGAGTCTCCAGATTCCAAAGCGTTCTATGGAGCGAGTGGCAAGAGATGATATGCCGACTTTAAAGGAGCTTGCCAGAAGGGATGAAATGATACATGTATCCGATCTTGTCTCTGATGTTGTTCAAAAGGGAATGGAAGTACACCAAGAAGATAGATATCAAGATATTGCAAGCCTTGGAATGGCACTTTATCAGAGAGAGGATTGGAGACGATACACAAGGACGGTTCAACTTGGGAATAGCTCACTCAGCAAAGAGGGATATAGAGGAACCTTGGAGGCGAATAAAGAGCAGTTTTTAAGGGAGCAAAAGAGAAAACTAATATATCAGAGAAAAAAAGAACAAGAAAGGCTCGAGCGGCAAGAAATAGAGAGAGAAAGACAGATAAAATTCCAGGAAGAGTATAAAAAACAGCAGGAGTATAAACATAAGAAAGAAATAGAGAGGGAGGAAGAAAGACAAAAAAGGGAGCAAGAATTCTTAAAAAGAGAGTATGAAAGGCAGCAAAGAGAAAAGAAAAAGCAGGAATTAGAAGAAAGACAAAAAAGAGAGCGGGAGAAAGATTTAAGGCAAGGACAGCTAAAAAAGGAAAAATCCTTAAGACAGGAGAAGGCAGAAAAGGAAAAATCTTTAAAACAAGAAAAGGGGAGAGGGGAAAACCAATCTTCCAAGAACCAAAAAAAAGAAGTCCATTATCGCACCCTCGAGTCTGTGAAAGACAAAGATGCAGATTTATGGTATAATCCATATGAGCAAGAGGGGGTCGATAAAAACGTTTCCAGAAAAAGAAAGATATTTTTAATATTTGGATTTCTCTCCCTTTTTGTCTGTGCGGGTATTATCTTTATGCTCTACCGAAATAGTGAGAGAATTTATGTCGAGTTTGGCAGCTATCCTCAGAATGAGATTACAGGAAGTGCAATTACAAAGGAGATTGAGGAGGCGGATTACGACGAGCGGCGTTTTGCCACGGTAAATGGAAAGAGATATAGGAAGTCCGGACCTTATTATTATGTATTCGATAATATTAAATGGAGAGTATTAGAGAAAAAGGATGGAAAGATATTATTGATATCGGATTATATTCTCGATGCTATTATTTTTTCACCAAAGAATGAAGTAATATCTGAGTGGAAGGATTCTTTTATTCGTGAATGGCTGAATGATTATTTTTATAACGCGGCGTTCACAGAGGAAGAGAAGGATGCCATTGTAACGAGTACGATAGAGACGGACGGAGTGGAGACGGAGGATAAAATCTTTTTATTATCCACAGAGGATGTAACAGACAGAAGTTTATATTTTACAAATGACAGTGAGCGTATCGCAAAGCAGACGCTGTATGCTGTGAGAAGAGGAGCACAGACTGGAGATGAGAGCGCAGGAAGATGGTGGCTTAGAACACCGGGAACAAGAGAAAATACGGTGCAAGTCGTAAGAGCAAATGGCTCCTTGGCAGAGAATAGTTATACAGTTATGAGTAATGACTGTGGTGTTCGCCCAGCGATGTGGGTGGATGAGAGGTATTTTGATAAGTAATTGTGGTGGATTACGCATACTTATAGCCTTAGATAATAGGCAGTTTTGCAATAAATATATCCACTAATATACACAATATAAAATTTTAGGAGGTTATTTATGAAAAACATAGTAGTAGGTCAGTCAGGAGGACCAACAGCGGTAATTAATAGCAGCTTATATGGTGTTGTTGAGGAGGGGTTAAGTCAAAAGGATAAGATTGGGCATGTATATGGAATGATAAATGGAATCCAGGGATTTTTGCAAGATAAAATAATGGATATGGGAGAGGAACTCACAAAAGAGGAGAGAGAGCTTTTAAAAGTAACTCCGTCTGCCTATCTTGGCTCTTGCAGATATAAGTTGCCACAGGATTTAGATGATATGGTATATCCAAAATTATTTGAAAAGTTTGAGAAATATAATATCGGATATTTCTTTTATATAGGTGGCAATGATTCTATGGATACTGTGAGCAAACTCTCTAGATATGCAAAGAAAATTGGCAGTGATATTAAGTTTATCGGTGAGCCAAAGACGATTGACAATGATTTAGTTTGCACAGACCATACCCCAGGATTTGGAAGCGCTGCGAGATATGTGGCGACAACGGTTCGGGAGATAGCCACAGATGCCAATGTATATGAGGCAAAATCCGTGACAATTGTGGAGATAATGGGAAGACATGCGGGTTGGCTTACAGCGGCGAGTGTTCTTGCGAGAAAGTTTAAGAATGATAATCCACTTTTAATTTATCTTCCAGAGGTGGATTTTGATGTGGAACAGTTTTTAAAGAAGGTGCAAGAATGTATGGAGGAGCATCCGACGGTGACCGTCTGTGTATCCGAGGGAATCCATGACAAAGACGGTGTATTTTTATGTGAGTATGATAATCAGGTAAAATTAGATAGTTTTGGTCATAAGATGCTTGCCGGATGTGGAAAGTATTTAGAGAATTTGATTAAGGATAGACTCGGAGTGAAGGCTCGCTCTGTAGAATTAAATGTAAGCCAGAGATGTTCTGTTGGAATGATGTCAAAGACAGACCAGGAGGAGGCGATAAGAGCGGGAAGATACGGGGTACAATCTGCTATCTTAGGGGCGACAGGAAAGATGGTCGCCTATCAGAGAGTAAAAGATATGCCTTATGAGATAGAGTTATCATTAGAGGATGTCAATGAGATTTGTAATAAGGAAAAAACAGTGCCAAGAGAGTGGATTAGCGAGGACGGCTCAGATATTGAGGAGGCATTTATTCAGTATGCCAGACCATTGATTGCGGGCGAAGTAAAACCTTGCTTTGGCGAGGATGGGCTTCCTGTTTTCTTGTACAGATAATTTAATGATATGAGATGCTTGCCAGCGCAGGCATCTCAAAGAATGAAAGAGTCAAATGGATTATAGAAAGAAGAAAAGAATAGACATAGAACAAATAAAGAGAGATATTGCGGTTTTTAAAAGGCAATGGCATAGTATCGCATTGATAATTGGATTATTGGCGATTTTTAAGTATCATTTTCATGGCTTATGTACACTGCGAACTCTGACTGGTTTTCCCTGTCCTGCCTGTGGTATGACAAGAGCATTGGTTCTTTTCTTATGCGGCCATATAGGAGAAAGTCTTAGGATGCATCCTTTATGGCCGTTTGTGGTATTTTTGGGTGTTTTTAGCTTGTATCGTCGGTATATGCTAGGAGGAAAGGGAAAGAAATTAGAATATTTATACTATATGTATATTATTATTTTAGCTATTGCCTTATTTGCACTGTATTTTTACCGGATGTATCGGTATTTTCCATACCAGGAGCCTATGATTTATTATGTAGATAATATTTTATTTCAACTATGGAGGGGAAGATAGAGAATACGGTGAAATGGGGAAAAACGAAGAAAAAACAGAGATTGTGGTGGAAACTCCTTTATGCTAGAATAAAAATGAGAATTGCGGGAGCACGTTGTGCGGAGCAATTCGATATCATAGGGGTCCAAAGACCTTTTGAACCCAACATCATAAAAATGTGAGAAATACGAAAAAGAAAGGGGATAAATAGATGAGTAATCAAGAATATAATGATGACGTTAATGCTTATAAGCAGCCTTCCTATCAGCCTTATCGCAATGAAGATGTCGGTGTTTTTGACTGGATTATAACGCTTATTATTTTGGCAATACCATGTCTTAATTTTATTATGGTGTTTATATGGGCGTTCGCCTCGAGTAAGGCAAGTAAGAGGAATTTTATGAGGGCGAAGCTTATTATGATGATTATATGGATTGCAATTGTGATTATGTTAATCTTTTGTTTTAGCGGACAGCTTAGTGAGATTTTGTATGAGATAAATCAGAGATTAGGTGAAGTTACACAGATATTGCAGCCGTAAGAATGATGATATCGTTTAGATGGAAGGAATAAAAAGATGTTAAAAATTGGCTCTCATGTTGGGATGAGTGGAAAAAAGATGTTTTTAGGTTCTGTGGAGGAAGCGATATCTTATGGGGCGAATACCTTTATGATATATACAGGGGCACCACAGAATACAAGGCGAAAAAAGCTGGAAGAACTCAGAATTGAGGAGGGACGTATGGAGATGGAAAAGGCCGGGATGGAGGAATTTATCGTCCATGCCCCTTATATTATTAATCTGGCGAATACAGTAAAGCCAGAGACATTTGAGATTGCAGTGCAATTTTTGGCGTTGGAGCTTGACAGGACAAAGAATTTGGGGAGTAAAGTATTGGTTCTTCATCCTGGCTCCCATGTCGGAGCGGGAGTAGATGCTGGGATTGCTAGAATTATAGAGGGATTAAATGAGGTTTTGACAAGGGAGACAGAGGTTTCTATTGCCTTGGAGACGATGGCGGGTAAGGGAAGTGAGATTGGAAGAAGCTTTGAGGAGATTGCCCGAATTATGGATGGGGTGAAATTTAATGAGAAGCTTCGAGTTTGCTTTGATAGCTGTCATGTGAACGATGCGGGGTATGATATTGTCAACCGATATGATGAGGTTATGGAGGAGTTTGACAAGGTTATAGGCAGAGAGAGGATAGCAGTGTTTCATATTAATGATAGTAAGAATCCGATGGGAGCGAGGAAGGACCGACATGAGAATCTTGGGTTTGGAACGATTGGGTTTGAGGCGCTTAGGAGGATTGTGATGGATGAGAGGTTCTTGGAAGTTCCTAAGATTTTGGAGACGCCGTATGTGAAGGATTTGGAGAATGCGAAGAAGTCGTATCCGCCGTATCGGTTTGAGATAGAGATGTTGAGAGAAGGGGTGTTTCGGGAGAATATGCGGGAGGAAGTTTTGGGGAGTTTTTGAGGAATATCCCTGCTCGCTCTCTCGGCTGGGCATTGGCGGTTTTTGGTTGAGTAGTTTTTGACTATTTTTTGTATCTTTTTGTTTACAAAATATATAATGCTTTTTGGGCATAACAAAGGCATATAAACTAAGTATTTGATATAATGTATTACCTAACTTATAATGTAGGTGTAGAAAAAAAGTGCAGCTCGCTTTTCTCTACACCTACATTTTTTATGTGAGTAGCGATGAGAATGCTATGTTGGCATAGGCATTCGAGGAGTGCCGCGATAGCTGGATAGTTGTGAGATTCGCTTTCTAACTCCAGGGATGCGCAGCTGCAAACGGCTGGCAGAAAATGCGAAAGCGGCAGACATCGTTTTGGTTATGGCAGAAATTGTAAGGATTGATGAACTGTCGGAGCAACACAAGAAAACGAAATAAAAATGTCAATGACAGAAAGCAGATATGCAATGTGAAAAATAATAAATAACAGGAGGATTTTATTATGAGTTATCAATTTTTTGTACCTACCCGCACCTTATTCGGTGCTGGAAAATTAAATGAATTGCACACACAGGAAATGCCTGGAAAGAAGGCAATGGTTGTAATTTCCAATGGGAAATCCATGAAAGAAACCGGAATACTTTACCGGGTATTAAAGGAACTGGCCCGTGTAGGCGTGGAGACAGTTGTATTTGACCGTGTGCAGGCGAATCCGCTTCGCTCTACCGTGATGGATGGCGCGGATTTTGCGAAAACAAATGGCTGTGACTTTATCGTTGCCCTGGGCGGCGGCAGCGTGATGGATGCATCAAAAGCGATAGCTGCCATGGCAACCAATGACGGTGACATTTGGGACTATATGAACGGTGGTACTGGCGGTGGGAAAATCCTGAAGGAGAAAGCATTGCCGGTGATCTGTATTACAACGACAGCTGGAACTGGTTCTGAGGCGGATCAGTGGGGCGTGATTACCAATGATGAAACTAATGAAAAGATTGGATTTGGTGGCTATGACTGCCTGTTTCCAGTATTGTCCATTGTTGATCCGGAGCTGATGGTTTCGGTTCCGCCGAAATTTACGGCATATCAGGGATTTGACGCATTGTTCCACAGTACGGAGTGTTATATTTCCAAAGCGCATAATCGTATGGGAGATATGCTGGCACTGACTGCTATTGAAAATATCGGAAGGTATCTTGTCCGTGCCGTAAAGGATGGAAACGATCTGGAAGCCCGCGAGGGTGTGGCATTTGCCAATAACCTGTCCGGGCAGGTGATGACTGTGAGCTGCTGTACTAGTGAACACTCTATGGAACATGCCATGAGCGCCTACCATCAGGAACTGCCTCATGGAGCAGGGCTGATTATGATTTCTACTGCGTACTATCAGCATTTTGTGGACTGTCATGCCTGTGATGAACGGTTCATTACTATGGCGAAGGCGCTTGGAAAAGAGGACGCTTCTTCTTCGCAGGATTTTGTGGATCTGCTAGTGCAGCTTCAAAAAGACTGCGGTGTGGCAGACCTTAAAATGTCTGACTTTGGGATTAGGCAGGAGGAATTTGACAGGCTGGCAGAAAATGCCCGTGAGACAATGGGAGGTTTGTTTATGGCTGATCCGGTTGAGTTATCCCATGAGGAATGCGTAGAAATTTATCAGAAGTCTTATAAATACTTCTAATGAGTGGTTGGATCCGGTCACAGAAGAAGAATATAAAAAGTTGAAATAAAGGAGGAACTTCAGATGGCAAAGGTTACTTACAATGAAGCATAGGAAGGAGTGAAAGCATGAAGAAAAGCTTGGCGTTCATACTTAGCATTTTCATGACGGTTTCTTTGGCGGCGTGTGGAGCTGAATCCACTGGGGCGGAGGAAACAAAAAAACTTAGAGATAGCAGTCTGGCTGTTACAGAGGAAGAATCGTCTGATACAGAACCAGAAACCTCAGAACCGATTGAGACATCCGCAGAAGAAACTAATATTTTAATTGTTTATTTTTCAAGATGGGGCAATACAGAGTACCCCGATGATGTGGATGCGACAACTTCTGCCAGCATTGTGACAGATGGAGAAAATTACGGAACCACAGAATATGTGGCTCGCATGATACAGGAAAATGTTGGCGGTGACCTTCAACTGATCCAGACGCAGGAGCCGTATCCGACCGACTTTGATGAACTTCGGGATTTGAACCACAGTGAAATGGCAGAAGGTTATTTGCCAGCCCTGGTGGAAAGTAACCTAGATATTTCCCAGTATGAAACAGTGTTTATTGGCTATCCAGTATGGGCGACAGAGGTTCCGCAGGCTGTATTATCCTTTTTGAACGAATATGACCTTTCAGGGAAAAAAGTTATTCCGTTTTGCACTCATGATGGATATGGAGCCGGCAGCAGCTATAACACGATTCAGGAAGCCAGCCATGCAGCAGAGTCACCAGATGGACTGGCGATTGAAGCAAAAGATGTTCCGACTGCCGCGGATACGGTTGCTGCGTGGCTTGAGAGCATAGGCATGACAGGAGAAAGCGCTGGAGCGGAAAATGGAGAAACAGCCATTACTATTACGATTGGCGATACTGTTCTTGACGGAGTGATTTATGACACTGGACTGGCACAGGAAATTAAAGATTATTTTCCTCTTACCATTTCCATGAGTGGCTTTGGAGGAAGAGAGTATTATGGCGGTGTAGACTTCTATCCCGCAGAGGAAAATCTGGTGGGCGGTGGAAAAACATTTGAAAATGGCGATATTACCTATTGTGAGGATCATCATAATATGGCGATTTTCTACGCACAGACGGATAACCCCAATCTTTCGGTGGATGTCATTCCCATTGGTAAAGTGACATCGGATTTATCTGTTTTTGAAAATCTTAATAGTTCAGAAGAAATCACTTTTTCACTGAAAGAATGATGGCTGTCTGGTCTATAGCGATAACTTGTAAAGGAGAATGTCATAGGATTTCATTGGGCCGGAGATTTCTTTCTCTATGAACCGTGTTGTACTGCAGGAAATGCAGTTGATCGGCAGCGTGTCCTGTGATTGTTATAAAACCATAAAAAAATATTTTGAAAACAAATACGGAGGTAATCACAATGAAAAAAACAATTACTTTTTTATTTTCCCTGTTTATGATTATGAGTTTTGTCGCCTGCTCCAATACACAGCAGAGCAGGGATTCCAATTCTGCGTCCAGCGAAGAATCCTCACAGGCAGCAGAGTCCACTCCAGCACAGACTGCTGAGACAGAGTCTTTGCCGGAGGAGGACAATATAAATACTTCGGATGCAGAAACCACTTCCACAGAAACAGAGAGTGAGGAAAGCAACATCCTGATTGCTTACTTTACCTACGGTGAAAATGCGGAGCTTCCCGATGACGTGGATGCCTCTGCAAGCGCCAGTATTCAAATCTTGAACGACGAAGTCACAGGCAATACTGGTGTGATGGCTCATATGATCGCAGAAGCATCTGGCGGAGAGCTGTTCTCTATTCAGACGGTAGAACCGTATCCCGACAGCTATGATGAGACCATCGATGTTGGTGAAAACGAAAAAAATAATGGGATACGTCCGGAATTGTCTACGCATATCGAGAATTTAGATCAGTACGATACCGTTTTTGTGGGTTTTCCGAACTGGTGGTATGGAATGCCAATGGTTATGTACAGCTTTTTTGATGAGTATGACTTCAGTGGAAAAACAGTGATTCCATTCTGTACTTCTGGCGGTAGCGCATTCTCGGATGCGATTGATGAGATTAAGGATATGGAGCCGAATGCAACTGTTCTTGAAGGGCTTCATATTGGCGGATCCAGTGTAACCGGTGCAGAAAGCAGCGTAAACGAATGGGTAACGGAACTTGGTTTATCCAATGAATAGGAAAGGGTAGAGAACTCATGAAACCAAAAATGAAAATCAAGATGGGAATTGACCTCCTGATGACAGCACTGTTGCTTTGCCTGATGGCATATCAAATCACTGGGGAGTTGCTTCATGAGTGGTTTGGCGCTGGGATGCTGATTCTGTTTATCGCGCATAACATCCTCAATATCCGGTGGTATGGTAATCTGTTCAAGGGAAAATATAAGCTGTTGCGCATTTTACAGACAATCATTAATTTCAGTGTGCTCATTTCCATGTTCTGTCTTGGATACAGCGGAATCGTCATGTCCCGCCATGTATTTGCAGCGCTTCCTATAAGCGGGTCGATGGCGGCTGCAAGAAGTATGCATATGGCAGCCGCCTATTGGGGATTTGTGCTGATGAGTGTTCATTTAGGGATGCACTGGGGAATGATTGTAGGAATGTTCAAAAGACTCCTGAAAGGAAGAAAAATGCCGAGTGCGGCGGTATGGGGGCTACGGCTAACCGCCGCCGCAATCGCTGGATATGGGTTGTTTTGCTTTATCCAAAAGGACATTCTTTCTTATATGTTCCTGAAAAATCAATTTGTATTTTTTGATTTTGAACAAAGCGCAATATCCGTATTCGCAGAGTATATTGCGATGATGGGATTATGGATTTTTGTCAGCTTTTATATAATCCAGGGAATCAGGAAGATTTCTGGCAAACAACCTTGAGCTACGTTCTATGCTCTAATGGAGATGCTAAACGGGCAGTCACAAAATTATTCCTATAAAAAAATCTTAGATTGTCTTGCCAGTACACAGCGAAGAGAGTCCCAAGATATGTCCTCTCTTCGCGTCTGTTTCAAATTTTACACCGCCACCTTCTCATGTCCTATTGAATTTCATAAATTGTGCAAAAAAAAGAAAAAATTCCCTTGACAAAGAAAG
>JAUUSJ010000054.1 GCA_030841965.1 Blautia sp.
TTTTTACCATATTTTGCATCAGAATTTCCCACTCGTTTCGCAATTACCTATAAATAATATAACTAATTATCCTCTGTATTCCATTCTTCATTCAAGAAATTACTAAATTGATTATAAACTGGCATCAAATCTTCATAACAATTTTCTGTTTCAAGCTTTTTTATAAAGTCATTGTATGTTTCGCCAGGTAATCTGTATACTCCTAAATTGGCTATTTTCAATAGTATAATACTATTTACTCTTGAACGATTTAAGGCCGTGGCATCTATGACGACTTCGGCAAAAATATATCCCATCTCATACAAGCTATAAGTTGAAATTTCTGCAACCCAAATCGCCTTTGGCATAAGGACATTCGCATAGAATTTCTCATCATTTAATGTCTCACTGTTTATAATACGATAACTTTTATATTTTGCACTATTTGCTAAGTAATATCGTATCGTCACTGGATTATCTTCAGAAACATCCATGCATTCTGCCATATATCTATATTGCTCACACATCTCAATATCTGTTTCCTCTCGTGCTTTTCGCTGATACTTATCAATAATATTCTCAATAGCTAGTTTTATCATTTCATATTCTTGTGCAATAAAAGTATCACAAATATTTATTGCTGAAGATGCTTCCAAAAAAATATGTCTATCCAAGGGAACAATATAAGCAACTAACTTATAATTTCTTCGTTGTGTAAATCTGTCCATCTTTTCTTCTGAATATGGAATCTGATTATCATCTTGAACAATATAATTTTCATAAAGTTGTGATGTATCTATACAAGGAAGATTACCTAATCGATATATTTCACACTCATTAACCGTTTTTCTAGTTTTTCCATGACCGATAACTAACGCTGCATGTTTATTAACTTCTTGATTTGGTGCAGTAATTATTAATATTGGAATAGCTGAATCAACATAATAATGAAACCAATCTTTAAAATCTGTAATATGTTGATTATCCCATGTTTGTTCTATTTTAAAATCATTTTCTCTTATTATATCTGAGGAAATAGGTCCTATCTCAATATCGAACTTATATTCATCTCCACTATTTTCTGTTCGTTCTGCATCTTGGCTTCCTGCATAAATCATCGGAGAAAAGCCAAACTCACCTATCAAATATGATATATCATTACAATATAATCCATGTGATGGAAGAATTCGTTCTGATAAACGTCCTTTTAAACTTGTTTGAATATCACTTGGTAAAACTTTCGCATACTGGCTAGAAGATGCAGACGCATAGTCACAAAGCTCACAAATAGCTGTTTCAGCGCACTTCATAACCGCTCCATCTTGACTTAAAAATGGAAAAGCCCTTGTAGTATATGTATTTCCAAATAAATGACATTTGTACTCTGCTGTCTCCAAATATTTAAAAAGATATTCTTTTTCATCGTCTGCCACTTTAAGCTCCATTTTATACGGATTTAATAATGTTCTTCCAAACGTATGATCAGTAGCACCAGAATACGATGGTCTGACAACAATAGCTCCAAGAAAATCTGAGTTTAACTTGTCATAAAATTTTTGTTCAAAAAATTCATCACTCATATGAGCATTGTGAAATAAAAAAAGGCGTTGACAATATCTTGGCCAATCAAAATGCGTTTTTGACCAATAATTATAATATGCATCCCTATAAACTGCATCAATATAATAATGTTCAATTACCACTGTAAGCTCTTTTTCTGGGAAACCATAACGTTTACATATAGCTTCAAAATCTTGTTTATCTAGCCACTGATTCTCTGTAAAAAACTTATCCAAATTATCTTTTTTGAGTATCTCTAGACTTGTATTATCACATAATTTTTCCATATTCAAACCTTTTCTCACTTTCACATATTTTATTTAATAATGCAAAATAACTTTTTCTATTAAATGAATTTTACCATCTGCTAAAATTTCAATGCATCCAATTCTATCCAACTGTGTAAGTTCATCTTGAAAAACACGTTCATCCATCACATCATAACCATGTAACACAAGAATCTGATTTGCTTCTTGTAAACATTGTCGTTCTGTAGCTACGAAAAATTTATGTTTTTTATATTTCTGTAACACCATTATAATAGCTGTTGCATTTTCTCCTATTTTAGTTTCAATCAGCGTAGACATAGACAATATACATGAAACAACTCCAGCTATTACCAAAATTGGATTATTGATATCCATTCCATAACTGGTTTCAATTACTCCAGTTATGGTTCCTGCAATATTTCTCCAATCTAAATATGTATTTAAAATTATATTTCCAGCCTTATAACTTGTCACACTTAGATTATCCCTTAATAATTGCCTATCTTCTATTAATACCGTTGCAGGTTTGTCCACATACCTAGGTGCTTCCAAAATCAACATATCCTCTGCTTCCAGTAATCGTATAATCTTATCTGATTCATTAAACGTTATTTTTAACTCTTTTGCCAACTTTTTCGTAGCTTCTACCCTGAAATTTCCCAAAGCATTAATATCCCTTTTCATCCCTTTACTCCTAAATATAAAATCTCACGATTTTTATTAATAATTTACTCATTTTATACACCTCATACTTTGCCTTACGATAAAGCAATAAAACTAATTATAGTACAAACGAATTTGATCATTGATTTTTTCAACAACTTATAATAGCATAACTTTTTATAAATTAATAGAAAAAGTATTTCCTACGTGTCAAAACGTAACGATTCAAAAAATACATAAGAAAGGACGGTATCCTTATGATAAACAGTATACAACATTTTAAAAAAAATGAAACCCTTAAGTTAGAAAAAACTCAAATAAAATTTCTAAGTGTTCCCCTCAACTCCGTTTTCTTAATGATAGACACATTTTTTTGAAGTGTTTACTGGAAAGAAGATAAATTTATGCAACCCTCTTTTTAAAATTGACTTGTGATTCGCCAGCCTGCGGAGTACAATGAAATTGGAAAGGTGCCAAAATAATAGCATCCATTGGAAAAGGAGGATGAGCCATATGCAGAAAAGAAAGTTGCCAGTTGGAATAGAGGATTTTGAGGAGATTCGAAGAGAAGGCTTCTATTATATAGATAAGACAGATCTCATCTGTGACTTATTGAACAATTGGGGAAAGGTCAATCTGTTCACTCGTCCACGTCGTTTTGGAAAAACTCTGAACATGAGTATGCTGAAATGCTTTTTTGAGGTTGGAACAGATAAGACATTGTTTGATGGTCTGGTAATCTCACAGGAGATGGCATTGTGTGAAAAATATATGGGAAAGTTTCCAGTAATATTTATTTCGCTAAAAGGTGTTGATGGATTAACCTTTGATAATGCGCGGGCTATGTTGTGGGAGGTTATCCGAAAAGAAACTCGACGTTTACAATACCTCTTAAAAGATGATAGACTTTCTGAATTAGATAGAGAAAGTTTTATAAGTCTTATGGTTGAGAAAGCAAGCGACACCGACATACAAAACTCTCTCTCCCTGTTAACAGAAATTCTATATAAATATCATGGACAAAAAGTAATCCTGCTGATTGATGAGTATGATGTACCATTGGATAAGGCATTCCAGCATGGTTATTACGAGGAAATGGTATCGCTGATTCGTGGATTATTTGGGCAAGCGCTGAAGACCAATGAATTCTTGCAGTTTGCAATTTTGACAGGATGTCTGCGGGTGTCAAAGGAGAGCATCTTTACAGGTCTCAACAACTTCAAAATTCTCTCTGTTACAGATACCAGGTTTGATGAGCATTTTGGTTTTACGGAAGCAGAAGTGGAGCAACTTCTGAAGGACTACCAATTAGAAAACCATTTGGCGGAAATGAAAGAGTGGTATGACGGATATCGCTTTGGAGACGTAAATATTTATTGTCCGTGGGATGTGGTCAGTTATGTGGATCATCTTGCGGCAGACCCTTATGCGGAGCCAGAAGCCTTCTGGATCAACACCAGCGGAAATGATCTAGTGAAGCGTTTTATTGATAAGGCAGATAAAACTACGCAAAGTGAGATAGAGCGTCTGATTGCGGGAGAAGCGATTGAAAAAGCGATTCGTTTAGATCTGACTTATAACGAATTAGACGCTAGCATTGCAAATTTGTGGAGTGTTCTTTTTACTACGGGCTATTTGACACAGAAAGGCAGAGCAGTAAGGGGCATCTATAAACTGGTAATCCCCAATCGAGAAATAAGGGAAGTTTTTGTTTTGCAGATACAGGAGTGGTTCAAAGAGACCACACTTGCAGATTCTACGAAAATCAATCGATTCTGCGCAGCTTTTCCAGTTGGAGATGTATCGACGATTCAAGATATGTTGCATGACTATCTGTGGGATTCGATTAGTATAAGGGATACAGCAGTGCGGACGAGTATGAAGGAGAACTTCTATCATGGTATGGTATTAGGCTTATTGCGGAGTCAGGGAAACTGGCTGATTCAGTCCAATGCGGAGACTGGGGAAGGCTATAGTGATATATCTATAAGTACGCCTGAGCGTATAGGAATTGTGATTGAACTGAAGTATGCAAATGATGGAAATCTAGAAGCGGCATGTACAAAGGCATTAAGGCAGATTGAAGAAAAGAAATATGCAGTTGGTCTGCAACGTCGTGGAATGAAAAGTGTCATGCGGTATGGAATGGCATTTTGGGAAAAAGAATGTATGGTGGTCATAGCCTAATATTCGATAAGTATTTCAATTGTAAATGCTTCAAAAAAGGCGTCTATGAAAAATACCACCAAAGTGGTAGAGGCTGTTTCACGTTTTGTGTAAAGTAAAAAACTGATATAAAATGTATGAATCATGATAAGGGCAGATTTTACCTTCTGCTCTTACCTGCATTATACCGCAGAATTTTAGTGTGTCAAGGACAATTCAGGATATTTCCTAGAATTCTCCTTATTCTATTTTAGAAGGGGAAATCAATGGATTTCCCTCTAAAATATCTTAATAATGAAGCCCTTCTAAACGTTCTTCAAAATAGATTTCCAATTGAGAATAAATTCGTCCCCAATCTTTTCGATGTCCTGTCCATTTTTTGGTAATGTCCATCATCGCCAAGTATAACATCTTTAAAAGGCTGTCGTCCGAAGGAAAAACAGATTTTGATTTTGTCACCTTTCGTAACTGGCGGTGAAATCCTTCGATGGTATTTGTAGTATAAATGAGTCGCCTCACTTCCTCTGGATACTTAAAATAAGTCGAAAGAGTTGCCCAATGTTCTTTCCAGGATTTATAGATTTTAGGATATTTTTCATTCCATTTTTCTCCAAACTCTTCTAGATTGGATAGAGCAATTGGCTCTGATGGCGCTGTATAGACTGATTTTAAATCTGCCATAAGCTTCCTCAAGTCTTTATAGGAAACATACTTAGTTGAATTCCTGATTTGATGAATGATGCATTGCTGTATTTCTGCATGAGGATACACAGCCTCAATTGCCTGTGGAAAGCCACTTAATCCGTCTACACAAGTGATTAAAATCTCTTCTACTCCTCGATTTTTTAGATTATTCATAATAGAAAGCCAAAACTTTGCACTTTCATTTTCTCCTACATACATTCCTAGCACATCTTTCGTTCCCGACATATCAATTCCTATCACAATGTACACGGCACGTTTTACGATTCTTCCTTCTCTTCGAACATGATAATGAATGGCATCCATAAATACAACTGCATATACTTCTTATACTTCTTCTAGTGAACGTTCTTGCCATTCTCTCACAAGGGGAAGAATTTTGTCTGTAATTCGACTAATTTTTTCTTCCATATCTTGCGTTACTGTATTTTGATATTTTTTCACTACTTGTGGTTGTAATTCTCCTTTTCGATCTCTTGGAATCCCGACATCCATGTCTCCATAGCTTGTATGCATTGTTTTTTCGAATATCCATTTCGACTATTTTTTGTTTCTTTGTTTCGATAATCATACTTTGAATATCCTAGCTCTTCCTCCATTTCTGCATCTAGGGTCCCCTCTAGGATAATTGACATCATATCTCTCATGATAGAATTCACATCGGTTCCATCTTTGATATGAACATCATGTTCTGCCATGTACTGACTCATCATTTCTCTTAATGCTGCTTTCTGTGGTGTATCTTTTTTTCTTCGTGCCATAATAAAACCTCCAAACTTTGTAATTTCTATCTTACACCAGTTTGAAGGTTTACACAAACTTTGGGACACTCCCTGCCCTTATTATGATTCATACATTTTATATCAGTTTTTCACTTTACATAAAACGTGAAACAGCCTCCATCACCCAGTCTATTTTCTATTTAACTACTCTTTTTGGAAGTACTTACAGTCAACTTAATCTTTTCCAATAAATTTATGATTTTTTGTAATCCAAACTTGCATATATGGAGTATATCTAAGTAATAAATATTTTGCAAAACTTTTTATTGATGAAAGTTCATTAGGCTTTATCGTCTCTCCAGATATTCTATCCAAATATGCTTCAACAGCAGTATTTATTCTCAATTCTATATTCTCATCAAGCCACTGATTTAAACAATTTGCCAATCCATGCTCGGCTAAAGTAAACTGTATATCTCCAATTGCATTTATCAGCTTTTTATTTGAGAATTTACGGTCTATTCCTCTTGCATATTTTAACTGATAACTACGATTAAAATCTCTACAAAAATCTTCTGCATTATCAATATAATATACAAAAATTTTCTTTTTTAATCGATTCTCCAAGACATTTATATAAATATCCAATACATTTTTCCAAGTTACACATTCTGACCCTGCTATATGAAATATTTCTCCTATAGCTCTAGAATTATTAACAAGAAGTGCTATAGCCATAGCAACGTCATCCCCAAATGACATTGTAGTTACGATATCAGTTAAATCACGTGGAAATACAATACTTCTTCCTAAAATAGCCCTGTATAACCATTCTTCTTTCTCATAGGTCGCTAATTGTAATCTATTACTGTTATATGTCAAACTCGGTCTAACAATTGTCCAGTTTTTTTTACCAGACTGTATAAGTAAATTTTCTTGTCTCGCTTTAGTAAGTCCGTATTCTTCGGTCTTTAAATAATCCAAGTCTTTACATACATCTAATAACCTCGGTGATTCCTCTGTCATGCAAACGTTCGATTCTGCATAAACTCTGGCAGAACTAATATATACATATTGTCTTGTAGAAGATAAAAATAAATTAATTCTATTTGCAAATTCTTTTGTAGTATAAACCATAAAATCAATGATAGCATCATATTGATTATTCTCACAAAGATTATTAATAAAATTCACATCATGAGCATCACCTTTAATATAAGATACTCTATCATTTTCTGGCTTTCGTTCACTTCTAGATGTCACAATAACTTTATAATCCATTGACGATAATTTTTTAACCAATGGCGTTCCTATTGCTCCAGTTCCTCCTAATACAAGTACTTTCACTAATAATCCCCTTCCTATCTTGTAACATAGGTTTTTACTCCTATTTATCTTTCCTTTTAAAGAAATTCATAGCCTTCTTCACTTCCTGTTTCGCTTTAGATGCCAACGGACGATTACTTTCATAAAACTCATGCTGATATTTCGCATCAGTATCTTTATGCGTAAATACTTCAAAAACAATAGGTTTTTCAGAATCTGTTGAAACAAACCTAGCTAAGTTATCATCAAACTCCTGCTTATTCGTAGCCGACAAATATTCAAATCCCTGTGAAATGCACCATCCCTCTGCCTTGGCGAAATGTTCAGCCGCAACATTCTCATTCAAAGTAGGGAACTGGTCAATACCTTGGTTAAAATGGAATAATGCAGCTCCTTCATTATTGAACACCATAATTCTCACATTTTTTCCAACATACCTATTCCATAGTGCATTCATATCATAAAAGAAAGATAAATCTCCTATCAAAAGAAATGATAGTTTATCCGTAGCTACGGATTGTCCAATAAAGGTAGACATACTACCATCTATACCATTTACACCACGATTACAAAATACATGTATGCTTGGATCAAAATCAAAGAATTGAGCAATACGAATGGTCGTACTATTCCCCAAATTCAATATAGAATTTGTTGGTAACGCCTTCAGTACTTCAGAACATGCATATAGATTACTGTACTCAAACTTTGGCACACGAAAATGATCTTCATTATTTTTCCACGCTTTGTAATATGTATGATCCACATTCTGAATTCCATGTTTCAGCATTAAGTTTAAAAACTCTTTTGTTGTAAACTCAAATATTTTACTTAATTTTCTAAAAGGATCAGCAACCTTTCCATCCTCACACACACGCCAATGTTCAAAAGGTGTTGTCTCTACCTTCAGGTTAAACTTATATTGAGATGCGCTATTTCCATTCAGTGTTATCACAATATCTGGTACTAATGCACTCAATCCGTACTGCGTGCGACTAGTTTTAATACTATACTTGCAGTTATTATTTGATAATGTATCAACGGATAATACGCAATTATATCGTTCAGAAACCGCTTCAAACAACTTAATTTCATCCGTATCAAAAGATATATCCTGTCCACAAATAAACAAAATTTTTTTCTTTATAGCATCTTTAAATATTGCAGCAACTTCATTTTCATCTCCATGATTATCATATCTCTTAATTATACGAACATCTGGCAATACATCTGTAGTAAAGTCCGCACCTATACCCAACATTCCCTGACCAATGGGAACATTAATATGTACAGGACCAACACCATGATGATCCATTTCAAGAAATACCTCATTTAGGATTCTTGTACAATACCACTCGTCTACAGCATCTTTAATAATAGGTAAAGAAACAGAATATTTTGTGACAGTTTTAAATATACTCAGTTGATCAATCATCTGATCTTCCATCTGATTTAAATAGTACGGAACTTTATCGCCAGTAATTACAACTAACGGCATCTCTCTACGATATCCTTCCGTTACGCCAGAAAGATAGTTACTTGCCGCAGTACCAGATGTACACAGAATAGCTACTGGCTTTTGTAACTGCTGAATTAATCCAAGTGCAAAAAATGCAGCACTACGTTCATCCGTAATACAATAAGTTTCAAAAAATGTATCTTCCTCCAGAGAACGAACAATTGCATTATGACTATTTCCAGGAGAGATAACAACTGTATTGATGCCTCTCCTTTTCATCATGGAAACCAGAAATTGAATACTCTTAATATTTGTATACATCAACTTTTTCCTCCTCTTATAATCTTGTGAACTATATTTAATATTAATTTTTTTTCATCATTATTCATTGCCAGATTCCATATAAACAATACGAAAACAATTGTATAGAGCACTGCTCCTATTCCTACATATATCACATTTTTTAATACTACAAATTTTTCCAAAATAATACTCAAAATGCAAGGTATAATTAATGCTGGAATAAACTGAGCAATCGATTTCCAAAAACAAAACATATTCAATCCAAGTCCCTTTTGATAGTAATAGTTCATAAAAATCCAAGTACCCGCAATAAGAGAAATTGCTGTTCCTAACGCCGCACCAGATGTGCCCCAAATTCGAATACAAGGTATACTAATAAAAATATTTGCAACAGCAACTATAGTATAAACAATAGAGCGAATTTGATGTTTATTCTTTGCCCTTTGAATCTCTATACCTACATTTTGAATTAATGATACACTCGATGCCAACATTAGTATCAACGCAATTCTATATGACTCATCATAGCCTGCACCTGCCCAAATTGCAATAAAGCTCTTACCAAATCCCACAAATCCCAAGATAATCAAAGCTATTAACATAAATTGAACTCTGCCGACACGGATCATCAAATCCGTCAGTTGTTTATCATTATCACCCTCTGCAACAAGAAAATTAATTTTAGGTATAAATACACCTGAGATTGCTGTCGATACCTGCGAGTACATATTATAGAGATTATCCGCCACACTATATACAGCAACTGCTACAGTACTCATATATCTTCCTAACAAAAATTTATCTATTGTATGGTTAATTTGCGTAAATATCATGTTCAAGAAAATAAAGAAAGTAAATGTACTCATTTCCTTAAGCAAACCAAAGCGAAATCCACTGAAAATGAATTCTGTATGTAGTTTTCTTTTTGTAAAAAGAACATTGATTATTAATTTGATGATTGTCAAGGATGTTGACACACAAACCATTCCAACAGAACCGTATCCCATTATTAATATTGGCAATGTAATACATGGATTTAAAATAGCCTGTGCTATGTTAATCGATCTTTGAAATATAAATTGTTCCTTTGCTGTTATTGTACAGTCAATGGCACTGTTTGGAAAACTCAATGCCATATTAAGCACCATAAAAGCCATCAAAATCTTTGCCTTTCCAACTTCAGCCTCTGTAAGTCCATTACCTAGAAGCACACCAGCATTTAAAACTAAAACTATACCTGCAAGCATACAAATTACAGAAAATCCCAAGAATATTGTCAAAAACATACCATTAAGCCGAGCAACTTCTTCATTATTATTTTCAACTTTATATCTCGAATGGAATCGCATATATGAACTTCCAAATCCTAAACTCAAGAGGCTCAAGTAAGAAACCACCGAATATGACAATTGATAAAGACCATATTCGCTCTGCCCCAATAATCGAAGCATAACAGGTGTATAAATCAAGCCTGATAACACCTGTACAATTTGTGTCGTATAGGAAAGAAGTACACCCATTTTTCGTTGCTGTGAATTATTCATCGCACTTTTCCTCCATTGATTTATGTAGAAAATCATACGCCTTTCTTTTTTCATTTTTTAATATCTGATAACACTCTTTGTAATTAACATTCAATGAATTTTCGTTAATTCCCGTAAATGCCATATCACTTAAGCAGAATTTTTTTAACAAAGTTGTAATGCGAGTCCCCATTCCTTTCTGACCATTTCTCTCATATACTACAAATGGTTTCCCAAAGATAATTGAAAATACAACTGCATGAAACGAATCCGTCACAATCAATTCTGCATGTTCAATTAAATAGATAAACTCCCCTGGATCTGTACAATACAGTTCAGGAAAATCTTTATCCAATAAAATCATCCTACTGAGTTGCTTGTCTCGTGCGAACTCTAATATCTCATTTTCTTCAGATTTATTTTTTCCACCCAAAAAATACTCCAAAATATATGAGGAATTTATGTCAACATTTTTAGGTTTCTTCTTAACCTTAATCCAGTCTTCTTTAGTAAGAAGCATTGTCGGATCAACAATAACCTCTGCAGTCCGACCAGTAAGCTCATATATTAATTCTGCTCCACTTTCTTCCCGAACAGACAGATATTTAAACCCACATAATCCTTGTATATAGGAGTTTTTTTTGTTTTCAGACACATGCATTGTACCAAAGCTAGGAGAAAAAGCAATCCTCTGTTCAGGTGCTGCAAAGTCAAGGAACTCTGTTCCATATCCATAATCTATGTCAGAATTCCATATTTGATCACTACCTACGGAAAAATAGGCATACCTGTTTCTTAATATTGTAGTGTTCCATATCGGGAATGATTTGATGAATACTCCATTTTCTAAATTAAATCTTTCAAATCTGCGAATTCTCTCTATCGTCAATGAATCTGTTTTCTTTAATCTATTTCTCTTCTTAACAGGTTCTATTGCCATCCTAATAGCCCTAGGGATATATTTAATGTTCCCCTTTCGCTGATTCAGCAATAATGTATCTGCTTCAAAGCCCAATCTTTCATACACCTTGGTTACAGCATAATTCTGAAGCCTATTCCCATAATTATTATTATCTACTATAGTGATAATACCTATTTTTTTCATTATAATTACCTCATACAATCAACTATTTCTACTTATTTGCTCTTGTATTTTCCTCATTATCTTATTTACAAAAATCTTATATCTACGAAATCTTATCCAGTTATCATAATCTGAAACATACTGCTTAAAATCCTCCGTAGGCAAGGATATTTGTTCTTCAAGCAACTGACACTTCTTAAAAAACTCCTCAAATCCATCAATATTTGATGGTTTATATCCATGCCAAATAATCTGATCAACAATTCCTACTGCACAATTTGAAATATGTTCATCAATCGCATTCCAAAACTCTTTGCTATATTTAAAATTATCCTTTTTCAGCATCTCTGCCATTTCTATTACAGTATCCAAGGGTTCAAATATGGACGACTTAATTCCACTATGCATTATACTACCAGGTGTAATTCGATAATTATAGTATTGATTATAAGTTTTAACCACTTTTTTGCATCGGATAAGGAGCTGATCACAGAAAGCAGCATCTTCAGCAACTGTTCTTTTAGGGAAAAAAATATTTTCGCACAATTCTTTTCGAATTAGTTTTCCCCAGCATACTTTATAAAGGTATGGCACACCATATACAAAAGAACGAAAGAATATTTCCTCTTTGTTGTCCAAAATGTATATTTTATTTTCATACGGATTTCTATTGATTCTATCATTTTTGCACTGGACAAAATCGCATTCTACAATATCAGCGTCTTCACGTTTTGCAATTTCAAGAAGCTCCCCAATCATATTTGCTTCAATCCAATCATCAGAATCAACGAACATAATAAACTCACCTGTCGATTTCTGTAGCCCTGTATTTCTCGCAGATGCAACTCCCCCATTCTTTTTATGAATAACACTAATCCTTGAATCACTCTTGCAATACTCCTCGCATTTACTTGCTGATTGATCTGTTGAGCCGTCATCCACCAATATTACTTCTATATTCTGATAAGTTTGAGAAATAATACTATTTACACACATATCAATATGTTTTTCAGCCTGAAAGACTGGAACAATTACACTTACTAACTCCATTTTACTTCTCCATTTTGAAAAAAATATTTACCAGTAACATCCACCTTCTACTTTTGAAGCCTGTTTCGGCTTATCTTCATCAGAAGGGTATACCCAAGCATCATTGAAGAATTTCTGCACATAGGAAAAGGCCTCATTCTCCTCCCAACGTTTTCCCTTTATTCCGAATAGAATCTGTGTTGATCCCCCCAAGTGAATTGCCTGTTTACCACTTTTCTTTAGTTTCGCAGCTAAAGGAAACCCATACGCACCACAGCCAATAATAGCCACGTCAAAATCAATTTTCATTGCTTCCATATACATCCAATCCAACGCATCAAACCAAGTTGAAAAACGATTATCTTTCTCCCCAGCTACAGTTTGAACTGCTTTTAGAATCTTAAGTTCAAACTTCGGCAAGATATCAGTACCCGGAAAAATTTGTTCACGCTTTGCATACTGCTTCCTAATTGTCTCCGCAAACGGATGAATAATAAGCACCTTTTTCCCTTCTAAAGCTGCTGTCCATGGGTAAACGGGATTTTTCCAAGGTTCCAGATCAAAAATTCTAGTAATTTGTACATCAGATGGCATATATTTCTTAATATAATACTCCTCAAATTTGGGACTCGAAATTCCAATCAAATCGATCTGACTGCAACCATCCTTAATACATTGATTAAACTTATCTCCCAAGATTATATCTGTGGGAAAAAATCCTGACCACAAGCTTAACTGATTAAGCGCCTTTTGTTGCTTTGACTTCACGTCAAACTCAAACATCCCCATACTAAATAATTCATTTGCACCAAGCCTTGCAGCACAAAATGGTGCACTTTCCCGAAGTTTTTGAGTGAGTAGTTCATTTGTTTCATTTGTGCTGAGAATTTCCTTTCCAACGTATCTCTTCAACTTGTCTACATACACTCCTCCACCACCAGCTTTTTCGACCATTTTTTTCAAATACTTATCCTGAAGAAAAATATATGCTAATTCTAAAATATGTTTCATAATGTAACGTCCTCCATTATTTCTAATTGTATTAAATACTTTTTAATATATACCAATCAGTATATACACCATATCTAATAATCATCACATCAAAATTAATTTTTATTGTTTTCATCCATTCCAATACATCGAATCACGTTTCAAAACGCTCATCTTTTTCTCCGACCACTGTCTAAACGACTCTTAATGTTTTCAATTCAAACTCTGGTAAAATATCTGTTCCCAAAAAGATTTCTTTTCGTCTCTTATACTGTCTTTCAATGGTTTTATCGAACAGATATATATAACAAGGACTTTTTCCCTTTAATGCTGCTGACCACAGATTTTCTGGTGCACTCCACGGTTCTAAATCTAAAAAATACGTTGTATTAAGATTTTTATTACCATATTTTTCAAGATAATAATTCTTAAAAGGAAACATCCAAATCCCCATTACATTTGCTATCGGTATACATACATTCTATAGGTGGAAAAATCAAAAACACATCTGCATTTGAGAAAGTGCTTTATTATATTTTGTTTTCAATTTAAAATCCAATGTATGTACATCAAAAAGCTCTGTTGCGCCAAAGCACCCCGCAAGCAATGGCTTCCCAGATGACATAACAGAATACAGTAAAGAATTAATTTTTTTACTTGATAAAACTCTTCTATTTCCTACTATTCTTTTTCTTTCAATATACATTCGAATATTCTTCGACTGAACTTTCCTTTCTCTTATCTTTGAAAGACAGTAATTTTTCAAAAATATAACCTTTTTTTCATTTTCTTACCTCTTTAAATAGAAATCTAACATAAATCAAAGCAACACCAGCTCCTAATACAACACCACACGACCATGTAAAATCATAACCATACATATACGTTGCAACACATATGATAAATTCTGGAATATACAACATTTTTTCTTTTACTGCCTTGTAAAATATATTTATCATTAGACAAATTAACATTGCGATTCCCAAATACCCTGTTCTTGCTAAGAATCTTATATATCCACTATGAGGAGATGTTGTCCAGCCAATCGACCTGCCATATCCATATCCAAAAGGTCTTCCAATTATTTTAGCTATTCCCGTCAAGTCATCTCTAACTGCATCCCATACATCAACTCGAGTGCTTGCAGTAGTATTTTCCAAAGATCCTCCTGTTATCAAATTCACAAAAACTCCAAAGGAATCTTTAATATTATTTATAATATCACCTTGGCTAAATAACACTATCATCAAGCCCAATATAAAAATGCCTAATACTTCAAAAAAGAGCCTTGCAGATATTCTTTTATTCTCAAACTCACAAACTATAATTACAAGCATTCCTGCAAATAAGGACATCCAAATTGATCTATGTTGAAATAGGATAACTACTAAAACAAACAGCAACGCCTTTATTCCTATGATATTCCTAGTTTTAATATCCTTTCGAACCAAGTATAAAGCGTAAAGTGCAATACAAATAACTTCATAAGGCTGTATAAACCTCATTGTTGAGCCCCCATCACTTAATGTAGCATTATATTGTGAAAGTAATGGGTGAAATCCAAATATAATATCCATTCCCCATAAAATAACGCTTATTAAAACAATGGTGTTCATTGTCTTATCAATCCAATTTATATATTTTGAAATATATTCAGTTCTAAAAAGCCTTGTTGAAAACAAAATACTAAAAAGAAACAGAAATATACTTCGTATGTCTCCCATCCATTGTGCAGTTATTCCAAATTGTATTGCCCCCAATAAAGCAGAACTTAACAATAGAACTGTCATAACTGATATAAATAAATTAAATGATGAACATTTAATTTTTGAGTTTTTACAAATATCAAATATTAGCAAACCAGCAAAAATAAGCAATAAAGTATCACTCCATTGATAAGAGATGCCAAAAGCATTAGCCAACTCAATTGGTTTTCCCGCCATAAAAATATCAATCAAAACCGTTCCAAGATAATATATAACACATATTGGAACAATATATTCTTTTCTATTATTCACCTTAATAATAACCAACAAAGTTATAATTAGGGCAAGCACCATCCTTATATATCCCATTTCCTTATCTCCCCAATAATATCCTCATATAAGGGATAACTGTATAAACCACCGCAGTAAAATAGGAATAGTTTTTCCTTAGGTAGTGAAACCATTCTTTTCTTGGTAAGCCTTTAGGGGATTCTTTTAACTGTAGCCTTTTTCCCCTCGATAATGTTATATCTCTCCAGCTACCTTTCGATGGATTATCACAACATATTCCAACATATTCGTGAGATACTTTTATTTCAAAACCTCGTCTCTTTGCAGTAAATCCATAATCAAAATCCCCCAAAGAATGTGAATACGTTGTATCCATATTGCCAAGTATTTTGAATATATCCCATGGAATCAACACACAATTCGCATTAAACGTATCGCAACTCTTCCCCTTTATGTCATCTGCCTTAACAATTTCAAAGCTTGGTCTAATCTTAGACGTTTTAACAATTCCTCCATATGAAAGCTTATCATCTTTATCACAGGTAGGTCCTACCCATATAACTCCGTCTTCAAGACTTACAAGTCTCTCTATTGATTTATCATAGAAGTCAACATCATCATTAAAAAACATACAGTAGTCATATGTTTTTTCTCTTGTTAATGCTTCCTGTATGGCTAATCTCATTCCACCACTATAAAATAATCTTCCATTACCATTGAGCACTGTTACCTCCGAAATACTTCTCAGCGCAACTGCTGTTCCATCTGTACTTGCATCATCAACAACGATAAACTCAAAATTGATATCCGAATTTTCTTTAATCAGTTGAACAATAGCTTTTACCGTTTTATTTTTTCTATTGAAGCATGTCATTAAGCCCAAAACTGTTTTCATGCTAATTATTTCCTTTCATTACAAACAACAACGCATCTATATATCCTACTGCAACGTTTGAAAAAGAGAATTTTTCAACATCTTGCATAGATGCGATTTTCATCAAATCTCTATCATTAAGCACTCTTTCTATTGTTTTGCCAAAAAGTCTTGCATCATACGGATCAATAATAAATCCATTTTTTCCCTCACATACAATATCATATGCCCCATCTGCATATTTTGAAGCGATAATTGGTATGCCTGCACACAAAGCTTCCACTAAAACTAGTCCAAAGCAATCTTCTCTCGTAGGAAGAACAAATACTTGTGCCTGTGCATATTCATCAAGAAGTTGCTGCCCTTCTTTAAATCCACAAAAGACTACATTATCATTAAGTTGTTTTTCTTTTATCATACATTTTAATCTGTCTATTTCTTCATTTGTTCCATTTCCAACAATATGCAACTCATAATTAGATTTAACATACTGCAACGCCTCAATTAATAAATCCAGTCCTTTTCTCTTTATCATACTTCCGACATACAAGATTCTACCTGGATACGTTTCAATCTTTAAGTTCAAATATTGAGAAGTATCAACGGTGAGAAGGCTCAGAAAAATTCTTTCTTCTTTTACTCTCCACGCCAAAAGTTTTTCTTTTGCTTTTGTACTACTTGCAATACACGCGTCCGCATTTGTACAGATTATCTTTCTTACAATTTTTTGAATATATCCAATATTCCTTTCGGAATATAATGTTCCATCAGTAAGATGTATAAATTTTTTATGATGAATTTTGCACCAAATAAAGCTTTGTAATGCTGCAGGGTTGTATTCCCACGCTATAACCACTGTAGGATTTATAGTACTCAATATTTTCCCAACATTACTTGGAAAATGAATGTATCTTACATCAATTTTTCCTTTAACCTTAATAATTTTTGATTTTAAAATATGTGTGTTTAAGAGTTTTTCATCGTGCAAAACCCATTCTCTATTATCTTCGCTTTTATTTGTATAAATTACATGAAACTCATATTCAGTCACTTGAGTCTGTAAATAGTGAAATAAATCCACTCTATATGGCGAAGGTATATTCGTTATTAAAACAACTCTATTCATTTTCTATCTCCTCATAACGCTTGCATATATGTAGACTAACTCACTATAGTTTTTATCCACCGTATATCTACTTTTATAATCCTGTAATGTTGACTCTGAAATTTGTTCATACGTCATCAGTCGATTTATCGCTTCTAATAACTCTATAGAAGAATCTTTTTTAAATTTACTTCCATTAACTCCTTCCAAAATCAGATTCCCTGCATTGCCCAAATCAGAACATATAACTGGAGTTCCTACTGCAAACGCTTCCACGATGCTCATTGGAAATCCTTCATACCACTGTGTTGGTAGTACTAGCGCTTTCGAATTTGCAATTATTTTTCTTGCTTCTATATTAGGAACAAAGCCCTTCATACTAACAGACGTCAGACAGTTTTTCTCAATGTATTCTTTACACCATTCTTCTAGAGGACCTATTCCACAAATCACAAGTCTCGGTGCATTATTTCCCATCAATTTCCATGCTTCGAGAAGGACATCTACTCCTTTCAACGAATCAATTCTTCCAGCAAAAACAAACTGATTCTGTCGTTGACTATACGGAATTATGTTCCCTATATCAGCTACAAAATTTGGTTTGATAAATATTTTCTCTGGCTTTATTTGTTTAAGCTGCAACAATTTTTCCTTATTAAATTCAGTTAAACAAATATAGTTTATTTTTCCATAAATTCCTGTCATTCGATGAAACAGTGTACTAACTACACATGCCAGTGTTTGTATTTTTCTTCCGCGATAGCACCCATGTTTTATAGCGCAACCCAGTCCCTGTGTAACGCAGTCTTCGCAAATATGTCCATCACGATAAAAGGTAGCACCTGGACAAAGCAGTCGAAAGTTATGAATCGTCTGAACTACTGGAATCTTACAGGCTCTCGCAGCATAATATACAGCTGGACTTACAAGATTAAGCGTATTATGGACATGAATGATATCAATCTTATTTTGGATTATTATTTTTTTTATGTTATGATATGTTCTGAAATTAAATATTGTAGTAATCGGCAGTAACAACTTCTGTATTTTTCTCATTTCCTTAAGTTCAGAATTGTTTCTGGTATACAAAATTACTTCGTGTCCATGTTCCTCCAACATTTTCTTTTCATTTACAACCACTGTATCTTCACCACCAGGAATCTGATAATAATTATGAACTATTAACACTTTCTGTTTTTTTTTCATTCTTTCAGACTCACTTTCCCCTTATATATGCATTCCAAATAAATCTTGTGTTTGTGTACCAATACCGATTAAACAGACGCTTCGGATCTTGCATCAATCTGAACACCCACTCTAAATTACTTTTCTGCATCCACTCTGGTGCTCTATCAATGTTCCCCGCAAAATAATCAAACCCAGCACCAACACCAACCATAAAACCCGTGAGCTTGCCCTGGTGCGCCGCCATCCATTTTTCTTGCTTAGGTGCTCCAAGACCCACCCATACAAAATCAGGTTTAGTTTCATTAATGCATTCCACAATAGCTTTATCCTCTTCTTTCGTCATTGGACGAAATGGGGGACTGTACATGCCTGCAATCTGAACTCCTGGATAATCCAGCTCTAATGCTTCAAACAGTTGCTCCAATGTTTTCTCTGTGCTTCCGTAGAAATAATGGCGATATCCCTTTTCTTTTGATACTTTTAGAATCTCACCCATATAGGAAGGACCTGTGGTTCGTTGCATATTCTTGTAGCCTCTTTTCCGCCCCACAGAAGAAAGCGGTCCGCCATCTGGAATGGCCATGATTCCACCATTTTGAATCGCACAATAGTTCTTATCCTCATACGACATAACAGTGGTATGTACATTTGACACGCACATGTAATCTCCAGATAAAGACTTAATATTTTTATGTGTAAAATTAAGTAACCACTCCATATTAATAGCTGCTATATCTACACCCATAATATTACAAGTTGGAATAAGAGCCTTATTAACTTTATGCTTATACTCTTCTGTTTTTATATTCATATAACTCTCCTTCCTCACCGTATTTCATCTTAGATAAGTTCATGATTCCATGTAACATCTTTCTTAACTTCTTTTGCAGGAACCCCTACCAACACAGCGTTTCCATTAAATTTCTTTCCAGTTACTAAAGCTCTAGTGCCTACTATCGTCTCATCACCAATCTCTGCTCCTTTAAGCACTATAACCTGTTGCCCAATCCACACATGATCGCCCACCTTAATATCCTCCGAAGAATTAATTCTCTCACCTTTATCAGTAAGAATGGAATGGCTATCACCTGTTCTAAATATGACTTCATCCGAAAATAAGCATCTATTCCCAATACTTACCTTTGTCCCTTCGATGCATGCAATATGTATTTTCCCTGTAAAATAAGTATTGTGTCCAACCTTAAGTGTTCCACCACCGCTAATATGCAAATCAGCTTTTTTTAGTTCACAATCATGGGAAATATAAACCTTATTACCATCACCAAATACCTGAATCCTACACCCATACAATCGGCATCCTTTTTCTATCTCAATAACATTGTTTTTCCCATAACAAAGAATCTGACAACGGTTTAGAAATACTCCCCCAAATGAAATTTTGTTCTTAGTTTTTCCTTTCACTCGATTCAATGCAAAAAAACGATATATGGTAGATAAGATATACATGACTCCTTCGTTATCCCGAACAAATCTCTTAATTTTGTACAACATTTCTATTCTCCTTAGTTAATCTATTCACATCATCAAATTCATCTGCGTGTTTTTTAATCCACGCTATATCTTTATCCCACCACTTTATATTAAGCAATTTGTAAATTATATCTTCAGCAAAACGGTATTTAATAACCCTTGCTGGAACACCACCTACTACTGCATATGGCGGAATATCCTTATTTACTAGAGCACCAGCGGCAATAACAACTCCATCTCCTATACGAACCCCCTCAAGAATAGTCACCCTTGTGCCAATCCAAACATCATTTCCGATAATCACAGATGTCTTCTTACTTCTATCAATATAAGAAAATTCCTGAAACTTATCTTTATTCACATAAGAAAGTTTTTGCGCTTTCGAATAAAAAGCAGGATGTACAGAAACCATATTAATCGGATGGTTTCCTGCTACTGTAATGACATCCGTAGCTATACATGTATATCGACCAATTACCGTATTTTTGATAAACGAATGATCACTCACATAAGACCCATAACCCATAGAACTATTCAAAAATGTAGCGCCATTTCCAAGACGATTTTCGCCCTCAAATTTTGCATTTGAATCAATCGTTGTGTCCAATCCAAAACTACAAAATTTTTTCACTTTACTTCTATGCACAATTTGCTTTATCGCATGTAATAGCTTCCTCATATCTCCAATAACCTCTTAAACAATTCTAATTTACAGTATCCTAACCACCTTCTACATTCCGACTCGATCTAACATTTTTTCTATGATAAACATTTGTATAAAACGCAATTACAACCAAATCTGCAACACTATACGCTTTCTTTGCGTCAAACGTTGCAGGTAAATCCAAGTTTCTTTCTTTTTTCAAGATATTTTTCTATATACCCATCCCGAATTAGGGACTTACGATTATTTATTAGTTCCATTTTCTCAGGAATAATATCCACAGAAAAAACTTCGTGATGCTGGAATAATAACATAGCAACCAGCAGACCTACACAACCTATTCCCACAACCGTAATTGTATATTTTTTGTCCGCCTTAGATGCTGTACTCATAATTCTTCCATCATCCTCTCAAACTCCCCAGCCGCAATCTTTGCCTTCACCTCAAGCCCAACACGAACTCGCCTCTCCTGTCCAAAGAGAGAAATCTCCATCTCAGCTAACCGGTTATGTCGGTCGATTCTTCTCACCTTTTTTGAGAAATTCTTAAGCGCTCCATCGATCACTCGAAGCTCGCCGTCCACAATATAACCTGTGGAAAAACGTACAAGCCTCTCCTCACCCCAAAATTGGCGCAAAAAGCCTTCCTCTTCTTCTCTTATCGGATAAAATCCGCCTCCGATACAGACAGGTTTTACATTCTGCAAAAGCTCTAAACGTTCTTCCAGGGCATCTGGACAATCCGACTCCACAAAAAGATAGCCCGCAAACAACGGTTTCACCTCTTTATGTCGCACTCCCTTCACCTTTTTTAGCCAAACATACTTCGGCACAAAGATTTGACTTGCCTCTTTCCCCAAAAAAGCCTTCTTACACCTTTCACATAGCGTATCTTCCCTGCCAGCAACGACTTGTAATACATACCACATACTAGTCCTCACTCATAACTATCTGCAAACAGACATATAAACATCAATTTTCCTTGCATTGCTATTGTTCTTTTGTAAAATGATTCATTTTAACGCTCTATATCATTATCTAAGGAAATATATACAGAACAATAGCAAGCATATAGGTTACCACATAATAAGAATTATGTGGTACAATCCTTACGTTTTCCTATTCTAGCATTGTTAATAAGAAAATGCAAGCTTATTTTTTTAAGAATTAATAAAAAAATGTATAAAAAATAAAATGGAAATTTATCGTACATAGTTTGAATATCATTTTTTTAAAGTGAATGGACCGTTAGGGTCTTATTTTTTTATGCAAAAATGCGGGTTGGAGCGATATTACCACATAATTCTTATTATGTTGTGAAAAAGTTTTCAGTCTTTTCCGTTTATTCTAAGAAAAAGTTTATTCAAGTCTTATCCATCTATTTTATCCGAATCAATCATCCAAAATCTTTATTTTTTTATTTTATAATATACCTAGAAATTTTGAACCCTAACAGAAAGGCAATTCAAAATCTCGTTTTTATCTAAGAAATATTTCTCACCCCTATCACCATCCGCATGGAATTTAATACCCTTCTATGTTCCATCCCCGTCGATTTAATATAAATCCTCGTTGTCTCTATATTTTGATGACCAAGCACATCCGCAAGCTTTGCGATATCCTTTTTCATCTCATAAAACTCCCTCGCAAAGAGATGTCTCAAATTATGGGGAAATACTTTCTCTGCCGCCACTTTTGCGGCCTTACAGAGACTTTTCATCTCTCTCCAAATATTACTCCGGTCCACCGCTTTCCCCGCTCTCGTTTGAAACAGACATCCAGATGAAATCTTTTTCTTTTTTCCATATTGGCTTAACATCTTTTGTAACTTCTCCGGATAGAAGACTGTCCTTCTTTTCCCCTTATTACAGACAATCACCTTTCCTCTTTTTAGAGACTCCACCGTGATAAAACATAGCTCACTAATCCGAATTCCAGTGCTCGCAATCGTCTGCATAATCAGCGATAACCTCTCCTGCCCCTTTTTATTTGCAGTCAGTATCAACTTCTTATACTCTTCTTTCGTCAGATACGTATTTTCCGACTCATAAAGCTCCTTTGGTCTCTTTAGCAATTTCACCTTCGCATCCCTCCACCCCATACTATCACAAAAATGATTCGCCGCAGCCAAATACGTATTAATACTACTAACCTCATACTCCCCACATGTCTGTAACTCTTCTTTAAATCGAATCATATTTTCCTTATTCACAGGACGCCCTTCCAAATATTCCTCCAGTTTTTTCAAATCTCTCATATACTTTTCTATCGTACTCTCCTTTTTCTCCTCTCTATACAACTCTCTCTTAAATAACTCAATCCTTTTTTTATTAATAATACGCTTCATTTTCCTCCCTTTCTTTTTCCCATTTTAATCTAAATGATACCATGGTCAAAAGGTCTAAAATCCGATGAAAGCTTGCTTGCAAGAGGATTTTTGAACTTTTGACCCCAACATCATCTAAATAAAACCTATCGTCCTATAAACATACTTTCAAGATAATTCTATGTTCATGCTCCATCATATATGAAAATCAAATCATCCTTTCCATTTTTCCAAAATAAAAAGAGGCTATTACCTCTATCTATTTCATCTAAAGGTAATCACCTCTTACTATCTATCAATTCTTCTCCACCAAATCAACCTTAATTATATTTTTTATGCTTTATTTTCCCTCTTCCAACAGTTAATTTCCAATTTCCCAGCAACATTTTGCCAACACACAGCCAAGAGAGTCCGTCGATATGTCCTCAAAAAACGATAGAGAGTGGAGCG
>JAUUSJ010000288.1 GCA_030841965.1 Blautia sp.
TCTCTCATACTTACTTCTGAGAATTGTTTCTTCAGTTGCTGAGGAAGGAAAGCTGTATTTTTGTTTGCGCATATTTACTTCTGACGAAAATCTCTGATTGCGATTTTTTATTTTGTGCCAAAAATCCTATCACCTGCATCCCCAAGACCAGGGCAGATATAGGCATTTTCATTTAGTCCTCTGTCAATATGTCCGACATAAATTTGGATATCTGGATGTGCCTCGTGTAATCTTTGAATACCCTCTGGGGCAGCGATAATCGACATAAACTTAATCTTTTTTCCGCCGTGTTTTTTTATAAAATCAATAGCTGCGACGGCAGAGCCTCCTGTCGCGAGCATTGGGTCTGGCACGATGATAAGTCGCTCAGAAATAGCAGCTGGAAGTTTACAGAAATATTCATGTGGCTCATGTGTCTTTTCATCTCGGTATAATCCGATATGTCCAACCTTCGCAGAGGGAACCAATACTTGAATCCCGTTTACCATCCCAAGTCCCGCTCGAAGAATTGGAACGATGGCAAGCTTTCTTCCGGAGATAACTGGAGACATGCATGTCTCAATCGGTGTCTCAATCTCAATCTCTTCCATAGGCAGGTCACTAAGTGCTTCGTATCCCATGAGCATAGCGATTTCCTCCACGAGCTTGCGAAATTCACTTGTGCCAGTATTTTTATCTCGAAGAAGCGAGATTTTATGTTGAATTAATGGGTGTTTCGATTCTATTACATTTGTCATATGTACTCCTCCTTATACAGTATATAGATACGGTCTATAGATTATAGATATGGTTTATGGATATGGTCTATAGATATGTCGGTTTTTTTGATATTATTGACATTACTGACGTTACTGACATTACTGACATTACTGATATTACCGACATTACCGTAAAAAACTGGAATAAAATTTGATTTCTTCCTGAGAGTGTTTTTGCAACTATTATTCTTATCATATCATTTTTTGCGATGCAGGACAATAAAATTAGAGGGATATTGTGAAATTTGATTTAGAGAAGGGAAGGGGATAGGATAGTAGTTGAGGGGAGTTGAATCATTGTTTTAGGGTAAAGGATTTGGATAAAGTTTTAGGTTGAAGTTTCCCAGTGAATTTTTTTATTTTATAATTTTGTCTTGACTTGGAGTTAACTCTAAGTGTTACACTTGAAGTGAAGTGAGGGAGTTGACTCTAAGTGTTAAATTTGAAATGAAGGTATATATTTGGAGATGGACGTAGATATGGATATAGATATGGATATAGGTTTTGGGATAATTGAGAAGATAATGGGGATAGAAGGATTTTGAATGAGGGAAGACGCTAAGAGGGCAAGACAATTATAGATGAGGTTTATCGTGGTGGGCATGTTTGAGTGAGGGAAGACGCTAAGAGGGCAAGCAGATATCTCCTCCGTAAACACGTTCGTTCCCACGGTTTTTCGACATACGCCGATTTTTGCCGCCTCCCGCAAACTCGCACCTACGGTGCTCAGACAGTGCTCCAGCGGCAAAGCTAAGTATATCGAAAAACCGCTCCACTCTCTATCGTTTTCGGAGGAGATATCTGCTTGCCCTCTTGGCTGTGTATTGGCGAAACGACTTGAGATAGATAGTCTCATTTTATTATTTTTATATTTTTAGCTTTCTATTGGCGAAATATAGTAGAGATAATATAGTAGAGGTATATTGTTGTTTAATTGCAATATTTTGATGTTTCTAATCGTAACTGTACAAATGCTTTACGGTTATTTTGGAGTATTTTAATATTTACACTGTAATTATGGTTATGTTTTTATGGTTACTTTGGAGTATTTTAATATTTGCACTGTAATTCTGGCTATGTTTTTACGGTTATATTAGAGTATCTTGATATTTTAACTGTAATGAGTGATTGTATTTTACAGTTGGTTTGAACTATTTTAGCTTTAGAACTGTAATTGTAGCTATATTTTACGGTTGTATTAGATTATTTTGACATTTCAACCGTAACAAGTGACTATATTTTACAGTCAGTTTGAATTATTTTAACTTTTCAACCGTAATTATAGTTATATTTTACAGTTGGTTTGAATTATGTTAATTTTTAAACCGTAATCATAGTTATATTTTACGGTTGCGTTAGATTATCTTAATTTTTCAACCGTAATTATACTCATATTTCTACAGTTGTTTTAGAATGTATTTATATTTCAACCGTTAACCTAGAACCTTTTTATTTCTACATCGAGATAGTGCCCGATGTTTTGCTGATATACGGCTTATACAGGAAACTTTCTAATATTTTGGCGATATACAGCTTATACAGGAAACTTCCCAATGTTTTGGCGATATACAGCTTATGCAGAAAACTTCCCAATGTTTTGGCGATATACAGCTTATACAGAAAACTTCCCAATGTTTTAGCGATACACAGCTTATATAGGAAACTTCCTAATGTTTCGGCGATACAAAGCTTACACAGGAAACTTCCCAATGTTTTGCCAATACATAGCTTACACAGGATATTTCCTAATGTTTTGCCAATACACAGCTGAGAGAAGAGACAGGTATTTGCCCCGAAAACGATAGAGAGTGGAGCGATTTTTCGATATACTTAGCTTTGCCGC
>JAUUSJ010000289.1 GCA_030841965.1 Blautia sp.
ATTTTCCTTGCATTGCTATTGTTCTTTTGTAAAATGATTCATTTTAACGCTCTATCTCATCTTAATTAGATAAAACAAAACTTCACTCTATATCATTATCTAAGGAAATATATACAGAACAATAGCAAGCATATAGGTTACCACATAATAAGAATTATGTAGTAATATCGCTGCAACCCGCATTTTTGCGCAAAAAAATAAGACCCTAACGGTCCATTTACTTCAAAAAAATGATATTTAAACTATGTACGATAAACTTCCATTTTATTTTTTATACATTTTTTTATTAATTCTTAAAAAAATAAGCTTGCATTTTCTTATTAACAATGCTAGAATAGGAAAACGTAAGGATTGTACCACATAATTCTTATTATGTTGTGAAAAAGTTTTCAGTCTTTTCCGTTTATTCTAATAAAAAATTTATTCAAGTCTTATCCATCTATTTTATCCAAATCCTTCACCCAAAATCTTTTTTATTATAATACACCTGAGAATTTTGAATCCTAACTGAAAAGAAATTCAAAATCTTATTTTTTATCTAAGAGAGATTTCTCATTCCTATCACCATCCGCATGGAATTTAATACCCTTCGATGTTCCATTCCCGTCGATTTAATATAAATCCTCGTTGTCTCTATATTTTGATGACCAAGCACATCCGCAAGCTTTGCGATATCCTTTTTCATCTCATAAAACTCCCTCGCAAAGAGATGTCTCAAATTATGGGGAAATACTTTCTCTGCCGCCACTTTTGCGGCCTTACAGAGACTTTTCATCTCTCTCCAAATATTACTCCGGTCCACCGCTTTCCCCGCTCTCGTTTGAAACAGACATCCAGATGAAATCTTTTTCTTTTTTCCATATTGGCTTAACATCTTTTGTAACTTCTCCGGATAGAAGACTGTCCTTCTTTTCCCCTTATTACAGACAATCACCTTTCCTCTTTTTAGAGACTCCACCGTGATAAAACATAGCTCACTAATCCGAATTCCAGTGCTCGCAATCGTCTGCATAATCAGCGATAACCTCTCCTGCCCCTTTTTATTCGCAGTTAATATCAACTTCTTATACTCCTCTTTCGTCAGGTACGTATTTTCCGACTCATAAAGCTCCTTTTGTCTCTTTATCAATTTTACCTTCGCATCCCTCCACCCCATACTATCACAAAAATGATTCGCCGCCGCCAAATACGTATTAATACTACTAATCTCATACTCCCCACAAGTCTGCAACTCTTCTTTAAATCGAATCATATTTTCCTTATTCACAGGGCGCCCCTCCAAATATTCCTCCAATTTTTTCAAATCTCTCATATACTTCTCTATCGTACTCTCCTTTTTCTCCTCTCTATACAACTCTCTCCTAAATAACTCAATCCTTTTTTTATTAATAATACGCTTCATTCCTTTTCCTTTCTTTCTTCTAATCTTTCTCATATATTTTTAAAATTCCATACTTTCTTCGTAAATACGATACATCTTCATACAAAAATAAAAACATCAATTTACCAATTCACCCAAATATCATTTTTATTGCATTATTAATTTATAACAACCCCATTGACCTGCCCATCAATGTCTCCCATCATCTCAATCCCCCCAATTATTCTAATTTGCAAAACTTCCACAATAAATTTATGCCAATATTTTCACCCATATGCCCCTTATTTCCATTTCCCCCTAAATTCTTCAAAAGAAAAAGAGGCTATTATCTTCAGCCCTATCTAAAGATAATTACCTCTTATTGGCAGTCCATTTCACCACTTCTCTATTCCATTTTCAATATATTTTCTCTCACTATCCAAAACCTCCCCGCATATACTAAAGCAAATGACTTTCAAAGGATTTTCCATATGAAAAATAATATGAAAAATAGATGTTGTCCTAAGCAGGAATCTCTCTCTTGTGACCAATACAAGCTAAGTGACCACGCCAAGGATTATCTCACAAATTTCTACCGTATCTTAGACCAATTAATCGAGGGCATGGATAACGCTCCCCTAAACAGCAGTATCTCCCATAATTTTATCTCCCAGATGATTCCTCACCATGAAGCTGCGATTGAAATGTCCAAAAATCTCTTGCGATATACTTCCTGCATTCCACTGCGAAATATCGCGGAGCAAATCATCGCGGAACAGACAAAGAGTATTGAAAATATGCAAAAAGCAGAATGTAACTGCAATAAATTATTAAACTCTTGCCAAAATGTGGACCTCTATCAACGCAAAGTATGGCAGATTATGAATACAATGTTCACCGAAATGGGAAACGCCCCAAATGAAAACCAGATTAACTCTGATTTTATTCGTGAAATGATTCCTCATCATATGGGAGCCATCCATATGTCCAAAAATGCTCTAAAGTATGATATCTGTCCAGAACTCTGCCCAATTCTCCTATCCATTATAAAATCTCAAGAGCAAGGAGTAAGGCAAATGCAACAATTACTTTGTCAGATAAAACGCCAATCCTGCAAATAATCATCATCTGCGATAGTGTTTTGCCGATACACAGCGAAGAGAGTTCGTCGATATGTCCTCCAAAAACGATAGAGAGTGGAGCGGTTTTTCGATATACTTA
>JAUUSJ010000055.1 GCA_030841965.1 Blautia sp.
CGTAGGTGCGAGTTTGCGGGAGGCGGCAAAAATCAGCGTATGTCGAAAAACCGTGAGAACGAACGTGTTTTTGGAGGACATACCTTTGAACTCTCTTCGCGTCTACTCCCATCATCCTACCTCACAATCAATTTGATGCCTAAAATTTGAAATTTTGCTTAAACTATGGACATAGCATCTAAAAAACCCCAAAAAACAGAGATGAAACAGGTAAAAACAATAAAAAAATGAAGGAATTAAAAAAATATCTTGCAAAAAATGGAATTTTATCATACAATGTCAAAAGGACTAAATGAAAGATATAATTTTTAAAGATATATTTAATTAGGAGGAAATACAAATGGCAGCGTATAGTGAGATGGATAGAGCGCAATTAATGGAGTTACAAAAGGAGCTTCAGGCAAAGTATGAGGAAGCGAAGGCACTTGGGCTTTCTCTTGATATGTCCAGAGGAAAACCTTCCAAGGAACAGCTTGATATTTCTATGGAAATGATGGACGTATTAAATAGTCAGACAGATTTAAGATGTGAGACGGGTGTAGATTGTCGCAATTATGGTGTGATGGACGGTATCCCAGAAGCACAGGAATTATTGGCACAGATGTCAGAAGTTCCAAAGGAGAATATTATTATCTTTGGAAATTCTAGTTTGAATGTAATGTTTGATACAATTTCTCGCTCTATGACACATGGAGTTATGGGAAATACTCCTTGGTCTAAGTTAGATAAAGTAAAATTTTTATGTCCAGTTCCAGGATATGACAGACATTTTGCAATGACAGAATTTTTTGGCATTGAGATGATTAATGTTCCTATGAATTCTGATGGTCCAGATATGGATATGGTGGAGGAGCTAGTATCGAAAGACCCTGCAATCAAGGGTATCTGGTGTGTACCAAAGTATTCTAATCCACAGGGAATTACTTACTCAGATGAGGTTGTAAGACGTTTTGCCAACTTAGAACCAGCTGCCCCAGATTTTAGAATTTTCTGGGATAATGCTTACTGTGTACATCATTTATATGATGATGACCAGGATGTTTTAATCGAAATTTTATCTGAATGTGCTAAGAATGGCAAGGAAGATATGGTTTATAAATTTGCCTCCACATCTAAGATTAGCTTCCCAGGCTCAGGTATTGCATCAATTGCAGCTTCCAAGGCTAACTTGGCAGATATTAAGAAGTATATGAAGTTCCAGACAATTGGTCATGATAAATTAAATCAGCTTCGTCATGTTCGTTTCTTTAAGAATATCGACGGAATTCACGCTCATATGAGAAAACATGCGGAGATTATCCGTCCAAAATTCCAGATGGTGGATGAGATTTTAACAAGAGAGCTTGGCGGACTTGGAATTGGAAGCTGGGTGAATCCAAAGGGCGGTTACTTCATTTCTTTCGAGGCGATGGATGGATGTGCAAAGAAGATTGTTGAAAAATGTAAAGAAGTAGGCGTTGTTATGACAGGTGCCGGTGCAACATTCCCATATGGAAAAGATCCAAAAGACAGCAATATCCGTATCGCACCTACATTCCCAAGCTTAGATGAATTAAAGCAGGCAGCGGAGATTTTCGCACTTTGTACAAAGCTTGTAAGTGTTGAAGCATTACTTGAAAAATAAACGATTTACCTATTTAGTATAATTGAGCCAGAAAAACTTATGGTCTTTAGACTGTGAGTTTTCTGGCTCGGTTATTGTAAAATATTTTATTGCTTTTTTTCCTCTTTTGGCTTTTCTTTTTTCATTTTTTGTGTCACGGTTCGGATAAAAATATCTTGTTTAGTGTATGGATTTACTCTTGCTTCTGTCGTATATGTATCTGCCCCTGCTCTCATGGAACTCTTTCCAGATTGAATCATGACAAAGACGATAATTCCTGAAAGCACTGCACCTATAAGAAGACAGGTAAGCGGATTACTAAACAATCCTTCTCTCTCGCTACTATCCCTGTTGTCATTTTCTTCATCATAGCCTTGTTCTACTTCTTGGGATTTTGAATTATTGTCGGTAATATTATTTACCTGATTATCCGACTGTGCCCCAGAAGATAGAGCAGAGGAACCTGACTGTGCACTTGACTGCGCATTTTTTGCCTCGACTCTAGTATGTATATTATGTGCAAATACTTGAATCGCAGCTCCAAAATCATTTTTTTGCGTGTAAGGTAGGATATCGCTTACGATATTGGAAATATCGGTTTCCTGAATAAACTCGTCGAGGGTTCCTCCTGTTCCAACCCATACCTCATTATCTTGTAAATTAACTAATAAGATAGCGCTATCTCCTCCAACTTTATCATATCCCATCTGCTGGGTATTGATAAATAACTCCATATAATCCTTTGCAGTATGTCCTTCTAGATTATTGGTACTTACAAAAGCGTAGTCCACTTTATCTTCTAAGCTCTGTTCTTTTAATACCGTTTCTGCCTCTCTCGCTTCTGATATTGTAAGCAAACCAGAATAGTCAAAGACCCTCTGTTTGTCCTGTGTGTAGGTAAATCCTGTCGTGAATAAGAAGATTGCCACGAAGAGGACTGTATATTTTAGCTTTTTCATTGTAAATAATTTTGCTCTAACACTCTAAATAATGATAAATTTTTTGATGAGTGAAAAAGCTTTCTCCTCTCTATTCATATTTTTCTTGTATCAATTTTCCTAACTGGATTCATATTCTTCTTGTATCAATTTTCCTAATTAGATTGACACTCTTCCTGCATTAATTTTCCTAATTAGATTCATACTTTTATTACATCAATTTTCTTATTAAATTACTATTCCTATCATCATTAAAATAATAGTAAATAAAATCGTAAGTCCTATAAACCATATCGCAGCCTTTTTCTTACTCCACGGCAAATCCGCAACAATACTTCCAGTCTGTCCATTCATCGCAAATGTATAATTTTTCCCCTGGTATCGATAATTTAAAATCCAGACAGGTAATACAACATAGACCGCATTATTCAAACGAATCCTCTTTTGGCTATGCACTGACTTTCCATCGTACATCGCAAGCTCTCTCGACAAAAATGTCTCCATATACTCCTCGGCTCTTTGCCTTACTCTCGGCATTAATGCGTCAAAATTCATATTGTATTTTTCTGATAGATATCCGGATAAATATGCCATATTAAACTCTTGTAAATCATCATAATAAAATGGTTCTAATTTGTCCATGATATCGTCGTCCATTTTTACCGATGCATCCGCTGGGATTTTAACAAAGCTTGCATTGATATCTCTATGAACATGATAATAGGATGTGTGAATATAATTATATTCCTCATCCGAGCTATATCTCACCTTTGTGCACTCTCCAGATGCCTGTAAATCTCCATCCACATCAAAGAGCCAAAATGGTACATAAATTCCACTAACCTTCTCCACAGTTGTGGAATTTTTAAAAATATTTGGCGTCAACACTCCCTTTTTGCACCAATCCCTAAATGCGTCAATCGCATCCCCTTTTCGATATTTAAACGGAATAATATAGGTCGGAGCATTCTCGCCCGTCACTCTGCTCTCAATCAACGTCGCATTCCCACAATAACTACAAAATGTGGAAGTTGTATTTTCATCCGTCAGCAACTCAGCCCCACAGCTCGAACAATGAAATACCTTAAAATCCTGATGTGAAAAATTCACATCATCTATTTTCATATCTTGTATATCCTTTTCAGTTCCACAATGCGGACACCTCATTCTCTGTGTCTTCGGCTCAAACTCCATAACCCCGCCACAATTTTCACATCGAAAATGAAAGCCCGTTGCTGTCTGCTCCGCTGTATCTATATCTGTATACGCTTTTGTAGCCATTCTCTCTCCTCCTTTTATCTCCCCTTATAATCAACTTCTCAACTCCCCTGGGATTTTACAATATATTTCATGAATAATTTCATAAATGATTTCATTCGCAACTTTTACAACATATCATTCTGCAATCTCATTCAAAAAAATGATTGAAGCTATATTATTTTACCATACTTTCTTAAACTTTCATAGCAAAAAGACCTTATATGATAACGCAAAATTCCACCTCCCATAGAAAACCATCCAAAACTATGCTATACTCTATATAATTGGAGGTGGTAAATTGCAAAAACTAGAAGGAACTAGAGAAAATTGGGGTGTAATTTTCAGGAAAGACCCGATTTTGATGCTGCGTTTTGTGCGCTATGCCATTGAGTCAGGGGAAGTCTTAGACGAAGAGATGAAAGACGCAATCTTAACGAATAATGTAAGGCTCGTCAAGGCCGATACGACCGAGATTGAGTCAGAACTTCGCGCAATTTTAGTATCGAAACATCCAGACATGCTAAGACAGGCATATGAGCTTGGTCTTACAGCTGCATTCTTACCAGAATTTGACAGAATGATGGAGACAAAACAAAATAATCCGCATCATTTATATACAGTCGGAGAACATACTCTTTGTGCATTGCTTCATATTCCGAAAGACCCGCTTCTTCGCTATACGATGCTATTTCATGATATCGGAAAACCAGCAACGAAGACGACAGATGCCGAGGGAATTGACCATTTTTATGAGCATTATGCTGTGAGTCGGGATATCGCAGTTGCGATTATGACAAGACTCGGATTTAACGAGACGGAGAAGAAGATTATCGCAGATTTGATAGAGTGGCATGATTATCGCTGGGAATCTCCAGGTAAAGTGACGAAGAATAATATCCGAAAGATGATGGGAATTATCGGAAGAGAGCTTATTTTACCGCTGCTCTATGTTCAAAGAGCAGATATTTTGGCGCAGAGCCAGTTTAAGCAGGAGAATAAGCTTGCGATTTTGAGCGAGGTTGAGAAGATTTACTACGAGGTCATAGAGACGGACGGTTGTATGGATATGCGGGAGTTGAATATTAATGGAAATCAGCTGATGCAGCTTGGTATTCAAAATCCTCGAGAAATTTCGGATGTCTTGCAGATTTTATTTTGGATGGTTGTAAATGAGCCGAGATTGAATGAATATCAGTATCTGTCAGAACTCGCTGTGAGAATCAACGAATTGAAAGATTGAGAACGAGATTTCATAAGATTCTTATATTTTTATAAAATGAGATTACAGTGGTATAAGTTTTGCGCCCTTCTCATAAGATAAAAAATCAGAGGTCGATGATGATAATTTGTCTTATGGGGAGGGCGTTTCTTGAAAGAAAAATTAAGAGAAGTATTAGAGCAGTATGATGTAAATGTAACACAATTTTATCGAGGCAGAGGTTCTTTTTACTGCCAGACGGAGAGTGGGCTTCGGATTTTGAAAGAATACTGGGGTTCTACGCAGAGACTTCTTATGGAGTATCAGTTAAAAGAGAGACTTGTCAATGCTGGATTTTCTATGGTAGACCAGCTTGTAAAAAACAGGGAGGGAGAGTTTATTGTTCAAGATAGATATCGAACTCCTTTTATTATGAAACAATATTTTGAGGGGCGAGAGTGCAATATAAGAGATGAGAGTGATATTTATGCTGGGGCGAAAAATCTTGCCAGGCTACATCGAGCGTTGAGACAGATTGAGACAAAGGATTTGGAGACTTATGAGGGGGTTCCACCGTTTTTAATGTTCCAAAAAAGGAACAGAGAGTTAAAAAAAGTAAAATCCTATATGCAAAAAAAGTCGACGAAAAATGATTTTGAGATTGCCTACATAGCTTGTTATCCTATGTTTTTTGAGGAAGCTTCCAATGCATGTAAGGAGTTGAGCAGGTTAAATTATGGCATGAAGAAGGAAAACTCAGAGATTTGTCACGGAGCGTACCACCAGCATAATATTTTATTTACGAGCGAGGGAATTGCCACAGTGAATTTTGAGAAATTCGGGAGAAATAATCAGCTTCTTGATTTATATTTATTTTTAAGGAAGATTATGGAGAAAAATCAGTATCGTTTTTCCTATCTCCAAGTGGCTCTAAAATCGTACGATGAAGAAATGAAGCTTGAAAAAGATAATTATATGTTCTTATATTTCATGTTCTTATACCCAGAAAAATTTTGGAAAATATCAAATCAATATCTAAATGACAAAAAATGTTGGATTTCTCCTAAGATGTTAGAAAAATTATCGTATATTATTCAGCAAAATGAGCAGAGAAAAGAATTTTTGGCGCAATATAGACAAAAGTTTTTATGATTCGGGAGGAAGTATCTGCAATCTTAGTTGTGAAAATTCCAAGTTTGTGTATAAAAAGTAAAAATTAGGTATATAATATGATATCAGGGTCAAAAGATCGAACCCTTTTTGATACCAATATCATAATATTAGAAAATCTGGAGGAAAAGTGTTTGAGGAAGGCTGGGATTTTTTTTAGCTTCTTTTTCTTGTTTATCTGTTTTTTTTGTGGTTGTGGGAAGGATACTCAGACGAGAGAAGAGATAGACGGGAAGGGAAGGGAGCTTGATTTTACGATATGTAAGGAAGAAAATATTCCAAAGGAGCTTGGGGAGATTATTGATAAAAAGAAGGAAAATCCATTTCAAATTTCGTTTTGTAATCAGGCGTATATGTACTATGTTGTGGGGTATGGCGCACAGCCTACTTCTGGGTATAGTATTTTGGTGGAGAATATAGAGCTTAAAAATGAGAAGATTTATGTGGATACGGTTCTTTTAGGACCCAAAAAGAATGATAAAATCGAGAAAAAAGAGAGTTTTCCTTATATTGTGATAAAACTAGAGAAGCGAGAGGAAGATATCGTCTTCTCTGTGTAAGTATTATGGAGTAAAAAATTATTTTATATGCAGAAAGTTATGGAAAAAATTGGAAGATAAGAAAAGTCTTATTTTGTCAAATGTTTTGAATTATCGTAAGAAAAAAGAAAGAATTATAGTGAAAAAATGCAAAAAAAGTTTAGATTTTAAATAATTTTGTCGAAAATGAGCATAGAAATAATTGTATACAATGTGCTATAATACAATATATAAACTGTAAGTTTTTATAGCACAAGGCAGCAAGGTATTTCTCAGACAGAGTGTGCAAAGAGAGATTGCAAAGGATGGAGTGATTAGATTGACACAATTGGATTTAAAAAAGGTCAGAATGGCAGTGGAGCAACAGATTGGTAAGAGAGTAAAGATAAGCTTTAATCAGGGGCGTCAAAAGTTTAGCGTGGCGGACGGTGTGATTCAGGCAACCTATCCAAGCATATTTGTAGTACAACTTTTAGATGAAGAGAATGAAGGAAAAAAACAGACAGTAAGCTATAGCTATCAAGATGTCCTTACAAAGGATGTCAGATTGATGTTATGCAATTAACGAGTGAGAGAATCCACTAGAATAAAATTCCTCTTATTAGAATATACTATGGTATAATCAGCCTTACGGCGGTCTAAAATAGTATATCGATAAGGGGGATTTTTTTTATGGAATTATTAAAAAAAGAAGTACATACTAATGTAGTTAAAATAAGAAAAGAGGTGCAAATCACAGTCGACGAAGATTTGAATGTGCCTGATTCCAAACCTGATATTGAGAAATTGATTCAGAGTAAAGGAGAGTTTCGTATCTCCCAGATAGAGGTTCTTCACGATAAAATAAGACTAAAGGGGGAGTTTTTATTTCGCTGTCTCTATATAACGGGGGATGCCGGACCGATGCTTGGTTCTTTTTTTCACTCTTTTGATATGGAAGAGTATATCAATATAGACGGAGTAAAACCGACGGATATTGTCAAGGCTGAGGTCGATTTGGATGATTTGAATGTGCTTTTTATTAATTCCAGAAAGCTCGGTGTGCGAGGGTTACTCACATTTCATATTGTGGTGAATGAGATTTTGCTCGTTCAGGGGGCGGTAAAGCCTGAGTCGGAGCAGGGAGTGGAATGTCTCTATAAGAAGTTAAATGTGACTCAGCTTGTCGTAAATAAGAAGGATACAACCCGAGTGAAGGGCGAGGTTACGATTATGGCGAGCAAGCCGAATGTGAGAGCAGTTTTATGGGAGGCGATTGAGCTTCGGACTCCCGAAGTTCGAGTATTGGACGGCAAACTCTCGATTCGGGGGGAGCTAATCATCTTTGTTCTCTATCTCGGCGAGGAGGAGCAGATGCCAATTCAGTATGTGGAGTGGGAGATGCCGTTTGAGAGCGAGGTCGAATGCCCAGAATGTAAGGAGGAAATGATTGGAAATGTCAAGGTCAATGCTGGAACGAGACAGATTGACGTCAGACCAGACTCGGACGGCGAGGAGCGTATTTTGGGTGTGGAGGCAACGCTTGATTTGGATATTAAGTTGTACCAGGAGGAGAAGATTGATTTTTTGTGGGATATTTATTCGACTGGGAAGGAAATGGAGTTGATGACGAGTCCATTTCGCTATGAGAATTTAATTGTGAGGAATAATGCCAAGACGAAGATTGTAAAGAGAATGAGGTTAAAGGAAAATCAGGAGCGGATTTTACAGATTGTCCATACGGATGGAAGTGTGAAAGTCGACGAGATTGAGATGACGGACGAGGGGATTGAGATTGAAGGTGTGATTTTGACGGAACTTCTCTATATTACAGGGAATGACCAAAATCCGATGAATTGTCTGTCCAATATGGTTCCATTCCACTATGTGATAGAGTCAAAAGGAGTGAGGGCGGAGGACCATTTTGAAATCCATGCGAGCTTAGAACAGCTCTCGGCCATTATGTTGGACGGCGAGGAGGTGGAAATTAAGGCTGTCATTGGAATGGATATGATTGCGTTTGCTTCGGAGGAGGGAATGGCGATTATTAAGGCAGATGAGAAGCCGTTTGATTATGAGAAATTAAAAAATATTCCAGGGATGATTGGATATATTGTAAGGCCGGGAGATACACTTTGGAATATTGCAAAGAAGTATCATACGACGAGGCAGAGTATTATGGAGATGAATGAGATTGCCTCCGAGGAGTTAAAGGAGGGAGAGAAATTATTGATTGTAAAACAGACCGACACGGTTCTATGATAGAGAGACGAAATAAGCTGCAAAGCAACTAATTCGAGTTGTTATGGCTGAGCTATTACAATTTTGGCGATTTATTTGAGATAAAAGTGTAATTTAATGGAGAAAAGCTATAGTTTTTTGTAGTGAAATGTAGTATAATAAAAAGAAGATTTCGAGCAAAAGAGTGATTGATAGTGAAAGTCTTAATGAAACAAATGAATCTCATATGCTTTTTGGTATATTGGAAGGTTTGCGTCATTAAGGTCTCAGCGTGCTTTAGCCGTTGGAGTATCAGGATAAAAACCTTTAACTTTGACTGGGAAGTGAGGTGGCTTCTATGTATCGTGGCAAATGCATAAAAGCTATGGGATTATAAAGTATATGGTGAGTTAGAGCGGCTTTTGGGAGAAATTATCAAAAAATTATGGCAAAATATTTTTAGGAAAAAGGAGGGGATTGCAAGTGGCAGATGCAATCAAAAAAACGATATCCGTATATCCATGTTTTAAAGGCGAGGTTATTGCGGTAAAAGACACAAAGAGTGAGATGTTTGAGAATCTTGGAAAAGGAGTGGCTATTATTCCAAGTGACGGAACTATCTATTCACCAGTGGATGGAAAGATTACAGCTGTGTTCCCAACAAAGCATGTTATCGGCTTTGCGGTGGAACCAGGGATTGAGATGCTCATCCATATGGGTATCGACACAGCTATGTTGAAGGGCAAACCATATAAGATTGAAGTGAAGGCAGGTTATGAGGTGAAAGCGGGTGATGTACTCGGTAAGGTAGACCTTGAGTACTTGGCAGCTCAAGAGAAGAATCCAGTTACTCCAGTTTTGGTTACGAACGAAGAGGAATGCGAAGTAGAGATTTTGCAAGAGAGCGGAGAGGCAGATCTTTCCAAGCCTTTGTATAAAGTTTCCAGAGAAGTAGAGGAGTAAAGTTTGACATATATGTCGATTTATGACTGAAATTTAGAGCAGAGAGAATGTGAGAGACAGTTTCTTTGCTCTTTTTTTATTGTATTGAAAAATTTTCTTGCATTTTTAGATAGATAGGTTATAATGTTTGTATACAAGATACAAGAGGTAATGGGAAATGAAACAGATAAAGCTAAAGGCGTATGCGAAGATTAATCTTGGGTTGGATGTTTTGAGGAAAAGAGAGGATGGATATCACGAGGTTCGCATGATTATGCAGACGATTCGTCTCTTTGACAGACTTACTATGACTAAGATTAGGAAGAATAAGATTTATTTAGAGACAAATTTATGTTTTTTGCCGACGGATGAGAAGAATTTAGTTTATCGCGCGGTGAAGATGATGAAGGAAGAATTTGACATTCAAGAGGGAGTCAGAATTGAGCTGGATAAGAAGATACCAGTCTGTGCGGGAATGGCAGGAGGAAGTACTGACGCTGCCGCTGCCTTGGTGGGAATGAACCGCCTATTTCAGTTAAAGCTCTCCGAAAAACAGTTGATGGAGTACGGAGTGAGACTTGGTGCGGATGTGCCGTACTGTATTATGAGAGGAACTGCGCTGTCGGAGGGGATTGGAGAGAAGCTGAGCAGAGTATCGCCGATGCCAGACTGTCATATTTTGATTGCGAAGCCTAATATTAATGTCTCCACAAAATTTGTGTATGAGAACTTGAATCTACCAGCATTGAAAACACATCCAGACATCGATTTGCTTCTTGAGGCGATTGAGAAAAAGGATTTATATACATTGGCTTCTAATCTCGGAAATGTCTTGGAGACTGTGACGATTGACAGATATCCAGTGATTGAGCAGATTAAGAGGAGCATGATGGCAAAAGGAGCAATTGGAGCATTGATGAGTGGAAGTGGTCCTACCGTATTTGGTATTTTTGACTCAGAGAAGAAGATGAGAGATGCCTATCGAGAGGTTCGCAAAATTCAGCCTGTGAGGCAGGTTTATATGACAGAACCATTTCAGATGAGAAAATAATGCTTTCATTTTCTGCTGCCTGCGTCAGCGGATAGGTGAGTTTAGCGATATATTTAGGAACGAGAAAGGAAGTATTAGGGTTGGATAAGATGATGAATGATAGATTAAAAGTGAATTTAAATGAGTATTTGCCATTGAGAGATGTGGTATTTAATACATTGAGGCAGGCGATTATTACAGGTGAGTTTGCACCTGGCGAGAGGCTGATGGAGATTGCCCTTGCGGATAGACTTGGAGTAAGCCGCACTCCAGTTCGAGAGGCGATTCGCAAGCTGGAGCTTGAGGGACTTGTCGTTATGATTCCAAGAAAGGGTGCCGAGGTGGCAAGGATTACGGAGAAGAGCTTAAAGGAAGTGCTGGAAGTTAGAAGTGCTCTTGAGGAGTTGGCAGCAGGTCTGGCGTGTGAGCGTATCACAGAAGAGGGAAAAAAGGAGCTTATGGAGACGCATAAGGCGTTTGTGGAGGCAGTGGAGAATAAGGACGCAAAGGATATCGCCAATAAAGACGAGGAGTTTCATAACCAGATTTTTGCCTGTACCGAGAATGAGCGTCTCATTCAGATGGTCAATAATCTAAAAGAACAGATGTATCGCTACCGGATGGAATATGTAAAAGAGACAGATTATCATGATGACTTGATTAAGGAGCATAATGAGATTTTGGATGCAATCTTGAATAATAAGAAGGATAAGGCAAAAGAAATTATGCATGAGCATATTAAGAGACAAGAGGAGATTATTATAAAAAATATAAGAGAAAACGAGGAATAATTCGTTGAGAGCAAGAAAGATAAGCTAGCGGCATAAGATTGGGCTAAGTCTTAGAAGATACGCAAAGCAGAAGGAACCGTCGGAGAATAGATTTTTCCACGGTTCCTTTTTTTGTGAGAAAAATCAATGTATAAATTTCATAAGGTTGCGGATACTGTCTTATATTGGAGGTGAAAAAATGAGTGAAAAAACAGGCGAGGAAAGCAAGAAGAAAGAGATATCGGCATCTCCGATTAGAAAGAATTTAAAGGAGAATATAAAATACATCGAAGATAAATTGATTCACTGTGATGATATGATTAAGAAGGAGTTTTGTACAGGTGTAGACAAAAAGGTGAGGTTTTATATGGTCTACACGGATGGGTTGACAAAGACCGATATGCTTGAGGAGTCTGTTCTTGCGCCGCTTTTAAAAAGTTTTTTTAAGACCGAGTCGAATTTGATGGCAGAGATGGAATGCAGCAGTATTCAGACAGCGGATATGAAGGAAATAAAAACGATGGATGAGGCTCTCACGAATATTTTAGCTGGAAATACAGTTTTATTTGTGGATGGATATGACTATGCGATTCTTATCTCAAGCAAAAATTTTCCGACGAGAGGTGTGCAAGAGGCAGACCAGGAGGTTGTGCTTCGAGGACCGAAGGATAGTTTTAATGAGAGTCTTAGAACGAATACGGCTCTTATCCGCAGGAGAATCCGGGATACGAGATTAAAGGTAGAGCAATTACAAGCTGGGGAGCGCTCTAAGACGGATATCGCATTAATGTATATGGGAGACTTAGTACGACCAGATATTTTACAGGCGGTGAGAGATAGGCTAAATCAGGTGAGTATGGACGGAATTTTGGACTCAGGTATGCTAGAACAACTTTTGGAGAAAAATTGGAAATCCCCTTTTCCACAGTTTCAGAGTACGCAAAGACCAGATAAGACGGCGAGCGCATTGCTCGAGGGGAGAATTGTCTTAGTTGTCGATAACTCACCTCAGGTATTGATTCTTCCAGTTACTTTCCAAATCTTTTTTCAGGCGAGTGATGATTATTATGACCGATGGGAGGTTGCGAGCTTTGCGAGAATCCTTCGCTATGTCGCCTCTTTCTTGGCGATAGGACTTCCGGCTTTTTATATTGCAGTGGCAAATTTTCACACGGAAGTACTGCCAACTTCCCTTATTTTATCTATTGCGGCGGCGAGAGAGGGAGTGCCGTTTCCTGTTGTCGTCGAGGTTTTATTGATGGAATTATCTTTTGAACTGCTTAGAGAGGCGGGAATACGGCTGCCTGGACAGCTTGGAGGAACGATCGGAATTGTCGGAGGCTTGATTGTCGGACAGGCGGCGGTTGATGCGGGGCTTGTGAGTACGATTGTCGTCATCGTTGTCTCCTTAACTGCGATTGCTTCCTTTGCCGTGCCAAATGAGACATTTTCCTCGGCATTTCGTATGCTTAAATTCCTTATGATTATTTTTGCCGCCTTTTATGGAATCTATGGCTTCTTTCTCGGATGGCTTTTTTTGTTTATCCATCTGGCAAGCCTAAAGAGCTTTGGAATTCCTTATATGATGCCGAGTGTGGCGGGGAGCTTAAATTCCTTGGAGGACGAGAAGGATTTTCACTTTAGATGGCCATTATTTTCTATGAAAAAACGTCCGATATTTACGAGAGAGGATGCGAGAATAAGGAGAAAATAAGGAGGAGAGATGAGGCTATGTTTATAGAAAATGACAGGATTTCCCTGCGGCAATTAAAGAGAATGTTGATGATAGAAATCTTTAGTGCGAGCAGTCTTTTGCTGCCATCTATTATCGTGAGAGGGCAGACTGGAAACGGTCTAGTTCCACTTTTTGTGGGTTCGATACTCGCTTTTTTCTATGTGGCTTTCTTTGTCTGGCTTATAAAAAATATGAAGGGAAGCTATGTGGAGTTGATTCAGGAAAACTTGGATAGGGGAGGAAGATTTTTTACGGGAATAATTTATTATATTCGCTTTTTTATCCATCAAGTATTTTTGATTATTTTATTTGGAAAATTGATTCAGACATCGGTTCTTCCTGGATACTCACTTTGGTTTATTATCGGACCGATTTTATTTTTTACATTTTACTGTTCTATCAATGGCTTAGAGGGCAGAGCGAGGACGCTGGAGCTTTTATTTTGGTATATTTTTGTTCCGCTATTGATTGTTCTTATCTTAGCAGTTGGAGAGATTGATTTATCTCGTTTTGTGATGACGAGGACGGAGGAATCAGGTGGAATAATAAGGAGTCTTCTGACGATATATGCGGTTTTTTTATCTTACCGCGGAATTGAATTTTTATTATTTTTAGGACCTCAGGTCATTGAGACTGAATCGAAAACGAGAATATCTAAGGCGGCATATATGGGAACCTTTTGGATTGTAGTTTTGAATATTGCAATTTATGTGATTACGATAGGAATGTTTGGAGTTTATTCTACGAGAAAGACATGGTGGTCGGCGTTGAAAATTATGCAGTCGGTTCGGCTGCCGGGCGGATTTGTGGAGAGATTGGATATTTTATTTATCGTATTTTGGATATTTAGTATGTTTTGCGTATTTAGTGCGTATTTTTTCTACGGCTGGAAAATGCTTGAGACGGGGATTCCTAAGCTTGAGAGGCAGAAAGTTTGGGGAATGATAGGCTCCTTGGTCGGGGTTTTTCTCTTTGCCTGTATTTTTCAGAACATGGATAATATGATTATCAGATTTTATCAGTATTTAATGTGGGGGGATTTCTTGTTGGCGGTTTTGGTTCCGATTTTTATCTTGAAGAAGAGGAAGATATTTGATGACTAGAAGAAGAGAGAATGAGAAGGGAAAGAAGCAGGAGGAAGATGGAAAGTGGATTCTCGAGAAAAAGAATTATTCTGGAAGAAATTATTGGGGAGAATAGAGGGAAGAAGAGTTGGAGGGTCAAGGGAAAAAAGGAGAGTATTTCTCGGAGGGATAGTAGGGATTATGGCTGTTTGTTTATTAGCAGGATGTGAGAGGGCAGTCAGCGTGGAGGAAAAAGAATATGTGCTCGTGCTCGGAGTGGATAAGGACGAGGACGGCGAGAAGGCGTGGGAAGTTTTTTATTCTAAGGCCGATACGAGTAAACTTCAGGGAGAGGCTGGAAATATCGCAGAGTCCACGCATGTCTCGTATAAGGTGGATACACTTGCGCAGTCTGAGCTCGAGGATGGAAATGACGATGCAAAACAGTTATCGCTTGGGAATTTAAAGGCAATTTTCGTCGGAGAGAAGTTAGCGAGAGATGAAAAAGAGTGGAAACGATTGATTGAGGAATTAGAAAAAACAAATGAGATTGCTAAGACAGTTCTTATCTATATCTGTACCCCAAACGCGAGAGAGTTGATAGAGACGGATAAGGAAATATCAGGGACATTGGGGGAATATATGGAACAATTATCCGATAAACAAGAGAGACAAAAAAGAAAACGAGCCACTACTGTGAATGATGCAATTGTGGCATTGAGCGAGAGAAAACAAAATCAGGAAATCCCTGTCTTGACTGTCAAAGAAAAGAGACCGAGTTTAGTCCAGTAAAAATCTTAGAGGATGCCAAAAAATATATTTTCTGGCATCCTCTTTTATCTATCTGTACATCTTGGAAAGCTGCTTGACGGAGCATGAAAGCTGATTGCTCCGCATTATATGCTCCCGCAATCACCAGTTGCATTCACATTCTGAGCTTTCATGAAAGCTAATTTGTCTTATCCTCAAAACTAATCCATTCATCTTCTTCGAGTTTTAATTCCACGACAGTTTTTAAAAGGTCCACTGTGCGCTCTACTCCAAGTAAACTACTGTCAATCATAAGATGCTTTCCTTCCTTCTGGTTCCAAGAACGGTCGGCATAGAGTTGATAATAGCTCTTGCGGATTTTGTCCATTTTTTTCGTTAACTTTCTCGCCTGATTTTCTGGGATATTTTCTCGCTCCATCACAGTTTGGACTCTCTGTTCAAAAGGAGCGTAAATAAATACTTTAATGCAGTCTTTGTCGCTTAAAATATAGTCTGCGAGTCTTCCGACGATTACACAGGATTCTCTGCTTGCGATATCCTTGATAATCTTGGACTGGCTTCGATAAAGTCTGTCATTTAAGGTTCCGTAGCTCATTCCAGTTGGGGCATAGGCATCCAGAAGACGGCTCACAACTTTTTCATCTGCGGAATCTAGTAATTCCTCCCTAATTCCAGTCTCTTCTGCAGCCATTGAGATTAGGTTCTTATCATAAAAACTAACGCCTAATTCTTTGGCGAGAAGTTTGCCGATTTTTCTGCCTTGGCTGCCAAATTCACGTCCGATTGTTACGACTATTTTCTGTGTCATACTTTCACCTTCCCTCATACTCTTTTGGATTATATTAGTTTTATATTTCTTTATATTATAGCAAAAAAATATAAAAAATGGAAGAGATAAAAGGAAAATTTGTATAAAATATATAAAAATATAGAGAAATAGTTATGGGAAGATGGATTTCCTAAAAAATGGAAATAATATACATAAGGTATGCATATGCCTGTCGAAGCAGGCGGCGATGAGTGAAAGCGAGAGTAAAATGACGGAGCTTTCGTAGTATACAGTAAGGTTGGTAAGACAATGAAAAAGAAATTTTATTTTATATGGATGATAATAGGACTCTTGTTTTTGGGAGCGGGAATTTATCAAATACAGCAGATGAAAGAGGCGCAAAATCAGATTGCGGCTAAGGTTATTCGATTTCACGTGAGGGCAAATAGCAATGAGGAAAAAGACCAGGAGCTTAAGTTAAAGGTGAGAGATGAGATTATTTCTAAGACTAGAAAATATTTTCAAAATTGCTCGAATAAAAGCGATGCGGAGCAAATGATTTTGGAGCATGAACAGGATATTCTCAAGATTGCGAGAGAAGTGGTAGAGAGAGAGGGAGAGGAAAAGGCGGTTAAGATTCGTTATCAGCGAGAGAAATTTCCGCTTCGGATTTACGGGGATTATGCATTTCCTCCCGGGATTTATGATACCCTGCGAATTGATATCGGGAAGGCAGAGGGCAGAAATTGGTGGTGTGTGATGTATCCTTCTCTTTGCTATGTTGACGAGAGTGAAGTTCTCTTTGACAGTAAGACGAGAGAGCCGTTAGAGAGAGTAGTCGGAGAGAAGGCATATCGCCAGATGAAAATGAAAAATAAAAAGGGAAAAATAAAAATAAAATGGAAAATATATGAGATGATAAAGGAAAAACTATCTGATTAAAAAGAAATAGAGCTATCCATTTATTGTATATAGTGAAGGAAAATCTTTCCCTTTTTGTGGAAAATTTTTAGAAAGTCAAAGCATTTTATATGTTGATGTATTAGGTGGAATATATTATAATCATTTGTAAAAGAGTCTCAAAATAGACAAAAAAAGAGGCTATGATACCAGGGTCAAAAGGTCTAAAATCCGATGCAAGCTTGCTTGCAAGAGGATTTTTGAACTTGGGACCCGCCAAAAACATGAATAAGTAGCCATTTTTCGGAGAAAAATGAGCGGATTATGAATGTTTTTGAAGATTGCGGGAGCACATTGTGCGGAGCAATCTGGTATCAAAGGGGTCAAAAGACCTTTTGACCCCAGCATCATGGATATTTGGGTTAAAGAATTTTTTAACCGCGATATTTTGTACTGATAAAATGAATGAACTTGCGATTTGCGTGAAAGGGGAATTTATAAATGGATAAGAAAAATGTAGTAGTAGTTTTTGGTGGAAGGTCTTCAGAGCATGAGGTTTCTTGCGTCTCTTGTCAGACTGTTATAGCTAATATTGATAAAGAAGCTTATCATATTATTTTAGTTGGTATTACGAAAGAGGGAGAATGGCTTTTTGTGGATAAAGTTGAGGATATTGCGGACGGAAGCTGGGTAAATTCTAAGACGAGAGCTATTATTTCTCCAGATACCGTGAAAAAAGAGCTGCTTATCTTTAAGGAGGATGGAGTAGAGAGTGAGAAGATTGATGTCGTATTCCCAGTTCTTCACGGATTAAATGGTGAGGATGGAACGATTCAGGGAATTTTTGAGTTGGCGCAGATTCCATATGTCGGCTGTGGAGTTTTAGCTTCCAGCGTTTCTATGGATAAATTATATACAAAGATTGTGGTTGATACATTGGGCGTGAATCAGGCTCAGTATGTCGGCGTGGACAGAAGAGAGCTCTGTGATATGGATGCGGTTATCGCAAAGGCAGAGGCAAAATTAGACTATCCTATGTTTGTGAAGCCTTCTTGTGCTGGCTCTTCTAAGGGAGTGTCTAAGGCTGAGAATAGAGAGGGCTTAATAGCAGCGATAGAGGAGGCCGCTCGCCATGACAGAAAGATTTTGATTGAGGAGACGATCGTAGGTCGAGAGATTGAATGTGGAGTTCTTGGAATGAATGAGGTAAAGGCATCTGGTCTTGGAGAGATTTTGGCGGCAGCAGAGTTTTATGATTATGACGCAAAGTATAATAATGCAGAGTCGAAGACGGTATTAGACCCAGACCTTCCAGAGGATGTGGTTTTGGAGGTTCAAAAGGCAGCCGTTGATATTTTTAAGGCGTTGGATGGCTCAGGACTTGCCAGAGTGGATTTCTTTGTGGAGAGAGAGACGAATCGAGTTGTTTTTAATGAGATTAATACGCTTCCAGGATTTACATCGATTAGTATGTATCCGATGTTATGGGAGAGACAGGGAATTACAAAGCCGGAGCTTGTTGATAGGTTATTGAAGTTGGCTATGGAGCGTTATACAATTTAGAGAGGGATTATGACGAAGGATGTTTTAGTATCCGTGGCAGGGATACAGTTTGAGATTGATGAGGAAGAGGTAATAGAGGTTATTACTTCGGGGAATTATTATTTTAAGAATGGGAAGCATTATGTCTTATATGAGGAGAGAGATGAGCAACAGGGGGTTACAAAGAATCGAATTAAGATTGAGCCAAATCGAGTTGAGATGAAGAAGACGGGGGCTATTACGACGAATATGGTCTTTGAGGATGGGAAGGAGAATATTACGTATTATAATACGGGGTTTGGGACTCTTTTGGTTCAGACGAAGACGAATTCTATTGAGCTTTTGGAGCGAGAGGATTTTATTTATGTGAAGATTTTGTATTCGATGGATGTGAATTATGCGCATGTTTCGGATTGTAGGGTGGAGATTAAGGTTAGGGATAGATGAATAAGAAAGTGGGGAGTGGGGACAGATGATAAAGTGGGGACGGACGCTAAGAGAGGAGGCAGGTATATGTCCCACAAACACGTTCGTTCCCACGATTTTTCGACATACGCTGATTTTTGCCGCTTCCCGCAAACTCGCAGCTATGCTGCTCAGACAGTGCTCCAGCGGCAAAGCTAAGTATATCGAAAAATCGCTCCACTCTCTATCGTTTGTGGGACATATACCTGCCTCCTCTCTTGGCTGGGTGTTGGACGTGTTTACGGCGCAGATATCTCCAGGCACTTTTGGCGTCTCTCTCCCCATAATAATAAAAAAGCCAGATACACTTAGGATTATCCTAAACATCTGGCTTTTATTTTTATTTCTTCTTTGATGCTTTTTTTTGTTCTTCTTTCTTCTTCTCTTCAGAAAGTTCTTTTGAAAGTGCATTTGTCTTAGAACGCATTTTGGCAAAAAAGCCCTTTTTCTCAGGTTGTGGAACTGGAGCGTTGCGGAAATTGCGAACTCCGATAATATAAAGTCCACTGACTCTGGCCTTAATTTCAGCTTTGATAGGAACTTGGTCGAAAATCTCTTCGTCGCAGATTAAAGTCATAACCTTTGGTCCGACTTTCGCTTTCACAATCGGCAGCTTGGAGCGACGCAAATACTTTGGAGTATTATCAATAACGACCTTCGGTAGATTGGCATCCTTAATAGGCATTTTCTTTTTATCGATAACTAGCATAGTTACATTCTGGGCGTTTGCCTCCATCTGTTCTCTCTGTGTCTCTTGTTTTTTCTGCATCTTATTGCCAAAGAAGTATAAAACAGCTAAAATAATAATGGCAATTACTAAGACAATTGCAAATACAATCCATGGATTCATCGTGGATACCTCCTAACTTATTTTCCTAACATGCGCAACTGAAATTCTATCATATTTTGAGGCATTGCGCAAGCCTTTTTAATTATAATCTGGAATATCCATAACTATTTACAATAGCATCTAATTTTTGCTTTCTCGCACAGATAGGACAGTCAGAAGCTGCATATGTGTGATAATCTGGTAAATCTTCTGTACTAAAAATATAATTAATGTCCATATCGTCGACCGTTTTATTCGCACTAAAGATAGAGGAAACACCCTCCACGATGCCGCCATAGTACTTAATACACTCAAGGGCTCTCTCAATGGTACGACCCGTCGTAGCGGAGGCAAGTAAGAGCAGACAATGTTTGCCATAAATCATTGGTTGCATATTATCGCGGAAAATAAGCTGGCCGCCAGAGTGAATCTCAGGAGTTACGATATAAATCGTCTTATGAGCATTTAAGGACATAATACCGGACTCCGTCAATTCGTCTGCCAAATATGCGCCGATAATCTCACATCCATCCATACAAATAATCGTGTCAATATAAGTACTAGTGGAATAAGCTTTTGCCAATACAGACGCAGCGGCTGCCGCCTCACTCTTTCTGGATTTCATAATAGTCATATCCATATAATAATTAATATGAGAATGGTTTGTCGCAAAATGTCCTGGAATAACTCTCATAATTACATTTTTATTCGACTTTGCGTGAATTTTTGTTGCTCTGCTTTCCATAAAAATACCTCCTTGTATTAAAGTATAATTATTCATCGCATATATCATCATAAAATTGATAAATCTTACAATTTTTATAGATAAATAATGCGATAAACACCTAATTTAGCCAATACTGCTATCTCTATAATACAGAAGTTTCGAGAAAACTGCAAGAAAATTCTTTCTAAAATAGTAGAAAATAGTGCATATTTTATTAATTACCTCTTCCCATGTTTCTCTAGCATCTCTTGAATCTGCCTTTGAAGATAAACGCCCAGATGTCGTTTTTCCTCTTTTGGAAGGTCGGTAGGGTCAACCGCTTTTCCGAAGCTGACAAAAACCTTTGCGGGTGTCACTTTCAGTGCATGATTATTCTCAAAAAGGTCTGCAGTTCCGCTTATCGCCACAGGGATAATCTTGCATTTTGCCTTCTCTGCCATCTTTGTACTTCCCTCCTTAAAAGGAAGGAGTTCGTTTGTCTTGCTGCGGGTTCCCTCTGGAAAAATGAAAATAGAATTTCCATCTTTGAGCAGCTGGACTCCCTCGAGAACTGTCTTTAATCCCTCTTTAATATCGGTTCGATTCAAAAAAAGACAATTGATATTTTTCATCCAAAAATTAAGCAGAGGAATTTTTTCCATTTCCTTTTTTGCAACATATCCGACCCCATTTTTAATATAAATGCAGGTCACAAGAATATCAAAATAACTTTTATGATTGCCAACAAATAAAACTGCCTCGTCTTCTGGCAAATTTTCTAATCCGTCCACAGTGATATCTGCCCCCGCAGTGGCGAGAAAGAGGCGAAACATCTGACGAACAATCGCCTGTGAGATGGAAACTACTTTGCGGCGATTTACCTTTCGCCAAATAAGTAAAACTAAGTCCAAAGGCAAAGTAATGATAAAAAATAAACCTAAAATAATAATAATCAATACCGTTCGCATAATTTTATTTATCCTCGTCCATATAAAATGGAAAGCTGTTTTACATAATCTGCCAATCCATCATTTAATTGTTCAGATTGAAAACGATACCCCCAATTTCCAAGTGCAACTCCAGGTACATTCATACGAAATTCACTTCCCTGACCAAAAATATCTTGAATAGGTACAATTGCCATATTGGCAGGGGAGCCAAAGCAGGTACGAATAAAATCCCAGTGAATACTGCTTCCATCCGTATTCATATATCGACGAACCTTATCCTGACAGGCAGGAGCCGCCTTTTGATACCAGCCAACTGTCGTGTCGTTATCATGCGTTCCAGTATAGCAGACAGAATTTGCTGGATGATGATATGGCATAAAATCATTGTCGTAAATATTTTCAAATCCAAATTGGAGGACTTTCATACCTGGAAGTTCAAAGCGGTCGCGAAGTTCACGAACGCTGTCTGTGATAATTCCAAGGTCTTCCGCGATAATCGGCAAATCCTTTCCGAGTGCGTCTTGAAGAGCGATGAAGAAATCATCTCTAGGTCCTGGAACCCATCTTCCATCAATGGCAGTCTCTGCACTTGCCTTTACCTCCCAGTAATCTTGAAAACCTCTGAAATGGTCAATTCTCAAATAATCACAGAGCTGAAGTTGACATTTGATTCTGGAAATCCACCACTCGAAATTTGTCTTTTTATGAACTTTCCACTTATAGAGTGGATTCCCCCAAAGCTGTCCTGTCGCACTAAAATAATCTGGCGGTACTCCAGCGACGAGAGTCGGTTTTAAATCCTTCTTTACGTGGAATAATTCTGGATGAGACCATACGTCGGCACTGTCACCAGATACATAGATAGGGATATCGCCGATAATATAAATACCGTTATCATTGGCAAATTTCTTTAATTCATGCCATTGCTTAAAGAAAATAAACTGGATGAAAAGCTGATAGTTGACCTCATCGATTAATTTCTCCCTCAATGCCTTTTTTTGTTTCTCATTTGGATGTCTCTGACTTGGCTTCCACTCTTGAACAGCGACGCCTTCACTCTCCTTCTTAATCGCCATAAAGAGAGCGTAGTCATCTACCCAAAAGGCATTTTCTTCTAGGAATTGTTCGTATTCTTCCTTTAAGCTTAGTTTTATATCTTCAGCATTCTCAGTTTCCTCGGAGGTTTTCGCTATTGATTTTGAATTAGAATTTTCTTCTAATTGTTCTTTCATTTCAGGTTCTGTATCTTCTATCTCGGCTAGTTTTTCCTGAAAATGAATAAAGGCTTTGCGAAGATATTTTTCCTTTGTTTTTTCGACAGTAGGATAATCTACTCTGTCTATGGAGGAGTCGCTTGCTTTTTTGGATTCCTCATCTTCTTTTAATTCTTCTGGTTTTGCCTCTTCTTTTGTTAAGAGTCCCTCCTCGACTAATTTTTCGGGACTGATTAAGAGTGGCTGTCCTGCGAATGATGAGAAGGGCTGGTAAGGGGAACCTTCATATCCAGTTGGTCCGAGAGGAAGTACTTGCCATAAATGCTGGCCGGATTTTTTTAAAAATTCAATGAACTCGTAAGCTCCAGGACCTAAATCTCCAATGCCGTATGGACTTGGAAATGAGGTTGGATGAACTAGAATTCCAGACATACGTTTTGGTCTGAATTTTTCTGTTGGTTTCATTATATAATGCCTCCTTAAAATTTTTATAAATATTTACCAATTTTTCTTAATTATATCGTATGAGGGGAGAAAAGTCTACTTGCTTTTTAGATTGACTTCGTATAAAGGGGGAGAATTTGAGATGAGGGGAGACGCCAAGAGAGGAGACAGGGATATGCCCCTCAAACACGTTCGTTCCCACGATTTTTCGACAT
>JAUUSJ010000056.1 GCA_030841965.1 Blautia sp.
CACTCTCTATCGTTTTTAGAGGACATATCTACGAACTCTCTTCGCTGTGTATTGGCGAAACATTATAAAAACAACTATGTTAATACACTAAATCTATTAATGTATTGGTAAAATATTATAAAAGCAACTACTCTAGTGCGATGAGTAAGTCCTCTCATAGAATCTCGTATTGGCAAAACATCATCAAACTAATTACTACATAGTTTTAGGATAGGTTCTCAGCTTTTTTGATTTATAAAAATTTTATGCTATCGAAACTTGTTTCCACATATGTTTATTTGCTGTCTGGGTCTTTCCCGAAAAGTTCTTTATAGTAATCAGACTCCACTACTTCTTTGGAAAACTTGAGCTTGTTTGCCACAACTTGATTCATTTTTTCTATATATTTTTTGTCTTTTTTGTAGCCGTCATTCGGATAGTATTTTCCTGTGGAGGCATCGTATTTTCCCTGCTTCGTCATCCAGCTATAGCCTGACCAAAGTACAAGCGGCTCTGTATCTGAGAATACATCTCTTCCGATTAGGAGTCTTGAGTCATACTCTGTTCCAAAGAGATTCGATAAGGTCGGAACAATGTCTAGGCTATAGGTTGGGTCTGAAATTTCACATGCCATATCTTTATTCTCATTTTCTAGGCATCCGGACCAAATGATGCAGGCATTTCGATCGCGCTCCCACGGTGTCTTTGGATTATATCCGTAGAGATTGCTCAGATAATCCTCGCTATTTCCATAAGTACTGCTCTTAGACAAGCCATATGGATAATGGTCGGCAGTCAGACAGATGACTGTGTCATCGGCGATTCCTGCTTTTTCTAGTTTTTTTACCATCGACTTTAAGCCGGCTTCCAATTCCATCTGGTAACAATAATAATCTAATGTCGTCTGTTTGTAAGAGTCGCCAAGTATTTTCTTGACTTTCTCCTCGTATTTTTTGACTTTGGAATCGCTATGCTTATATGGGAAGTGACCCGATACCGTCATATAGTAGATGCTAAATGGCTGTTTGTCTATATAAGTGTCTAATGTTTTGCTAAGCAGAGGTTTATCTCCTGTCCAGAGACCTGTGATATCCTCAAGTCCATTGCCGTAAGCTAAAAATTTATCATAGCCTAGATTTTTATGTGTCTTATTTCGGTCATAATATGTATAAGTTCCATCGTGATAGGCGACGCTATAATAGTCTAACCTTTGAAGCTGGTTTCCCATTGTGAAATAATTATTATTACTCTTGATATCAAGCATTGTCTGAACACCGTTCATCGGTGCGAGTCCCGTCACAAAGGAAAACTCTCCTGTCGAGGTGGAACCACCCCACTGTGGCTGGTAATAATCTGAAAAATAGAATCCATTATGTGCGAGTCGATATAGAGTCGGCGTTAATTTTTTATTGATTGCCGCATCTGAAAATGCCTCGGCACAGATTAAAATTAAATTTTTTCCCTTAAAAAGACCTGTATATTTATTTTGCTTACTCGATTTCAAGGATGCCACATAAGTATCCAATTCTTTATATGTCTTATTATCTTCCTTTTTGGCAAGCTTCTTGAAATTAATGTCCATTTTATTTCTTCCGTAGATAACGGGTTCTCCCATCTCCCCCAAGATTTGGTCTAGCTTTGTGACAGAGGAAGCCAAATTAAAGATTCCCTCTCCCAGTTCATTTAGGGTAATCAATTTTTTACTGCCTGGCTCATCGAGAATAACTGCATTTTTGAGTACTTGCATCTCACCGTATTTTGTGACTTTCATATTTTTTGTATCACTATTTTTTTCTAGGGCATTATATTGCTTTGTATTCGATTGAGAAAAACGAGTTTCTCCCTCCCATTCTTCCTCTTCCTCCTGCGCCGTCTGCGATAAATCGAAACCTCCTGTTGAATCATTGCCGAGTAATGCGTATTTTCCGTCCAATCTCACACTCGTAAAAAGCCCGAATACTTCTGTGGCCAGGTTGAACTCATACTGTCCTTTATATTTTCCTTTATTTCCTCCGATATTTACGAATAAAAGAGCCAGAAGGAAAATAACGACAGATAAGATAATCATCTCTACGGATACGATATTTCGGAACCTTCTCTCTGGAGTAAATTTTTTCCAAAATATTGTATAAATCAGAGCTGGAGCAAAAAATAAAAGAATCACAGGAATTCCTCCAAAAATCGCCCCCAGCAACTCACCTTTATAGTCCCCCACTACATCTCCTGTTCCAACCAGCAGGGAAGATAGATTCATATAATGTTGGAATGTGTTTTTTATGATACACTCAACGGTGAATAAAAGAGCTGTGAGATATAAGAGAAATATCATTCCGATTCTCTGTGTTTTTCTGTCAAAAAAACGCAATAAACCTGTCACTAAGAATCCCAGAGCTATGCTGAATAGAATAGGATAATAAATCGTTCCTATTGAGAGCTTTCGAGAAAAGATACGGAGCAAAAGCTCATTATAGGAAAATATAATCGGCAAAAGAAAAAACCATATCATATTTTTTCTTTTACCCCATATTTTTTCTCTATTATATTCAAGTAAATCCTCGAAATAGGCTCTGTTTATCGTTATCGCTTGTACTCTTCTTTTGTTTTTCCTTCTTTTCATTTTCTTAACTTCCTTTTTTCTTACAATTTTCTTTCATTTATTATAGCACTAACCCCAGTTTTTTCAATAGGTTTTTGGGGGCTACTAGTTGAGAAGTTGATGGATGGGAGGGAGACAAATGTAGAGATGGGGGACAGACGGATGGATTGGGAACAGACGCAGAGAGAGGAGAGAAGTATATGCTCCAAAAACACGTTCGTTCCCACGATTTTTCGACATACGCTGATTTTTGCCGCCTCCCGCAAACTCGCACCTTCGGCGCTCAGACAGTGCTCCAGCGGCAAAGTAAGTATATCGAAAAATCGCTCCACTCTCTATCGTTTTTGGAGCATATACCTCTCTCCTCTCTCTACTGTGTATTGGCGAAATGATTGAAAGATTGATATATTTTAGGAAAAACTATTTGTCAGCTACCCACGACCTTAATGCGTAACTTTATGAACACTTTATTTTTTTGATAACTGACATGATATGATATCACTTGAGCCAAAACATCTGTTGCATGAAACACATGATGCACGACTTTTATCCGTTTTCCAACGATTAGGTAAGTCTGGTTCTCTTGTTAAAGGTCTTCCTAGTGAAATAGCAGTAATTGTGGTATCAGACAAGACCTGTTCAATAAATTGTGGGGTACGATAACCGCATACACTTACGATAGGAATTTCTAGAGAATCGGCTACTAATTTTGCACTTTCTAGAAAATTTCCCTCTTTATTCTTTTTTATAAACGGTGTAAATGAAGATTGTCCACCGTCCATTGTTATTCCAGAAGATATTTCAAGCATATCTATACCCATTTCCTCTAAAGTCTTACATACATATAGCATTTCTTGATTTGTATTACTATCGCTAACTAAATCGTCAAAAGGTATCTTTGCACTAATTAAGAAATCCTTTCCGACTGCTTGCCTTATAGCATTGTAGACTTCAAATAATAGTCTTGCTCTGTTTTCAATATTACCGCCATAAATATCCTTTCTGTGATTGAAATGTGGTGATAAAAAGGAATTGATTAAAAATCCATGTGCTGCGTGAATTTGTACACCGTCACAGCCTGCTTCTTTGCATTTTAAAGCTGATATTGCAAAATTTTGTATAACTTTATTAATTTCTTCTTGTGTTGCCTCGTGATAGATGCATTCTTCTGATACTTTTAATTCACTAACACCAAAAGTATCATATCCCATTTTCCAATTTGTTTTATAACCAACATGTTGAAGTTGTACAAAAACTTTACTATCATATTTGTGAATGACATTAACGATTTTTTTCATATCATCAATATAACCATCATAACTTGTTTTGACCATCATAGGTCCATATCCTGCTCCATCAGAAACAGACTGCATACCTGTGATAATCAATCCAGAACCACCTTTCGCCAATGTTTCATAAAGATTAACAATACGTTCACTTATTTTTCCGTCATCAGCACCATATTCAAACATAGCACTTCTTACAATACGATTCTTGATTTTCAAATTATGAATCATAAAAGGTTCATACATTTTTTCCATTTGTTTTCCTCCTTTTTGATGTATATACATCATTTCTAGTTTAAAAGAAGCTGAAACCATTACAGTGTTTCTAATGTTTTCAGCACTTTTTCTAACTCTGATATATTTACTTGACCTAATTTTTCTTGCACTTGTTGCTGTGCATGGTTCCATAGCTGTTTGGCATGTTCAAGCGTTTTTATACCTTCTTGCGTAAGAATAAGCTTACTATTTCTTGCTCCATCGACTTTCGCATCATATACAAGATTCTTTCTAATTAATGGTTTAATATTTCTTGCGAGCGTGGAGCGGTCTAATTCTGCCATATCAGCCAGCTCTTTAAGCGTTCCTTGCTCAGCCAATGAGATATTTAAAAGTAAGCTGTACTGGCTTACAGTTACACCACTTGATTCAAGTTGCTTATCATAAAATCTTGTAATGTCAGAACTTGCACGTCGCATTTTTAAACAATAGCAAGAAGTCTGTTTTCTTGTATTTAACGTAATCACACTCCTTCCATTATTATATATACACACCATACTCCAATGAATAACCTAAATGCAAAAGCATATTCATGAAACAAGATTTGATGTATATACATTAATATACCATTATCCTCGTTCTTTGTCAATAATCATTTATAAAAGATAGTACGAAATTTTTGTTAATTAGATAATTGCTATAGCAGGAACAAACACAACAGAAGGACATATCAATATCCCCCTCATCTTCATTGCATGATTATATTTCGCCGATACACAGCCAAGAGAGCAAGCAGATATCTCCTCCGAAAACGATAGAGAGTGGAGCGGTTTTTCGATATACTTAGCTTTGCCGCTGGAGCACTGTCTGAGCAGCATAGCTGCGAGTTTGCGGGAGGCGGCAAAAATCAGCGTATGTCGAAAAACCGTGGGAACGAACGTGTTTGCGGAGGAGATATCTGCTTGCTCTCTTAGCGTCTCCCCTCACTCCCTCTTATATACCTCTGCCAACAATTCAAAAGGCCATGCTCCTTACATAAAGCATGACCTTTTGTCTCTCCTGTTTTTTTGTTATTCGTATTGAATAATAATAACTATACTATTATTTAACAGTAACCGTCTTCACCGCACTCCATGCAGAACTATAATCCACTCCACTTACATTCTTATACGCTCTAACTCGCACATAATATTTCTTTCCTGATGTAAGCTTAGAAACTACTTTCGATACATTATTAGCTCCATTCACTCTCAAAATCTTAGAATCTGAGAAATCACTCTTTAAGCCATACTCAATATGATAACTTGTAGCCTGTGCATTTTTATTCCACTTCACTGTCATCTGTTTTGCTGCCTGGCTAGTTGCAGTGCTAATTACAGGTGTATCTAATTTATAAGTTGTCTTAGTGGCAGATTCTTTTGACCTTAATGTGGTATCTCCAGTTTCTGTGATAGCCACAATCTTATAACTATATCTTCCACCATTCGTAGTTGCCTTTGTATCCGTCCATTTCACCGTTGAGCCAGAAGTAATTGTCTTCACTTTCGTATAAACTCTACCATTCTCACTGCGGTAAATTTCATATCTTGTCGCACCGACTTCTTCAGACCAGTTCACGATAAGACCATTATCTGCCTTGCCGAACTTAGATAAAGATGGTTTTGCAGGAACAATATAAATCTCTTTTGTGATTGTTCCCTTATAGTTTCCAGCACCTTTCACTGTCACAGTTCCAATGCCTGGCTGTACATTATCCTTATAGATAACTTTATAATCCACAAATTTCTCTAATTCTGTATCGCCATTTAATACAGTGGCAGCTGGTTTCTTCGCTACTTCATTATACGTATAATCTGTTCTCGATAATTCTAATGTATAATTCTCAATACTTAATTTTCTAATCAAGAATTCTTTCGTAACTGTTCCTGTATACTTACCGATACCCTCAATCGTGATAGTAGCCATTCCAGCATTCACATTATTGCTATAAGTTACGGTATAATCTACATCCTTCTCTAACTCTGCATCACCATTTTTCACTTTTACCCATGGTGTCTTTTCTTTTCCAGAATACGTATATTTTGCAGAAGACATCTCGATATCGAAGTTCTCAATATTAGATACTTTTTGCATTGTAAAGGAGCAATCTGCATAGCCTGTAGACTTGATAACGATATCATAGCTATCCTTTGCATCTGCAAATGGAGCTGTGCTCATATCGATTGTTCCATCTTCTTTTACGATAACAACGGCGCCTCTTCCGCTCGCCGCATACTCTGTTCCGTCTACCGATACAGATGTAATATTTGCAATATATGCGCTTAATTGTTCTGCAGTATATCCTTCTGCTACCCCAAGAGCAGGAGCATCATAATTTCCATTATAGGCTGCTGGCATACTCTTTGTGGATAAAGTGAAATCTGCTGTCAAATCTGCATATTTTCCTGATTTATCACTTACTGTCAATGTATAGGTACCAGGTTTTGCGTCTTTCGCAAATGTTATCTTTCCGCCTTCTACTGCCGCATCTTTTAATCCCTCTACTGTATATACTGGATCAAAATCTTTTGGAAGACTTGTTGCGAAAGCTGTCTTTCCAGCTCTTAGGCTTGCATTCGCAACGGATACTCTTGTGGATACGCTGCTTAACTTAACAGGTACATAGATATCTGCTGGAATCTCATAAGTTCCATCGCTTGTATAGTAAGTTATCTTTGAGATAGTCTTGCCCATCAAGGATTCATAATGTGCTGGATGTGTCGGACAATTATGAACTGCCTCCACATTATCTGTACTTGTCCATGCAATTCCTGATGTTCCAAGCCATACATTCTCTAGAGGACGCATTGCATATCCAGTTCCATCCTCCGTGCTGATAACGATGGAATAAATATTACTGCTGTTAATCTTAGACAAGTCTCCCTTAAAGCTTAACTGATAATCCCCATAACTGCTGCTTGTCGCAATTGTTGTCTTCACATCACTTAATGTCTCAGCCTCGGCTCCGACAATCTTTCCAAAGGAGAGTTTTCCGTCTTCTCCAATAGATACTTCTTTATACATAGATGGAGCTTCGCTTAATGTATAATAAGCATAGGAAGCATTCTCAAAGAGAGCGTCTTTTCCTGTATATGTCTGAGTCGTTGTCTGTCCACGGTTTGTCACGGTGATTTCTACGGAATCCTCGTCTGTCACTTGTTTATAGTCAGACAAATCAACACCGTCTGCCACCTTAACTGGGAAGGTAATACCTGTAATATCAGAACCGTCTGCATTTACATGGTAAGTATTTCCTGCCATACTCTTTGTTCTTGTCTTATTCAAAGTTGCAGATGTAAATCCATCTACTGCTACATCGTTATTTAACTCATTCTCATAGAACTCATCAAATGGGATATTCATTAATAGATAGGTTGCTTCTTCAACAGAAGTAACAGAGAAACTTAAGTCCTCATATCCTGTAGATTTTACAACGATATCATAGCTATCCTTTTTATCTGCAAATGGAGCCGCACTCATATCGATTGTTCCATCTTCCTTGACGATAACAACGGCGCCTCTTCCAGTTGCCGCATACTCTGTTCCGTCCACTGATACGGTGGTAATATTGCCGATATATGCGCTTAAAGCATCTGCGTCAAATCCTTCTGCTACCACAAGTGCCGGTGCATCGTAATCTCCATTATAAGCTGCTGGCATATCCTCTGTTCCGAGAGTGAAGCTTGCTGTCAAATCTGCGTATTTTCCTGATTTATCGCTTACTGTCAATGTATAACTTCCAACCTTCGCACCTGCAAAGCTTAACTCTCCATTTGCGACTTCTACATTTTCAAGACCGTCGACTTTATACTCAGCCTCAAATCCTTCTGGAAGAGATATAGATACAGCTGTTTTTCCGTCTTTTACTAATCCATTCTCGACTTTCACTAACTCGTCTTGGTCATCTACCTTGACAGGTACATAGAGATTATTGACAGGAATCTCAAAATTGCCATCGCTTGTCTGATATGATATCTTGGAAATATATTTACCCATCAAAGATTTATAATGGTCTGGATGGGTTGGACAATTATGTACTGCTTCGACATTATTAGTACTTGTCCACGCAATACCTGATGTTCCGCGCCATACATTCTCTAATGGACGCATTGCATAACTGGAACCATCTGTTGTACTGACAATAACAGAATAAATATTCTCGCTATTAATCTTAGATAAATCATCTCCTGATAAGCTTAACTGGTAATCTCCATAACTGCTATTTGTGGAAAGTGTCGTCTCTACGCTACTTAATCTCTGCGTATTCGCTACCCAACTCATTGTTTTTGAGAAACTAAGCTCTCCGTTTGCATCTACAGTTAACTCTTTATACATAGACTGGAATCCACCTAGTTCATAATAAGAATAAGAAGGATTCTCAAAAAGAGCATCTTTTCCTGTATATGTCTCGGTCGTTGTCTGTCCACGGTTTGTCACTGTAATTTCTACAGAGTCCTCATCTGTTACCTGCTTATAAGAAGATAAATCAACATCACCTCTCACTAAAACAGGGAAGACAATACCTGTAATATCAGAACCATCTGCGTTTACATGATAGGTATTTCCCACCATACTCTTTGTTCTTGTCTTATTCAATGTCGCAGATGTAAATCCATCTACTGCTACATCATTATTCACTTCATTCTCATAGAACTTATCAAATGGAATATTCATCAATACATACCGGTCTGCCGCAGCAACCGAATCTTGTCCCTCTTCGGAAGCTATATTTTCCTCTGATTGTTCCGTTGCCACTTCCTCTGTCTGTGAAGTCTCAACTTCCTCTGTCTCCTCCGTTACAGCCTCTGTCTCAGTAGAAGTCTCGTCTACTACAGTATTCTCCGTAGTCGCTTCCTCCTCAACTTGTTCGGTAACATTCGTTACTTCTTCTGTCTGAGCGACAGTATCCTCAAAGGAATTTTCCTCATTCACCTGTTCAGTCTCTGCTGGTTGTTCCTGTGTCTGCTCCACAACCTGAGTTTCCGTCTCAGAAGCAGCAAATGCAGTAGGTGAAGAACTTAAAGCTACCGATACAGCCATCAAAAAAGCCGCTGTTCTTGCACCATTTTTTCTAAATTTTCTCATCTTCGTCCTCCTTTACTTATATTCATAATATGATGTTGGGGTCAAAAGGTCTTTTGACCCCTTTGATACCGAATTGCTCCGCACAATGTGCTCCCGCAATTCTCAAAAACATTCATAATCCGCTCATTTTTCTCCGAAAAATGGCTACTTATTCATGTTTTTGGCGGGTCCCAAGTTCAAAAATCCTCTTGCAAGCAAGCTTGCATCGGATTTTAGACCTTTTGATCCTGGTATCATAATATTTATTAAAAGTTAGCCCAATCGTTTGTCATTCCTTATTGATAAAAGTTGTGGCAAATTTTTATTAGTTGTAACTAACTATTAACTTGAAAGAAAACGCAGTTCAAACTGCGTTTTAATTATGAGATAAAAATTTTTATCAAGTTCAAAAATTCTCTTGCAAGCAAACTTGCATCGAATTTTAGACCTTTTGACCTTGGTATCATTTTTATTTTCTTAATATCTTTATCTCAGCATCTGACTCAAAGGAATCCGCAATACCTTCAGAAATATAGACAACTCCCTCGTCGTCAATCAAAATTGTATCAAACTGGTCACTATGACTTTGCCAGTACTCTATCGCCTTATCCTTCCCCATAACAAACAGAGAAGTCGAAAGCGCATCAGCCAATGTTCCGTCGGATGAGACAATCGTCACAGAAGTTAATCCATGATTCGCAGGATAGCCCGTGCTCGGGTCTATAATATGATGGTATCTCACTCCATCTTCCTCAAAATATCTCTCGTATCCACCAGAAGTAATAACTGACTTATCTGACACAGTTAATATTCCAATATAGTTATCTTCACTCTCTGGATCTTGCACCGCAATTCTCCACTCGCTTCCATCTACCTTCTTGCCGAGCAGGTCGACATTACCACCAAGATTAATCATCGCATGCTCAATACCGTAAGATTTCAAAATATCAATCACTCGGTCTGAGGTATATCCCTTCGCGATTCCTCCGAGGTCAATCTCCATTCCCTCTTTTCCAAACGAGAGATTGGAACTCTTCTCATCATAGGAAAGCTTTGAGGCATCCACCAAAGATAGAGCCTGCTCTAATGTATTCTTATCTGGAACAGCAAATGTATCGCCGGCAAATCCCCATGCCTTCATCACAGGGTAAATCGTAATATCAAATACTCCGTCGGTATCTTGATAAATATCCAAAGCTCTCTTTACGAGATAGCTTGTATCTTCCGAGAGCTTACCTCCGCCCTCTTTATTCACCTTAGTTACTTCGCTATCGTCACTTCCCGTCGATAAGAGCTCGTCCAAACGCTTAATCTCAGTCTCAGCCGCGTCTACCGCCTCGTTGCATTTTTCACCGTAGGCTGTGATGGACATATACGTATCCATCGCAAAAATATCCCGCGTCGCACTTGCTTCCTCCGACTTTGCAGTCTGTTCTTTGTTATTATTCGGCGTGGAAGTTTGGGTTGATGCATTCTGACAGCCGATGCATAAACTACATCCTAATATTAGCACATAAAAACATTTAAAAAACTTTCTCAAAATAGCCTCCAAATCTTAAAAACTTCCAAAAACTCTCTAAATTCAAAAATTTATCTTCTCACTTCTTCAGGCAGTTTTTAAACTCAAAATTTCTATACTGATTTCCTCTATTAATCTAGCTCATTTTTTAAAAGAATGCAATACCTTAGTTTTCGTATGATGGCGTAAAATTTTTGGGTGGGAGATAGTTTGGGGATATGTGGAGGTAGACGCAAAGAGAGTCCAAAAGTATGTCCTCAAAAAATACGTTCGTTCCCACGGTTTTTTACTTCCAAAAATTTTATGCTATTCTTCTTTATTTTTCTGATATTTCAATGGCTAAAGTACGCCTTGTTCTTAATTACAGAAATTTCCAAATATACTCGAAGGCATATGAAAGGAAAATTTTCTCAGTAATGTTTTCCTTTGGAGGTATTATTAGTTTTTACTGATAAAAATTATCGGTTACTAGTTTGAATTAGTCATTTCTAACAATTTAAATTATAAATGGATTATTTTACCAAGTCAAGAATTATTTTTCTCAATAAGTATTATTAAGCATTTTCTTCTTTCCTTATACTCTTCTCCCCCTTAAGACTCTGTTTGAAACATTCTCTTTCTCTCGGGCTGAAATATTATAAAAAACTAATTTTTATCTTTTATTGGATTTTCTCCAAATCTTTCTCTCCTGTGCCTCTCTAATTAACTCATCTCGAAAATCAGGATGTGCAATCGAGATAAGTGCCTCGGCTCTCTCCCAGGTGGAACGCCCCTCGAGATTTATTACTCCATACTCTGTCACTAAAAAATATACTTGGCTTCTTGGTGAGGTAATAATATCTCCACTAAATTGTGGGCGAACTCTGGAATGTAAGATCCCTTTTTTATCTTTATAAGTGGAACTCATACAGATAAATGCTTTTCCTCCTCTGGAGGCGGATGCGCCGATTAGAAAATCAAGTTGCCCTCCTGTCCCACTGATTTGTCTAGAGCCTGAACTTTCCGCTGCGACCTGACCATATAAATCCACAGAAACACAGCTATTAATCGAGACCATATTGTCAATCTGAGCGATAACGCTTGGACGGTTCACATACTCCATAGGGTAAGCTGCAACTGAGTGATTATCGTCAAGCCACTCATATAAGTCCGTCGAGCCAACAGCGCAGCCAAATACCCCCTTTCCCCTATCAATATTTTTCTTTTTATTCGTTAATTTTCCTGAATGATGCAGACTTAAAAATGCATCAGAACAGAGCTCTGTATGCATCCCAAGGTCTTTTAAGTCAGACTGAGCAATCATCTCCCCAAGTGCATTTGGCATACTTCCGATTCCAAGTTGCAAAGTGGCGCCGTCTACGATATATGGAATGATATTTGCCGCTACCTTCCTGTCAACCTCTGTAAGGACAAATGGTTTCGCCGTCTCAAATGGCTCGTGCACTCCCTCCACAATATAATCCACCTCGGAGATATGAATACATTCCTCATATCCTCCGTGAACCTTTGGCATATGCTCATTTACCTCTACGATAACAATATCTGCCTTTCTTACAATCGGTCCCGCCACACCTGTATTGACGGAATAATTAAAATATCCGTGCTTGTCCATCGGAGATACACTGACCATCACGACATTTACCTTCAAGAAAAACTCATAATACGCCGCATTATTATGAAATACCATCGGAATAAAATAGCAAAGCCCTCTGTCGCAGAGTTTTCTCTCGTACGAGGAGCAATGCCAGCTGTGATAAATAAAATGCTCCTGACTCTCATCACATTCTGCTACCTCAATCGGTCCGTCAATTAAAATTCCTCGTATCTTCACATCAAACAGCTCATCTCTTCGTTTTGCGAGTGCTTTATCAAGCAAAACCGGCTTACCAAGCGAGCTCGTATAATCAACCCAATCCCCGCTCTTTATAACCTTTACCGCCTCATCTGGACTTCTCAACTTTTCTCGGTATTCTGGCATAAAATCTTTTAACATAAGCTTCCCTCCTCACGTTTTTGCTACCTTATATTTTCCAATAAATCTGTTATTAAAGGTGGTTCCTCTTTACTATTAGTTCCTATCATTTTGCTCAATGAATGAAAATATTTTAAAACTGTATTACAAAAAACAATATCATCTTCACTTAAATTTTTTTCTTTTCTCCATTCAAGAGCTATAATTCCATGAACATCTTCTTCAAATTCACAAAAATGATCTTTGTAATAGGAATCTTCCAACATAACTGTTTTGGGAACAATTCCTAATCCAAGACCTTCTTTTACATATTGCTTAATGAGCGCAGAATCTGCTGTCTCAATAACATAAGTTGGTTTAAAATTATGTTTTTCAAACATAATTTCTACTGAATCCCTTACGCCATATCCTGAATTCACACAAACAAAATTTTCCTGAACCAATTCTTCCATACTGACCGTTTCTCTTTCTTTTAACCAATGATTTTCTGGATATATGATTATACCAGGTTCTTTATGGATTGGAATACTGATTATATCAAGTCCGTTATCACTAGGTGGGCAAAGGATATTAAAGTCTATTTTTTCTGCATTTAAATATTGTAGTAATTTTTTTCTCGAAAAAGAATATTGTTTAATATTGACATTCGGCTTTTCATATCTAAAGCTAGAAAATAATCTCGGTAAATATGTTGACGTATTCGTTCCGATTATTAACTGGGCTTTTCCTCTTGAATATTCATCACGTACATTATTTACTGATTCATCCAACAAGGTAAAAATTTTCAAGACATAATCGTAATACATTTTCCCACAATTATTTAATTTAATCCCTCTTCCTATCCGGTCAAATAAAGGAACTCCAATTTCTGTTTCTAATGCAGTAATAATCCTGCTTAAATGAGCCTGGGAAATATATAGTTCTTTTGCTGCATTGCTCATATGTTCTAACTCAGCAACTTTTTTAAAACAGACCAATGTTTTGATATCCATATTCATATTATGTTCCTTTCTAATTAATACCTCTAGCGTATTAATTGGTACGTATTATGAATTTAACTTTATCATAAATTTATGATAAAGTTAAGATATAAAATGAATAATATTTTAATAAATATTATCTATTTTGAAAACGGAAACGCAGATAAATATTTTATTATTTAAGGAGGAGAAAACATGGATTATAAGTACCTGAATAGTCCCTTAAACATTGGTACAATGCAAGTAAAGAATCGTACGGTCATGACATCGATCACAATGATGTACTGTGAAGAAGGACCAGATGGCGGTTATGTCAATGACAAGCTTTTAAACTTTTATCTTGAACGTGCAAAAGGTGGAGTCGGATTACTGATTGCTGGTGGTGTTGCGACTGATAATTATGTGGGATACGAAACTATGATGCGTCTAAATGATGACCGCTATATTGATGGATTCAAGAAATTAGCAGATGGCGTACACAAGAATGGATGTAAATTATGTCTTCAATTTTTACAAACAGGTCGTTACGGCAGCACAAAAGCCGTTTTTGGAGATGTTAATACATTATCAGCTTCGTCAGTTCCAACAACATTCACACCAGATGTTCCAAGAGAAATGACAAAAGAAGAAATTGATATGACGATCGCGCATGCAGCAGAAGCTGCAATCCGTGCAAAGAAAGCTGATGTGGATGCTATTGAAATTTGTGCAAATTCTGGTTATATGATTTCTCAATTTTTATCTGAAGTGACTAATAAACGTACAGATGAATACGGTGGATGTTTTGAAAATCGATGTCGTTTTGGTTTAGAAATGATTCAGGCAGTACGAAGTGCCGTAGGTGATGATTATCCTCTTATTCTTCGTGTTGCAGGAAATCAATTTATGCCAGGAGGATACGGATTAGATGAAAGTATCGAATTTTGTAAACTTGCTGTTGATGCAGGAATTAATGCAATTGATGTAACAGGTGGATGGCATGAAACAATCATCCCACAGCTTCCTGCTGATGTCCCAAATGGTGCTTTTGTATATCTGGCTGAAGGCGTTAAAAATGCTGTTTCTGTCCCTGTTATCTCCAGTAATCGCCATACCGATCCAAAAGAAGCAGAAGCAGTTCTCGCTTGTGGTCAGGCCGATTTTATCGGTTTATGCAGGACTCTTCTGGCAGATCCATATTGGCCAAACAAAGCATTTGAAGGAAAAGAAAATGAAATCCGAAAATGTCTGGCATGCAATCAGGGTTGCTTTGCAAATGTTTTTAATCATAAGCCTGGCAAATGTCTTTTTAACTCCTATGTAGGGCGTGAAGCAGAAGAACTTGCAATCGAGCCTGCCAAGAGACTAAAAAATATTCTTGTAGTTGGTGCTGGTGTCGCTGGCTGTGAATTTGCTTACCGAGCTGCAAGTCGTGGACATAAAGTAACCATCTGGGAACAGACAAATCAAATCGGAGGAATGGTCAATATAGCAGCAATTCCACCTGCCAAATCTGAATTTCATAATATAACGTCCTATCTTCTTGCTATGTTGCAAAAATATGAAATTCCTATCATATATAACAAAAAAGCGACAGCAGATGAGATTATACATACTGATTTTGATGAAGTTGTTATTGCCACAGGCTCCACTGCAAAACGAATCCCTGTTTCTGTTCCAGAGGGAATCCCTGTTTATACAGCAGAAGAAATATTAAAACAGGAAAAAATCGCTGGCAAAAATGTTCTTGTCATTGGTGGAGGTTCCGTAGGATGCGAAACTGCTGATTATATGGCTCATGAAGCTTCTATCAGTCCAGAAAAGCTTTATTTCTTATTAACACAGCAGGCAGAAGCACCAGACTTTCTGGCAAAAATGTTAGTAGGAAATTCTAGAAATATTGCCATTGTGGATATTGCCCATATTGGAGCTAATTATGATTTTGGATGTGCGTGGCCGATTATGAAAGACATGAAAAGGTTAGGTGTAAAAATGTATCCAAAAGCAAAACTTCTTGGAATTGATGAAAAAGGATATCATATTGAAGCCTTTAATAAAAAGACAAAAGAAACTTATATAGTAAATGCTCCTGTTGACACGGTTGTCCTGGCTGTTGGATATGCCTCTAATCAGGAACTTGCAAAAGAATTAGAAGGTTATGGAAGAAAAGTCCATAATATCGGAGATTCCTGTAAGGTAGGAAAAGTAATGGATGCCATTTATATGGCAGATAATCTGGCCGCATCTATTTAATAAGAATTGAATTTTATTTTACATAATTATAAAAATAATCTAACGGAGGAAGAAAAATGTCAAATCAAAAAATATTAGAAGGAATTAAAGTAGTAGAACTTGGAACTCACGTTGCTGTGCCATATTGTGCACGTGAATTAGGTGACATGGGGGCAGAAGTTATTAAAATTGAGCCGCCAGCAGGTGAATCGTATCGTGGAAAAATGGGTATGTTATTCCAACTCCCATTTCAAGAAGATTATGATGTTTTGTTCAATGCATATAATGTTGACAAAAAATCCCTTTCTCTCAATTTAAAAGATGAAGATGCCAAAGAAGCATTTATTAAATTATTGGGTACAGCAGACATATTTGTATCTAATACCCGGGAAGAAGTATTGGGACGTCTTGGACTGAGTTTTGAATTTTTGCAAGAAAAATATCCCAAATTAATTATTGGTAATGTAAGCGGATATGGAAACAAAGGTGAAGATAAGAATAAAAAAGGTTATGATGCTTCCAGTTTCTGGAGTCCATCTGGAATGCTCCAGGAATGGAATTTCCAAGATAATGATTATGCATTCAAACCATTTTATGGCTTCGGCGATGCCGTTGCAGCTTCTCAGTTGACCTCTGGTATCCTTGCAGCACTTTATCATAGAGGCGTAACTGGAAAAGGTGATATTGTACGTGTTTCATTATTGGCAACAGGTCTTTGGACTAATGTTTGTGGTCTGATCCGTTACCAGGATGGTCAAAACTTCCCAAGACCTTATAATGAACCAATTGTACCTCTTGACAACTTCATGAAAACGAAAGACGGAAAATATTTCTTATGTTCTGAAGAAAACTGGTCGGCACGTTATAAAATCTGGTTAAAATTAATGGGAAGAGAAGATTTAATGGATGATCCAAACTGGAATTCTATGAGAGGTTATGTTAATAGAAAGGATATTCCCAATAAGGTGGATATGTTAAAAGAATGTGTTGCAAATCATACATCAGAAGAATTAGATGAAGCATTAAAAGATAGTGGTGCAATCTATGAATATTTGGAAGAAACAGAAAATATCATGGACAATCAGCAGGCATGGGCAAATGATATTTTCGCAAAAGTAGAAATGAGAAACGGAAAAGAGTCTGTCATCACAAATGCTCCAATTCGTTTTGCATCTCAGCCAGATCCTGATGGAGAGCATATAACAGCCCGTAAATTGGGAGAAGATGGAGATGTCATCTTAAAAGAACTTGGTTTCTCTGGTGAAAAAATTGCAGAAATGATAGAAAGGAAAGCAGTTGTTATAAGAAAATAACAATTATCTTTGAGGAAATAATTATGGGATATGAATTGATTCAAAAAACAATCCCTGAACAATTAACACATATAGCTCACCTAAGTCCGAACAAGACAGCCTATTACTTTCCAATGGAAAATATACGTTTTAGTTTTAAAGAAATGAAACAATATGCTGATCAAGTTTCCAAATCTTTACTGGCATTAGGTCTAAAGCATGGTGATCATATTGGAATTTGGAGTTATAATTGCTCTGCCTGGGTTAAGCTCCTTTTTGGGGCTGCTCAGATTGGAGTAATTGTTGTCCCTTTTAATATTTGCTATAAACATGAAGAACTTGAAGCCTTATGTATTCGGGGAGATTTAAATGCACTGTTTTTAATGGAAAATCAAAAAAAAGAATCTTCACATTCGATAACAAATTCTTTTTTTCGTAATAATAGGATTAAAAACCAATATCCTTTCCTCCGTTATGTCGTTTCTCTTGAACCAGAATCTGAAAGTCCTTATCTTAGTTGGAATGAATTTATAAAGATGGGAGAAGGAGTTTCTGAATTGGTTTTGGAAACTGCGATTGCAAAAGTGACACTTCAAGATGATTACTTAATTCAATATACTTCTGGAACTACATCTGCACCAAAGGGTGCTGTCCTTTATCAGTATGGAGTTATGAATACAGCCAAAGCTTATTCTCATCTACTGCATCTCGATGAAAATGACTGTACCTGTGTACCTTTGCCTCTTTTTCACTGTTTCGGAAATATCTTAACTCTGCTTGGCGGACTTATTTCAGGTAGTACTACTATCTATTTAAGCTATTTTTCTCCTAAGAAAACGCTAACTATCATACAGGAAGAAAAATGTACCTGCATGATGGGGGTTCCGACTATGTATTTTTCCATGCTGGGTACTCCTGATTTTGAAAAGTATGATTTAAGAAGCCTCGTAAAAGCTGGCATTGGCGGTTCCGTATGTCCTTATGAATTATGTAAACGAATTGCAACCAAATTCCATATGGATGGTTTAGTTGTCGGATATGGATTATCAGAAGCTGCTTCTTTATGTACATTATCTGATATTGACGAAGCGGAAGAACAACGTATCGGTTCTGTAGGAAAGGCACTGCCTGGTCTTGAAGTATCTTTAGCCGATAACTCAGGAAAGGAAAATCCTTTTATTACAGAAGGAGAACTGCTCGTTCGTGGTTACGGTGTCATGAAACACTATTATAAAGATAAGGAACATACAGCCTACGCACTAGATCAGGATGGCTGGCTCCATTCTGGCGACTTGGGAAGAAGAAATCAAGATGGAAGTTTTCAGGTAATCGGACGGATAAAAGATATTATCATAAAAGGAGGAGAAAATATTTCTCCTAGTAGTGTAGAAGAGCGATTATTGACCATGGATAATATAAAAGAATGTCAATGTGTAGGAGTTCCAGATAAAAAATATGGAGAAACAATATGTGCATGTATCATTTCAAAAAAAGGAGATGAGATTCCTCTAAAAGAGATTCAAAACTATTTAAAAGATAAAATAGCCGATTATAAAATTCCTGACTATGTTTTAATAATGGAGTCTTTTCCAATCAATGGATCAGGAAAAATAATAAAAGCAGAACTGGCAGAAATAGCAAAATCTTTGCTAAATTTGGGATAGGAGGAAATGATGAATAAATTATTGACAGAAGAGCAATTGGATCTTATTAATCTGGTTGCTGAATTTGGAAAAAATGAAGTAGAACCAATTGCAGCTGAGTGTGATCGAAGCGGTAAATTTCCTTGGGATACCTATCAAAAAGCTTTTGATATGGGACTGCATATGATGGATATTCCTTATGAACTTGGTGGAGCAGGAATTGATTTTGAAACTTCCCTTATTTTAACAGAGGAACTGGCAAAATATGATTCTGGTTTTGCTACCAGTGTCGGTGCTGTGGGACTTGCTGCAAAAGCCGTTATTATGGGAAAAGACCCAAAATTAATTAAAAAATTTGCCGATATTGTAAGTGAGGGAAAATTTGCAGCATTTTGTCTGACAGAGCCAAACGCTGGAAGCGATGCGAGTGCAACAAAAACAACAGCAGTACTTGATGGTGATGAATGGGTTTTAAATGGACGAAAATGCTTTATCACCAATGGTGGTGTATCTGGTGTATATATTGTTTTTGCCATGACAGATTTTTCAAAAGGAACCCACGGAATCTCAGCATTTCTGGTAGAGGCCAACAGAAAAGGGCTTTCAGTAGGAAAAGAAGAAGATAAACTTGGAATTCGTCTATCTAATACCAGCGATGTTGTTTTAGAAGATGTTCGGATTCCAAAAGAAAATCTGATTGGAAAAGAAGGTATGGGATTTCCAATTGCCATGCTTACTTTAGACCGAGCACGTCCAGTAGCTGGAGCTGCCGCAGTTGGAGTTGCGCAACGTGCGATTGATGAATGTGTTAAATACATGAAACAAAGAAAAACATTTGGAAGACCTCTGGCGAAACATCAGGCTCTTCAGTTTAAAATTGCAGATATGGAAATGCAGTGTGAAGTTGCCAGACAGTATATTAGATATGTTGGTAAACTCGTAGATAATGGAAAGCCATACTCAGAAGAAGCTGCTATCTCAAAAGCATTTGCTTCTGATGCTGCAATGAAAATTACAGTAGAAGCCGTTCAAATTCTTGGCGGATACGGATATTCAAGAGAATACCCAGTTGAAAAATTAATGCGTGATGCAAAAATTTTCCAGATATTTGAAGGAACAAATGAAATCCAGCGTATAGTAATTGCTGGACAGGTATTAAAATAGACAGGAGGAAAACGGAATGAGAATTGCAGTTTGTATCAAGCAGGTGCCCGATACATCAGAAATTAAAATCGATCCGATAAAACATACCCTGATACGAGATGGTGTACCAGCTATTGTAAATCCTTATGATAAAAATGCAGTGGAAGCCGCTGTTCAATTAAAGGAAAGACATGGCGGTGAAGTTACTGTCATTACCATGGGACTTCCATCTGCAAAAAAAGCTTTAAAAGAATGTATTTCTTTAGGTTGCGATAAAGCGTATCTGGTCACAGATCGTGCTTTTGGTGGAGCTGACACATATGCAACTAGTTATACATTAGCATCTGCGATTGAAAAACTTGGACCATTTGACCTGATTCTTTGCGGCAAGCAGGCCATCGACGGAGACACAGGCCAGACAGGAAGCAGTATGTCTGCCCATCTTGGAATCCCCCAATTAACTTATGTATTAGGAATTGAAGTTGATGGAAAAAATGTAAAAGTACAACGTGAGGTAGAAGAAGGAACTATGGTTTTAGAAGCAAATATGCCTGCTCTTATCACAGTAGGAAAAGACATTAACATGCCTCGTTATCCATCTATACGTTCTAAAATTGATTCCTATCATGCGGAAATCGAAGAAATCCATTTAGATGATCTTCCAAATATTGACACTACAAAGATTGGTTTAAAAGGAAGTCCAACAAGAGTGAAAAAATCTTTCACACCAGACAAAACGAAAAATGGAATTAAAATTAGTGGAGTGGGAAGTGCTACAGCTACTAGCGGGCTACTTCAATATCTTGTAGAAAAAGGATTCGTGTAGGAGGTAAGAAGCATGGAGTTAAAAGATTATAAAAATATCTGGGTCTATGTTGAGACCTTTGAGAATAAACCCAAAAGTGTTGGTCTTGAATTATTAGGACAAGCAAGAAATCTTGCAAATCAGTTAAATGAAAAAGTAACTGCTGTTATTATGTGTACTGACGGAACAGAGGCAATAAAAGAATCGATTGCCTATGGCGCTGATGAAGTATATGTTTTAGAAAGTGAAGAATATACATATTTTGATGCAAAATATGGACTATTTCTTTTTCTTTCTTTATCATGCTGTACCTAGCATTTTTTCTACACTTTCTCACCCATCTACACTTTATAGAGCTTTATCATTCACCATGGTTCAAGTTTTATTTGTCGTAAATTTGTCGTAAAATTTAAGAAATTAGGGCGGGAATTCTCGGTTACTTGTATCCGAGATGAAAGCCCCATTTTTTATAATTACAAGTTGCAATCTCATAAATGATATGATATACTGTCCATACATTCGAACATTGATAACTGTATATAGGGAGTTGTGCCAAGAAATCTCATGCGATAACCAAGCTCCTTTGGCACGTAAAATATACAAGGTACAAATGTACGATACACTCTATAGGGTAGGAACTATCCGAATTCACGCCTGTGGACACTATGTAAGACTTGGCAAATACAGTTTTTCGTATTTATCAAGCAACGGTGGATGAAGCAGGAAGCTCGGTAACTTGTTGCCGAGTAGTTCACATGGAGATACTTAAAAATACCAAGGCTCATAGAAATTTTATCTTGTGAAAATCGTATCGATTTCACAAGATAATCGCAATTATTGTGTATTGAATTTCTCTCTGTTCGCTCTCACTTCGTTTGTTAAAATAGGTTGAAGCGGCGAGGAAGCCGTGAGGAAGCCATGAAAAGCAATAGATTTTATTTGTTCATTTCCTCGACAAGGTAAGTCAATTGCTACACCATCTAATATCGCATCTTGTAAGCCTAATGATGGCTTTGCTTCTCTTGTATCTTGCGATATCGATCAATATAAAGACACAAAAGCCATCAAGAAAACCTTAACGATTCCTGCATGGATGAATGATAGAGCTATCTCTATGGGGATTAACTTCTCACAGGTTCTACAAGAAGCTCTTCTTACAAAGATACAGCAGTAAACAAAACGGCAGCAGAACAAGGATATTTTTCCTCATCTGCTGCCGTTTGGCATAAAACTAGATTAAATACTAATACGCTTTTTGTTCTTAAAAAACCTTGCGTTTCTTGCTTGACAGTTTTCTTCCGTGTATGCAATCTTACGTTTAGGGAATAATTCGTTCATTTCCATTGCCACTCGTTGCCATGTCAATCCCTCTATGTAATAAAAGCGAAACATGGTTCTTATCTCGTCTTTTTCTATCGATCCAATAAACTTTTCCACTGAATTTGTCAACTCTAATGATTTTTCCGCCCTCCTCCTAAGTCTCGCTTTCCTGCTTAATAGCAAATCTTTTTCTCTGGAATATTCTATTCCTTCACTTATTCGTTCCTTACCCTCAATTTTTTCCAGTCTTTTTTCTGTTTTATCTATTAAGTCTCTTAGCTGCTTTATCTCTGCTTTCATACCGCAATATTCATTCAGTATCATTTTGTCCATCTTATTGCCTCCAGCTTTATGTTTGAATGGTTAAGTCGGCATCATTCGCCTAATAGCACTATTACGAACTCATATATATATCTTAGATATCTTTCTTCTGTCACACTACGAATCAATCTTATAATCTCTTTTTTGTAAAAACTTTCCATTCCTTTACTTCTCCTCTCTTTGTCTACTGAATTATTTAAAACGTCTTTTGTTTTAGGGACTCCGAAATCTCCGAATATATACATTCCTCTCCCTACAACATCTCAGATAATTTGATTATATTATGGTACGTAACAGCCCTTTCAAATCTGCTTTTACGGAATAGTTCTTCTACTTCACTCTTATTCAATACTTTCTTTATCTTTGCCTGTTTAATTACGTTTCTCATTCTCTGCTAACTCCTTGTCTTGCCATTTCCTCCGCTCTTTGTCTTGCCATCTCATCCACCTTCTTAATTGTCACCTCAAACTGTTTTCCTGCTGCTTCTATCTGCTTTAAGATGAGCTTAGACATTGCCAAAACTTCCTCTAGTGTAACGGTTGGAACAGTTACACGGCTCTCTAAGCCACTCTCTATTGCGTTTACTAGTCCCTGTTGAGCTAATTTCGCTGTTTCTAGTTCCATATCCGTTAAGGTTAGCTCGTCAAATAGCTCATTTATTTTCTTTTCCATCTTGCATTGTCCTTTCTACTTCGCCAATTACTACTTCCAATTGCTTTCTCGTCTCTGTTATTT
>JAUUSJ010000290.1 GCA_030841965.1 Blautia sp.
ATACATAGAAAGACAGAGGAGTTGTCAGTTATGAATCGAGCGATAAAATATCGGTAACTTGTTGCCGAGTAGTTCACAGGGAGGGATTCATTATGACGAAATATGAAAAAGAAATATATGATATAATCAATACCTCCAACGAGCACCTAACAGCGGAGCAAGTATTTGAGAAATTGCGAGAGAAGTATCCAAAAGTAGTTCTTGCAACAGCATATAATAACTTGAATAAGCTATGGGAATCAGGTCTTATCCGAAAAGTATCCGTCGGGGGAACGCCAGACCGATATGACCGGGCAAAAAAGCATGACCATCTTATATGTAAACAATGTGGAAGACTTGAGGATGTCGTATTTACAGATTTGACATCATCTCTATGTGAGCAGTTAGGAGAGGAATTTTTATTTTACGATTTAAAAGTTTATTATCTTTGTCCTGCGTGTAGAAAAAACGAATAGAATAATCAAAGGAGGGTTTACTATGTTAAAAGGAAAGACAGCGATTGTAACTGGTGGAACGAGGGGAATCGGATTCGCTATTGCAAAGAAGTATCTGGAAAACGGTGCCAATGTAGCCATCGGCGGTTCTAGGAAGGAGACGGTCGATAAAGCATTAGCACAGCTTACTGAGTACGAGGGACGTGTTATGGGAATCTGTCCTGATCTTTGTGACCCTGAAGCTGTGGCAGAGGCTTTCTCGTCAGTAAAGGAGAAGTTTGGAAGCATAGATATTTTGGCGAATAATGCTGGAATTTCTTCTAGAACAAGTATTTACGACTATACAGTAGAGGAATTTTCTAAGATTTTGGATATCAATCTAAAAGCAGTTTTTGTCTGTGCGCAGGCTGCGGCGAGAATGATGAAGGAGCAAGGTGGAGGCGTTATTATTAATACAAGCTCCATGGTAAGCAAATACGGGCAGACTGCTGGCTGTGGATATCCTGCCACAAAATTTGCTGTAAATGGCTTGACGATATCTCTGGCAAGAGAGCTTGCAAAGGATAAAATCCGTGTCAATGCAGTTGCACCAGGCGTAACGAATACTGATATGGTAGCAGCATTGCCAAAGGAAATGGTAGAGAGAATTTCAGCTGGAATTCCACTTGGTCGCCCAGGAGAGCCAGAGGATATCGCAAACGCATACTTATATTTGGCGAGTGACTTGGGAAGCTATGTAACAGGTGCAGTTCTTCGCGTGGACGGAGCAGCGATAAGCTAAGAGAGAACTGTCATTTATCACCGTCTGCATTCGCAGATGTATTAGTATAAGGAGAAGGAAAATGGATAATAAAACAATGTATAAATTAACTTACGGTTTATTCGTCTTGACATCTTGTTATGATGGCAAGGATAGTGGTTGTATAATTAACACAGCAGGTCAAGTAACTTCTGAGCCAAATCGAATTAGCATTGCAGTAAATAAGGCAAATTTCACTCACGATTTAGTAAAGAAAAGTGGAAAGTTCAATATCTCCATTTTGAGTGAGGAGGCAAGCTTTGATATATTCAAACATTTTGGATTTCAGTCGGGAAGAGATGTGGATAAGTTTGAAGGGTATAAAGACTGCAAGCGCAGTGCCAATAACCTTTACTACGTGACAGCAGGCACAAATGGCTATATTAGTGCGACAGTGGAGCAGGAGATAGACCTTGGAAGTCATACGATGTTTATCGCTTTGGTAGATGATATGGAAGTATTATCTTCTATACCATCCACAACTTATAGCTATTATCAGTCCTCGATTAAGCCAAAACCTGAGAAGCCAGCCACTGGAGGAAAAACAGTTTGGCGTTGTACGATTTGTGGGTATATTTATGAAGGTGAAGAGCTTCCAGCAGATTTTGTCTGTCCGTTATGTAAACATCCAGCCTCGGATTTTGAAAAAGTGACGGGATAAAGAGAAAATGAGCAGTGTCAGATAAAGTGATATTGAAGTAGAAGTGAAGAATGTCAACTTATAATGAAAAGAAGTTGACATTCTTTTTTTGTATTGATATACTTTAGAATGTAAACTTGATATTATAATAAGTTGACAAAATGTATGTTTTTGGAATAGTTGGGGACAGACGCTGATAGAGTCAGTAGATATATGCTCCGTAAACACGTTCGTTCCCACGATTTTTCGACATACGCTGATATATGCCGCCTCCCGCAAACTCGCAGCTACGCTGCTCAGACAGTGCTCCAGCGGCAAAGCTAAGTATATCGAAAAATCGCTCCACTCTCTATCGTTTTCGGAGCATATATCTACTGACTCTATCAGCTGTATTTTGGCGAAACTAAAGAAGTTTCTTTGCCTAAAGGAGTGTGGTGTGCTCTGATTGTTTGCCATAGACACCAATTCACTTTCTTTAGACGATGGGATGAGTAATAGCGATGCTTTTGGTTAAGTGAATAGAATATTCGATTTCTTAAATGATAGAATATTCGTTTCTTATGTTTTATCAATACATAGTTGTGTGAATAAAGTAAATTAAAGAGAGTTTAAATTATTCCGCCAACACACAGCCAAGAGAGCAAGCAGATATCTCCTCCGAAAACGATAGAGAGTGGAGCG
>JAUUSJ010000291.1 GCA_030841965.1 Blautia sp.
TTTGCAATTTTATGATATTTCTTGAAAGTATAGGTTCAAGAGCCTGTCTCTCCGCAAAAATAGAATGCAAATGAAAGAAAATCCCTGTAAACTAACAATTTACGGGGATTTTTTATTTTTGGTACATAGCAAAAATAAGCATATTAAAGCATTCTTTCGGTGTACTATTCGGTGTACCTTATTACCTTCAATGTCAGGTACACCTATTTGGTGAATAATTCATTGTTTATTAGTATTTTGCATCTTGACTTGTTGCTCTTAGAAATTTAGTTTTGTGATTAAAAAACAAGTAAGATGGAAAGAACAACATTTTGTCTATTGTTCTACATTCGTAGGACGAAATTGAATCGGAACGGTGAGGCTCCGATAATGATGAGAATTACAGTGAATGGAGTCCGGGTTGATGCTTCAGTGAAGAAAACAATTTTTCCGGAGTTCTGGAGTGCGGCAAAAGGAAAGGCTTTGGAAAAGAAACGGGAGTACAAGGAACTGAATTTGTATCTTGACTCAATCCGCTTACGGATAATGAAGATTCAGCGTGAATTGGAGATAGAGGGTGTATCCGTTTCTGCCAATAGTGTCCTGGAGCGTTTCTTGGGTAAGGATGCTCCCGTACAGCGTACTTTGTTTGAGGTCTTTCGGGAACATAATGATAAATGTGCTCAATTGTCTGGTACGGACATGGCACCTGCAACTGTACAGCGTTATGAAACATCTTTGAAACATACCCAGGATTTTGTTTGGGAAACATATCATAAAAAAGACATTCTTTTGGGAGATGTTTCCCGTCAGTTTATTGAGGATTATGAGTTCTGGCTGAAGACAGAGAAAAAGTGTTGTCACAATACTGCTACTAAATATCTAAAGAACTTCAAGAAGATAATCCGTATAGCTTTGGCTAAGGGATGGATGAAGAATGATCCATTTTCTGAAATAAAGTTCTCACTGGATAAAGTAGAACCGGATTTTTTGGAAGATTCGGAGATTCAAAAACTGATTTCAAAGGAGATTGATATTCCACGGTTGGGTCAGGTGCGTGATGTTTTTGTGTTCTGTTGCTTCACAGGTTTGGCTTTCTCGGATATTCATGATTTGAAAAAGGAACACATAGTAGAGGATTCGAACGGTGCCAAATGGATACGCAAAGGGAGACAGAAAACCAAAATTATGTGTAATATTCCATTGATGGAAGTGCCTTTGAAGATCCTAGGAAAGTATTCCACTAATGAATATTGTAAAAGTCGCGGTGTGCTTTTTCCTGTTCTTTGTAATCAAAAGATGAATGCGTATCTCAAGGAATTAGCTGATATTTGTGGCATTAAGAAAACATTGACGACTCATGTGGCCCGTCATACTTTCGCAACGTTTGCTTTGGCAAATGGTGTTTCCATTGAGAGTGTTGCTAAAATGTTGGGGCATACCAATGTTCAGATGACCCGTCATTATGCACGTGTGTTAGACCGTACGGTGATACGTGAGATGTCGCAGGTCAGAATGGATTTTCAATTATCTCTGTAATGTGATTATAGAGTAAGTTTGTATTATATTTTTCTGTTTCTTCTTATCAAAAGATTCTTTTTAAGCATATTCTTATAATTGTGAAATAGCCGGAATTACCCTCCGGCTATTTTTGTACCTCTTTGTCGGTTTCTGTCCTTTTTTGTCGGTTGCTCAACGGTTGAGTAACCAATGGCCTCATAATAACTCTGTAATATTGCACCATAAATGATAAAAACAAGGTCAATATGTTAATGCTATCAATTTTACACAGGACAAAAAGACAAGCCCTTTTTTACGAAATGAATGTAAATAGCTGTATTAGTGCTAAATATTGGGTTGTACCGTTTTTTACCGGACAGTAATAAAAAACTTTGCAGAAGTTATCTGTTATATGAAAAATTTTGTAATTTCACGTTCGGTGAACATAGCAGGGACCGTTTGTGGTTCTTTGTAACTGGATATTATAAGGATACAACAGTTTCTGCTTAATTATTGTCTTAACTTCAAAATTTTTTTATGCATGCAATTTTAAATACATTCAAATCTGGAGTTGGTGATTGTGTATTTATGAGGCTGATAAAAGACGATGCCACGTTCAGTATTATGATTGATTGTGGTAAGTATACGCCTGAGATAAATCTATTCATAAAAGAGAAACTGCATAAGCATATTGATCTTCTTATTGTTACACACATAGATGATGATCATATAAATGGAGTATGTGAGATGCTTATTGCAATGCCAGAGATTACAATAGGTAAGATTTTTTATAATTGTTATCAGTTGTTATCTGGCGAGGGAGCATTCTGAGATGCATACGATATTTTTGCGCCCACTCCTTTTGCTTTTAACATTTTATTGGGAACTCCTTTCTTTATAAGTGCATTGACTACAGCGTCTGCACGTTTTTGGGATAGATCCATATTGTATTGTGATGATCCTTTTGCATCAGTACATCCTGTGATGAGATATTTTTTGCTTGTGTCTGTCAGCATAATTTGGGATATTCAGTAAATGTCTCTAAAAAATAAGATGGCATATGAAGATGATAGG
>JAUUSJ010000057.1 GCA_030841965.1 Blautia sp.
ATCGCCCATTCTTATCATAGAAGATCATATTTACAGACTTTTCTTCATAGTCTCCTGTGCTTCAAATCTTGGTATCAGTCACCAATCTTTGTCTCGTTGGCAGAAAAAACTTCGAGAAACAGGCGATATTGAAAGTCGTGGCTCTGGTAATTATGCTTGTAGCTCTGAAATTGACTTCATTGCTTTCGAATAAAATATCACAAGCAGCGTCGCCTATTAAAACATATTGACTTTCATAATCTGCAAAGTATTTACGAAATGTATCTAATCCTTTGACCATACGTATTCCTCCAACATTTCATTAACAGAAATTTTTACTCGTTCTTCTTGTTCCTCTCTTGTCAGTGACAATGCCACACTCAAAGGATCCTGCAATCCTTTTCCGAAGAAATCAATAAAATATCCCAATTCCAATACAACACAGCCTATATCTTCTGATACACTTGCCTGTTTTTCCATTTTCACACCACTTGCTTTAAGTTTTTTCTTCGTTACAGCATAAGTTGGATAAGCATTATCAGACAAAAGAGAGTACTCACACAAAGCAGAAATACCTGCCTTTTTTTCGAGTTTTATATCTTCTCGAAGGACAAATTTTCGAATCACAGGATTTCTTAGTATACCTATATTTTCTTTCCAAAACTCCTTTCGATCATCTGGAACATTGATGACTCTTGATTTACCTTTCATTCCCAGTACATCAATATTTAAATATTCCAGCTCATCAAAACATCTACTTGCAGATTTTCGTGATACACTCAATCTTTCTGCCGCTTCAGATACTTTTACTTCATTCCACCTCTCATAAATAGCCACCAAAAGCATTTTCTGTGTCAAAAATGAAATCAAATAAACCGGTGTCAGTTCCCTTTCATTTGCATTACTCAGCAAATATCCAATAAATGGAAGATAAACTTGTTTTCCTTTCGGCACAAAAGGAATTCCTTCTTCCAACAATTTCTCTTTTATATAAAATGTCGTTCTATCAAGAAATATGGCACAGTTTAATCCTGTTATTTTTTCCACTTTTGCTCTATCTCTCCGTAACATGATAAGGCCAACATTGTCTTTCGGATAAATAGCCATCCATACTACACCATTCGTCTCTACTTTGAAAATGTCATATCTCCCACGATAAACCAATGGAAACTTTTTATATAATTCTTTATCTTCCATTATTGTCACCTGTTGCCGCAATGACTTCTCCAAAAATTCTTTCATATCAATCACCTTTTATAAATTTGACTTTTTTTATGTCACATTTATAATTCAACATATTTTCGTTGTATTTTCAAGAAAATAGTATTTACACGATATGATAAAAGGCGCCGGATTTCTCCAACGCCTTACTATTTTTCTATTATTCCGATCCGATCTTCCAAAGGTATAAATAAGGTGTAAATTATTGATTAATCCCCAAAGAATCCAATAAAATCAAGGTTTTCACAGCATCCATTAAACATTGCCGTGGCAGATAAATAGTACCTTTATTTTCTCCATTTTATCTCCTCATATCCTCTCAAAGCCTTATAAATACTGGCTTTTCAGCCTTTTGTGCATTTTTTCTTGAAAGGTTCTTTTTCTTATAAATTCTTGTATTTTCTCATGTTTTTTCGGGCATTTGTGGTACAAATGGGTTATTTTTAAAGTCCCAAATTCCTTATGAAATAAGGCTTACATGAGTTATTTGTGCATGTTTTTGGGTTACAAACTTTTTCTTTTCCAGTTCATCCCTTGCTTCTTTTAATCTGGAAAGTTCTTTCTTTGCATCATCATAGCCGGTGTGCGTATAAATATTGAGTGTTACAGATATATCTGAATGTCCCATCAGATATTGCAGTGTCTTTGGGTTCATCCCTGAATTGGCCATATTGGTACAATAAGTATGCCTGCATACATGAGGAGTAATTGGCGGCAATTGCAACAAATGCTCACGATTATATTTTTCTCTTGCATGCTGCATGTACTTTTCCCAGTGAAGTGCAACCATTGGCCTTCCATTCTTGTCCAGAAACAGAAACCCTCCATATCCATCCACCATCGGCTCACGTTTTGGTTTCCTTCTATTCTTCAAGATTCGAAGAAATGCTTCTTTTACATCCGCTTCCATTGGAAGTAACCGAGTACCACTTGTTGTCTTTGTAGATACGATGATATACTTCATTTCTCGAGTTCTTTGCAACTGATGATTCACATTGATAATATCTTCTTTAAAGTCCAAGTCTTTTACAGTAAACCCACAAAATTCAGATATTCTAAGACCTGTCTTGAATAAGATATAAAATGCATCATAATACTGATTATAATGTGGATCATTCTTTACAAACTCGAGAAATTTTGCTTCATCTTCCAGAGAAACAGCTTGTCTTTTCTGACTGTCATTAACAAGTACTGTACCTAATTCAAATCCAAATGGATTTTTTAGAATCAAGTCATCATCCACAGCCATCTGAAAAGCAGGTCTTAAAACACCTCTGATGGAATGAATGGAACTATATCCTCTACCATCTCTCTGTAGTTTTATCAGAAAAATCTTTGCATCAGAGAGTTTCACATCATCCACTTTCTTATACGCAAATTCTTCCTTTTTCAATACATTCACCACAAATTTGTAATTCGCTAATGTATTATGCTTTACTCCTGTTTTCAGGGAAAGATATCGTTCCACAAGTTCAATCACTGTAATGTTACTTCCTGTAATCCCTTGCATCTGTAAGGACTGAACTTTTCTTTCTTTTTCCCTGAGAGAAAGATCTGCCCGTTTACCTTCCGGCATCTTATCTGCTTCTGTCAATCTCCAACTATATAATATTTTACGCTTACCAAGTGAATCTGTATATTTATAGCGATAACGTCCACTTGGTTCCTGCCATTCTCCTTGCTGGAGAACTCTGCCTTTATCATCACGTCTCTTTGAAATCATATCCTACCTCCAAGGGGACGCAACATGATATTGTTAGTATATCATGTAACCCCTAATTCGAACACCTCCTTATTTTAAATTTCATTTTATATCGCACTGAGTGTATCAATAAATTTTTCAAATCTTGTTCGTTTTATCTGTACACGATTCCCATTCCAAAGTAAATACTCTGCATTTGGATTGTCACTGACTAACTTACGAAGCTTTCCTTCTCCAATACGAAAATAGGATGCTGCCTCTTCAATAGATAATGTATACTTCTTCCAATAAGGTATATCATAACTTGTCATTTGTATGCCTCCTTCTATTATCTTTGTTTTTGACATTGGCGGCTGGCAAAGGTATCTATAAAGACTGCCAATGCCAACGTAGTTTTTTGCCAATGTCATCTTTTATTCTGTGATTAACGCAACTGTTTTTCTTCCCTGACACCAGTCGTAGCTCAATCTGTTTTCCAGCTGCTTTCTTGCATCTCTTCCTGTTCTGGAAGAAATCCCATAGGCTAGTAGTTCTGCCTCTAATTCTTCTAAACACATCACTTTTCGTTTGGTTAATAACTCCAGGATCAACTTCTGTGCCTTTTCCAGTTTCGTTTCCTTTTTCGTTCCTGCTTTCCCCATTAGCAGATCTTCAATGGATATATCGTATTCTCCTAACCATTTTAAGCCTTCTTCTCCTAAAGAAAATGCTACCGGATTTTCCTTCTTAGCAAGAGAATCCTTTTGCTGATATACCACTCGGATATCCTGTTCCTTCTCTTTTTCCACCTTTTCTACAAATAAGATGCTTCGTACTGCCGCTGCGATATCAATGGATCCCAAGGAACGGTAATCGCTCTGACTTCCCGATGACTTATTCAAATGTCCAATGAGAACAATGGCACATCCAGTTCTCTCTGCAATCGTACTGAGATGTCGAAATAAGGGACGAATCTCATTGGCCCGGTTCATATCCACATTGGCTCCCAGATAAGCCTGTATGGGATCCATGATCATGAGTCGTACACTATTCTGTCGGATGGCTTTTTCAATCCGATCGTCCGTCATAGAAAGCTGTTTTTCATCTTCATTGATGAATCGCACCCTTGTCATATCTGCACCACATTTTGCTAATCTAGGCTTAATGGTATCTGCTATGCCATCCTCTGCTGTTTGATACAATACATTAAAGGGTTCTATAGGAAGTGCATTGGGAAGTTCTTTTCCATTCGTACAGTATGCGGCGATTGCCATTGCAAGCCATGTTTTTCCTTTTCCCGGATTCCCCTGGATCAAAGTAACCTTTCCAAAGGGAATGAACGGATACCATAACCACTGAACCACCGTTTCCTCAACCTCCGACATCTTCATGACCGGAACTGGTTTTTCCCTGGCATCTCTCCAACACATCTGCTTTGCCATATTTTCTACCGGAACTTCTGCTACCAGACATTCATTCCAGTCTTTCTTCACCGGTTCTAATCGGTACACACTCAGTTCCTCCGGAATAAGAGAAACAAACTGCCTGCATCTCTCATTTCCAGGCTCATCATTATCCAGACACAAGTAGATGGAATGGATATGAGGATATTCTGTATACATCCGTTTCATTGCTTTTTCACTCAATCCTCCCAGGGAAATATAACTATGCTTTTCCCATTCTTCTGGAACTGCAGTGATATAAGACAAAAGATCAATGGGAGATTCAAACACAAACAGTTTTTCATCCGTTCCTATATGGCCAAATCCATAGGCTTTTTCCGAACCTCTTGCCTCCCCACGATATCTGTTCTCATCAGTTCCACGCATAGCTGCATATCTGGGATTCTGTTCTTTATCTCTTCCAACGAACACCACATTGTGATAGTTTTTACTTTCATAAATATCCCCCTTTTCAATCATCTGATCTACCAGTTGTTCCGATAGTTTTCTCTGTTCAATGAGATACTTCCTTGCAATCTCACAGCTTTCATTTCTTTCTGGCAATTCCAATCCAGGCAAGGGGATGGGGCAGACCTTCTGTCTGCCTGCATCTTCCTTCGCCGTTCTTCTGTTGGTTTCTCCAACTCCCTCTTCTCCTAATAATTCTTTGACTGCCTCTGCAAAAGAAAGACCGTAGAATTCTTTCATAAAATCGATGGCATGACCGCCTTTATTCTGACTAAAACGATACCATTCGTTCTTGTTGATCATCACACTGTCATGTCGTAACCACCGGTATTCCTTTCCACATCGTTTGAACTGTTCTCCTCTCCCAGAAAGAAAAACATATAAATCGGTATCATCTGCTCTTTGAAGCTGTTCTCTTGTATATTCTTCCATCTTCTAAAATTCCTCCTATAATTCCATTCCATGATGTTTCTTCTTTGGTTTCATGGTTCTCACTGCTTCTTTTGTTTCTGTGGATTGCTCCCGTTTGTTTGTTTCTGGAAGAGAGACACCTTCTCCTTCCTCTGCCATCAAAACTTCCACATGATTTTTGACTTTCTCATACTTTCGTAACATGGCATGGATCCGTTTATCTTCTTTTCGTAAAGCAGCAATCTCTTCCGATAAACAATCTGCTTCTCGCTTCCATTTTCCTTCTGGTATTTTTCCATTCGCATCCAGATTTTCTTTTAAGATCCTTTCCGAACGATAATATCCGCTAAGTTCCTTCTTATGTTCCTCTTTGAATTTTTCCCTGCCAAAATATTTGTTCTTTAATTCCAGATAAACAAGTCTCGTTTCAAAATACTCTTTCATTGCATAAAGGTTAACATTGACCCTTTGTAAAGCAGCCAGTTGTTTTTTCAACCGCTGGCTCACTTCATTCAGCTGCGTATCGAATTCCTGGATTTTCTCTGTCAGCTGTTCCGGGGTTCTCACATCCTGCTCTTCCAGAAAGCGAATCGTCTCTGCAAATTGTTTCAGATTTGTATTCTTCGCCTTTTGTGTTCCATAAGCGTAGGATTCTGCGACTGCATTTCTCTTGTCATAATAGTTTCTTAGATAATCCGCTAAGGTTGGCTGATGTAAGAACAGCATCCGTTCCATCAACTGGCTTTGTCGAAGCAAAGACCATTGAAGAAGATTCTTTGCCCGTTCTTTCATATCATTTAAGGCTCGGATGAGTCGGTTTAAACTTCCCAGTGCAGTGGAAATTCCTCGTGCTTCCATTGCTTGTACATTCGGTCCTTCATGCACCATCGGGATCTTATCAATCCCCCGTTCCTCATAAGATCTGGCATCGACTCTTTCTGTAAGTCCTTTTTCTTCATACAGTTCATTGCACATCTTCGCCCAGGCACTTCTCAATTCTTCCAAGGTTTCTTTCCTGCTCCAATCCGTTGTATGTACCGCCCGAAATACCAGTTGTCCTTTCTGATTCAGAACCGGCTGTCCATCCGGTGTCAGTACTGGAACCTTTTTTTGTTTTTGTCCCCAGGTGCCATCTTCCTTTAAAGGGCGGATGGGAACCATGATGTGCATATGGGGATTGGGAATTTTATCCTTTGCCTTCTTCGGATCATGGATTGCCAGATCTGCGATCATCCCTCTTGCGACTAACTGTTCTTCTACAAATCTTCTTGCAAGCTCAATATTTTCTTCCATAGAAAACTCATTCATCAAGGTAATGTCAAAGCTGTGTGCCAGCTGTGCTTTCTTGTTTCCTTCGATCCATTCCACCTCATTCCAAAGTATCTCCCTGTCTTTGAATCTCTCCGGAGCCTGTTTGGGAAGATGGATCTCCGCTAATACCACACCGCCTTTTCTCGTATAATCACTCACTTCCCCATAATACGTACATTCCAGTTTTGTACCGGCTCGGTAAGCAGCACTAGCAATGGCAGACTGTCCTTTTCCTCTGGATAATTGATTTAGATGAAAGTGATAACATCCCATCTTACTCATCTCCCTGTGGCAGTTCACCTCGCTGCATCGCCTTTAATAGTGCTTCCTCTTCTGCAAATTCTCGTTCCTTCGCTTCTGCAGTTTCCGCCCGTCCACGAACCATTTCATGAACGACATCACAAAACTTACAAGCGGGATCATGAAGAAGTTCATCCATCAGCTGATAAAATTCTGCTTCTGTCAGATATTTGGTATCTTTACAGATTGCTTCTATGGCCGCTCCTTTCTGGATCAACAGATGAGTTCGTGCCTTTCGTTTTTTCTTTTTCTGTGTATCTAGATAGTTCAAGGATCTCTGGATCCTGTGTTCTGCCTGTTCCTTCTCAAGCTTTGCCTGTTTCAATGCAGCTTCTGTTTTTTCAATCTCATAAAGTGCTTCTTTGGTATATTCCTGAAATGTTTTCTTCTTCTCCATATCGTTCTTTTCCTCCTTTTTCAACTCTTCTATTTTCTCTGTTACGGGATAGGCATTTCTGCCGGAAGGGGAACCCTTCTTCGGATGGATCATCCGCAAACACTTTCGGAATTCCCCTTCAGAAAGATGCTACTTCCGTAGGACGCACATACCTTGTAAGGTATATAAGTGCGCTCTTCTGCTTTCAGCATCCGAGTTATTCTTACTCAAACGGAAGTTCTTCTCCGTCTGGAAGATGCATAAATCCATCTGGATCGGTATCTTCTTTCTTTTCTGCTCCTGTCAGTTTCTTCCCTTCTGCGAAATAATGTTCTTCTACGATCACGTTAGTAGCATAAACTTTATTCCCCTCCTGATTCACATAGCTTCCTGTCTGGATCCGTCCGCTTACTAAAATCTTCAAACCTTTTTTTAGATATTTTTCTGCAAACTCAGCATTCTTCCCAAAGGTAACACAGGAAATAAAATCTGTTTCTGCCTTTCCATCCTTTCGATATCGTCTGTCTACTGCCAGTGTGTATCGTGCCATTGCAGTACTGTTTTCATTCTGGAGATATTTCACCTCTGGATCTTTTGTCAGTCTTCCCATTAAGATTGTTTTGTTCATGTAATTTCTCCTTTCCCTTTTCGTTTTTTCTTTGTTCTTGAATCAGGCCCGATTCTTTTAAAGCAAATGTAATTTGTTCCTCATATATCAGAACGTAGAGAGGGCTTTTTACAAATAAAAAAGGAATTTTATTTTTTTGCCCTCATATAACGAAAGGCTCAGAGGGGAAAATACAGGGTGGAAACGGAATTTTTTTATTTTTCTGCATAAAAAAACAACCCTATGACTTCATTGAAATCATGAGGATTGCTTCAATTTCTAAATTAATATTAAATTTTACAATATATGATTTTATCATACACTACTATTTAAATTTCGCAAATAATAGTCAACTACTATACAAGTTGTGTCTCTATCTATAGCAATTTGTTCTGAAGGCAGCCCATAAATTTCATAGATATCATCAAATTTCCAACATATAAAATATCCATGCTCGTGTTTTTTGTATTCAGCAACATCATGTCCTTGCTTTATTCGTTCTATCGCTTTTCCAATATTGTTACTACTTTGATATTTTATTTTTAAGGTTGCTTTTCCAACATAATGTGATAATTTACCCACAAAATTTTTATCATATGCCCAATCATCGATATTATCTACGCTCATTTCAACTTGTTGTGCATTCTCAGCCAGATAGTCCAATAAGACTTTTACTTCTCCATCTAATAGTCTTCTTGATGATAATATTTTCATTTGAAGTTCGTCTATTTCTTTTTGTTTCTTTTTCTTCTTAAAATCAGCAGCCTTTATTGTCTCTACTAATCTTTCAACTTCCTTTAGACATTCTCCATTATATGACTCTTGTATCGTCTTCTTTTTCCAATGAGCCCGTAATACTTTCTTGTTATTTATTTGCCTAATAATTTCATCTTTATATTCTAACAATAACTCATTGTATTTCTTTTTTGCTGCTACAATGTCTATATCCCAACCGTTTGTACTTACAAAAACCTGCAATGGAATCTTTATAAATACTACATATACACTTTCAATTCCATCTATTGTCAAAAGTTCCTGTGTTTCAGTTCTTATCCCATCGGCAATTCGTGTTGCAGAATATTCATCTTGAAAAATTTCTTGAATATCCTCAAATCTACTGACTATAACCTTCATATCTTCTGCCTGAACAAGTGGTTCTAGTTTGTTATCATCAATTATCCCCTTTTCAACAACTTGATATCTAGTAATATTCTCTAATATTTTTCCTTTAAAAGAATCCATATAGATATCTTTCATAATATCTTGCTGTTTCTCCACTCTTTCTAAATTGCTTAGGGCTTGCTCACCTTTTTTTAATAACGAACAAATATCAGATGATACAGATATTAAATCTTTTACATGCAAATCTGCGAGAGTAACATCCAATAACGGCCTAGTAATTCCTAAAATTTTCGCAATCTCATCCACTTGGTGAACGCCTATAGAAACAATCTGTAACACTTTTTCCTCTACCAGATTTAGCTTTACAGTTTTTCTTTTTGTGATTTTTAGTGCATATTTATAAACTGGTAAATATACTTCATCATCAAGCAAAAATTCATATCCATCATTTTGCCTAACAATGTTTGTTACCCATTTATGAATTAGATTCTCTTTCAAATAACTTTCCTCCATCGCATTGTATAATTTCACATTCTTCTTCCTCAGAGATATAATCTATTATTTCAACAAATTTATTATCTTGATCGTCAAAATTGTAAAAGAAATTTTTATCTCCACACACAATTAATAATTTTTTTGCTCTAGAAAAAGCTACATTAACTCGTTCCTTCTCCTTCTGAAATCCAATAGAATCTCTTGTTCTTACAGTGCTATAAATTATAATATCATTTTCTCTTCCCTGAAATGCATCTAAAGTATTAATATCAATTTTTGATGCTATTTTGTCAAGTCCTGTAGCCTTAATAGATTTTCGCAATAATTCTTTCTGACCACTATACCCTGTAATAATTCCTATATCTAGCCCCTTCAATTCTCCAGTACTTTTTAAATCATCTAATATTTCTAAGATAATTCTTTTTTCTTCTTCATTTATATATGAACCACCTTTTGTTCTTTTCTGTGATTTTTTCTTATTTGCAGAAGTATCAAACCACACTATTGATTTTCCAACATACCTGCTCAATCCATGTCGTTTTTCATCGTCATTACATCCTGTATCAATAATTCCTCTGTAAAATACTTTACTTATCAGATTTCCTATATTTTCAATCATTCTATACTGAGTGGTCAAAATTTGTTTATGTGTATCCGGCAACGAATTGTATAAAATATCAAATAATCTATAGTCTGGATTTTTAGTCAATTTAGCCAATGTTGGTGATACCTCTGCATCTGCATATGCTGGCAACTGATTTTGATCGCCTACTAAGATAATCTTTTTTGCTTTAATAATCGATACCAGTAATTCTGGTGTTGTTGCTTTAGCAGCCTCATCAATAATTACATAATCAAATGACATATCTTTTATTACTTCATTAGACAAAAATCCAACACATGTTCCCGCAATAACCACTGCACTTCGAATCATTTGATAATCTAAACTGTTCTGATCTACTAATCTATTTATCCAATCTTCCTGTATTTTCTTAACTTCTTCCCATTTTTTCACCTCGTTTTTATCGGTTATAGTATTCATCAAATCATTTTTTTGCTCTACATATTGCTGAACATTATTTTTTATTTCGGAAACCAATTGCTCTCTATGTGCAGCAATTGTGTATTTTGTCGCAATTTCTTCAGAAATATTCCTTTCCGCACCAATTCTTATTATCTCCAATGGATTATCAATAGCTTTCCCCAATCCTTCTAAAATATTATCAACTGCCGTATGTGACTGCGAAACAATAAGTATTTTAGGACTATCGGTCATCTTTATATCCCTTTTTATAATTTGCCCAACTATTTCCTTTATAACAGATGTCTTACCTGTCCCAGGCGGTCCTTGGATTAAGCATATATTTTCCGTATTTAGAGCCTTCATCACAGCTTGTTTCTGTGATTGATTTAATACTTTTGAAATAAAACTAGGCTGTGAGATTGTCTTTATTTCCTCTGGTTCATCCAAACATAAGATAATGTCTTTTAAACTTCTCGCAGAATATTCATCTTTTTTCAAATCAAAAATTGCTCTAAATTGTCGTTTATAAGCCATAGTCTTCGCACGAAAATCTTCAAGAAGTGGTGTATTTTTATTCAATAATTGTCTTACTGTTGGTTTCAATCTCCCTTTTGTTAATGATAAGACAATTTTTACTGAATCATCATCACATACAACCTCTTCAAAATTTCCTACCTCCGTATAAATAACTCCTTTTTGGCCTTGGCTTTCTACAACAAATCTAGTTGGTGGCATCAATTCATCAATTGATTTTTTCTCGCAATCAATCAGATTGAAAATCAGTTGACCTCCATTAATCTCATATTTATCATATTTTATAATCGCAGATTTTCCTTTTTCTTTTTCAACAGCCTCTGTAAGACCAATTTCCCAACCACCAAACAAATTTTCAAACTTTTCTTCTTGCAATTGATATTGTTTATTATCATCTTGATGGTTTTTAAACATAACAACCAGTTGGTGATTGTCTTGTGGATCATACCCATTATCTCTGCTATTTAATACAAAGGATATTTGTCCAACAATTCTAAAGCTTCTTTTAATATTTATATTTCTTCTATCAGCAGTAATTTTTCCAACATATGTTACATACATTTTCTGCTCATTTTCATCGTATCCACACTTCATAATCATTTTTTCACCAGTAATTACATACTGCTGATCTTTTACATCATAATAACCATAGGATTGTTTAAATTCATTTTTGAGAAATGAATTAGTAAACTGTACCATTGTCATATTTTCTTCAACAATAGAATTCCTTTTTAATTGAACCAGCTTTCTAGAATCAATTGCAATACTATAGCTACAACTTGATGTATTAAGATTTCCTATTAACCGCTCCAAAATCACAATTACATTTTCCAGTGACTCTGGTCTATTTTCAGGCTTTTCTTGAACTAATGATAATAGAATATCTTTTATCTCTTTTCTTCCAGTCCACTCCTCAATTCTACTATTAATATCACTTCCATTTTTTTGTGATAATAAAATTTCACTCATTATTATTCCTATTGAATAGTAATCACATTTTTCTGTGATATTTTTACCCAATATAAGTTCTGGTGCAGAATAACCTTCTGAATATAATGGCATAGTAGTCTCGGAATCCATAACTGTTTTTATTTTACTTGTTCCAAAATCAATTAACGTAACCTTATCTGCATATTTATCATAAATTATATTTGAAGGTTTCAAATCTCTATGAATCACATTATTCGAATGAGCGTTATTTACTGCTTTTAAAATCTGAAGACATATTTCATACTTTTTTAGTTGCGTATATTTATTCCAATTTATATGGTCTAAAGTTTCACCCGGAACATAGTCCATAAGAATTCCACCATAGCATTCGTTCTCCTTAAAAGGATATAACTCTGTACTGCTATCTCTTAACTTTACTATTCCTTCACAAACATTCAATGTTCGTAAGGCTTCAATCTCTCTTTTAAAAATTAGTTTTTGCAAACCATTTTCAATCTTCGGAAAGCACTTAAGCACATACAACTTTTCTTTATTTTGCGGTTTTACTTTAAATACGATATTCCCCCATGAAGAAGATTTGTGTAATAGTTCCACCACTTCATAGTTCATAATAATTTTTTCATTCATTACCTTCTCCATCTTTCACCTCCGAGATATGCTTTTATTTCTGCATTTTTCTCACATATTCATAAATTCGCTTAAGCATTCCGTCTCTATCTTCTCCTAATTCTCCACAGATTTTTTCACCAAATCCCATATACGTATTGAATCCAAGCATATATACAGCCATTGCCATAGATAATTCACCATTTTCATCACCATACAATGATGCCACTTTTCTCAATTCATCAATAACAGTATCGTGTGGTACTTCAACGCCACCTTCTTCATTTACAACAGAATTGATTACTTCTGGCAATGCCATGCACATCTTATAAAATGCATCTTCTTCACCAGTAAGAATTGCATAAAACTGATCCATGCTTACACGGCGAATTAATCTATGCTGTACATTTTTTCCATCAACTTTTGTTGACCACTTTATATTCTGTGATTTCTTTGCAATTGCTTCAACCAACAGGCATGCACAATCATCGTCTTCCAGAATCTGTCCTTGCATTTTTATATATGTTTTTGCAGAAGATGCAGAATTCATAGTATTGTGTTTGTTCTTCATTTCTACATATATTGTATGTACAATATCTCCATCTGGCATTTGTATTCCATCTGGATTTCTGTAAATAACATCCCAGCCTGCCTGTGGGACTTCACAGCCTTTGAAATAAGAAAAAATATTCTGATGAAAATATCCTATATCATTATTATTAGACTTATCTCTCTGCCGGAAAATTTCATTATTTACAATTTCTTCCCAGCTTGTACGATACACCGATTTATCAAAAATCAGCTTGATTGGATCAATCAGATTACTGTTGAATCGCTTCAAATCATACGATTCTAGTTTTTCTCCATATTTCATAATTGTTGCACGCACATGCTTCTTAAAATCTTCTTCTGATATAAAATCTAAATTCCACACCATTTATTTTACCCCCTCTAATGATTTATGTATCTCCAACCCAATTTCATATGCTAAGTTGACAGGAACAGCATTGCCAACCTGTTTATACTGAGATTGAACACTTCCACAAAACTGCCATTCATCTGGAAATGTTTGGCATCTTGCATTCTCACGTACTGTAAACGGTCTTGCTTCCAATGGATGACATCTTTCTGTTTGTTTCTGGGATGGTGATGTCAATACCGTCAATGATGGTTCATCCAGACTCATTCTCCTAAGAATTCCTGTTCTTCCGCCTTCCATATCCCAGCAACTTTTCATATATGCTTTTGCAATCTCCGGATCAATATCTCTCCAATATCCTCCAGGTGGAACTAATTCAAATATTTTTCTTTTATTTTCTCCATATGGTACTCCTGGTCCTTCTGGACAATCCAATAAAATATCTCTCAAAACAGGCTTATAATTATGTTCTTTGGGAAATGAGAATGAAACTTTTCCCACTAAATCATTTCTAATTCCAACAGTAATTAATCTCTCTCTTTTCTGCGGCACACCAAAATCCCACGCATTTAAAACCTTTTTCTGAATGGTATATCCCGCCTGTTCAAAAATATTTGTTATCGTTGCATATGTTCTTCCCTTATCGTGAGTCAGCAATCCTCGCACATTTTCAAATAAAAACATCTTTGGCTGTAATTTCTGTAAAAAAGTTGCATAGTGATAAAAAAGTGTTCCTCTTGCATCTTCAAGTCCTAATCTTTTTCCAGCATAGGAAAAAGCCTGACACGGTGCCCCTCCCGATAATAAATCCAGTTCTCCTTTTTTTATACCAAAATAATCTTCCAAATCCAAACAAGATATATTAGCTATATCATCATGAATAACTCTCCAGTTCGGCCTATTGGTTTTCAAAGATTCTGCAGCATCTTTATCAAATTCTATTAGTCCCAATGGTTCAAATCCAGCTTTTTCTATCCCTAAAGCCAAACCTCCAGCTCCAGCAAACAGTTCTATGGTTGTAAACGCATCACTATCGATTTGTAATGGTTCTTCTTTTTGTATCTCTACAACATCTTCTATCTTACAATTTAATGTAAAACATATTTTTTCTATTGATTCAAATGAAACTGGCTCATTCTTTCCTAACCGAGCTAACACATTAAAACTTATTCCTGACGCTTCCTTCAATTCTGTGCGGTTCATTTTTTTATCTATCAGTAATTTCCATAATTTGTCATAACAAATCGCCATTATTTTTCCTCCATGCTCATAATTTCCGTGATTTACATCATATCATATCGTGCGAACCCAAACAAGTGTTTTCTCACGATATCATTAGATTTTCTCCTTTGCTTTAGAAACCCATTTTTTTCGTATCATCTTATAAAACAACATCAAATATCATTTATTCTTGATTACATTATTATAAAAAAGCCATGAGACTTAGTTAATAAAAATCTCATAGCTTTCCATGATCATGTCACGTTCCCAATTATAATTCTTTACTTTATACTACTTGCCAAAAATTAGTGGGGTATTTTCGGGTTATTTCTTCCCCACAAATGCCTCTCAAGTATTGATTTTACTGACTTTTTAAGGAGTTTTTCAAAGAGTGCCGTGGCAGATGAATAAAACTCTAATCATAAATTTCTCCTGTTCTGATATGCCCTATATTGCCAAGTTTTGCGTTGGTTTGTCGACTTTTCCGGGCATCCTATTTTTCTTCTCCCCAACTACACTTTTTGCAAAATAATGCAAAGCACTTCCATATACAGTAGTCAAATCGTAGTCAGCTCGGAGGGGCAGACTACGAATAGGGGTGTGCATCATTAAAGGCTTGATATATAAAGCATTATATAATACCGCACTTCGCCTAAATATTTTTTTGTGTTTCACACCTAAAAAATCTGTAATAACGTGGATTTAATTACTTCATCTGGCAATTTAATATATTTAAAAAAACTAGCATAAACGATAGCAAACAAGGGTGTATATATCTTTGCACTTTCCCCCCATTCAACTGTACCAGAATGTGTCTTATTATTACGCAATTTTACAAAAGATGCTATACTATTCTCATTTACTGAAGGTAACGAGTATTTTGACACAATTTCATCCACTATATCACTATTTTCATTATATAGTGTAAGTATTTTCTGTTTCAATGTATAATCCAGATATTGAAAAGCACTACTCATTGTAGTTTCTTTATTTACATCAATTTCATTATGTGCTTTAGTAAATTCGGCTATCGTATTTTTAATATTCTTTTTTAGTTCCTCAATAAGTGCATCTTTCTCTCTTTTTCTCTTATCATCTAGTTGGTAAGAAACTTCTAACGCCGTACATAAATCTTGAACATTTTTAATCGATATTCGGTTAACCATCTTATTATCTTCTGGAAGAAGTTCCAGCAATGAATTAACCTTACCATTTACAATTCCATCTATTAAATTGGGAATATAATCAAAAACACTAAATATTGGAATCACTTTATGCCATTGCCTTATAGAATAATTCTCATAAGAATCAAAAATTTTACATATTCCTGTCTTAAAATACTTTTGTTCAGAATTTCTTTGACTAAGATATACCTCTTCAAAGCAAATATTATTTTGAGAAGTCAAAATCGCAACAATTTTTCTTGCTATAATGTAATATTTTTCCATCTTTTCAAATCCTTGAGCATTTTCAAAGGAAAAACGAAAAAAGGTATACACTTTTCCAAGATTATATGCACCCCTATTTTCTGCATTATTAGTTTCTGCGGTTTGTCCTATTGAAACAGTTAATGTTACTTTTTCATTTTCAATCTGAAATTGTGTTGTCCGAGTATAGGCACTCCAAGGACGCATTTTTATTGTTCTTGCTCCATCATATTTTAATAATTCGGAGACATCTGGTTGCTCGATTGCTATGCCAGGAGTATATAATGCATTTATATTTCCACCACAAAACGTAATTGCATGAAATTTACACCAATCTTCCGTCAACATATTAAAAAATCCTTCAGCATTTCCACATGCCTTTATAATGATAGGCGTTGCAAATCTAATAGCCACATTAGTGCCAATAGGATCTGTAACAAATTTCCCATTACGCAATATTGCAATCATGCTATTATTATCTTCGCCGAATAAATATTCTGGTGTATCTGTCTTGTGTGATTTTATGCGATAAAGAGAATCATCTCTTTTTTGGGGATCACTTTGTGCTGGAAGCAAAGTGACTATATTATCTGATACATTATATGTATAAGTATCGCCTTCTACCCTTATATAGCCATAAAAATTCTCATCTATTTTTTTCATATAAGCAACATTCTCTCTCCATATAATTTTTTATTTTAACAATACTGAAATTTTTGCTAGAAAACCCCCAAGCCATAAGAAATTCCCCACTATTGGAATGGTGACGATCAGTTAGCGAACAACAGAAAAATCTGTCATTAAAGGGAAGTGCTATCTGCTACGACAAAAGGATCTTCTTTTTTAATTTGTCTTGTCTAAACGTATACGATAACTCAATTTTCCTTATAAAATAAAAACACCAGTTCTGTTAATTTGATCTATTTCTTTATTTTTTATACTATTCCGATCCGGTCTTCCAAAGGTATAAATAAGGTGTAAATTATTGGTTAATCCCAAAGAAATCCAATAAAATCGAGGATTTCACGACATCCATTAAACATTGCCGTGGCAAACAAAAAGTATTTTAATCATTATATTTTTCCTCCTGAAATACCGTAGATTGCCCAGTTTTGCGGACTTTTTTGAACTTTCCTGGCTTACATACTTCTGTGCAGTTTCTTGAAAATCACGCAAAATGCGGCAATTTACAGCCTAGTGTAGTAGTCGATAGTAGTTAATTGGTAGTCAGTTAAGGGGGTGCAGACTACTCCGATTTTTGAACCTTTTAACGATTGATTGAGTAAGGGGGGTGCATTTTGAATCCCAAAGTTCAAGCACATATACCTTATTTTTTATATTTTTTTTCAAATTGTTCGTATCCTTTTTCATTCTGTGGATAATCTGAATTATGATATTCAGAATGCTCATCTTTTCTAATGACCGCCAAATTAGTAGGATCAAAAGCACGTTCTGGTTTATCTGCAACTCTATCTTTATGATGAACTTCAGCCATTCCATCTAATGGTTTACCTGACAATTCACTCACTTTTGACTTTCTCTCTTTAATTACCTTTTTCCCAAGTTGAGCCCTTTGTTTTGTAATTAAGTCTGCTTCTATGGCTCTCTGTCTACTCAATTCTTCATTATTTGAAAAAGCGTTAACACAATCTTGAGCATATCCTAATTTTTCTTGCTCCGTAATACTTCTTGGTTGCTGTCGTTTTTGAGAAATCTCTTTCTGCAAATGTGGAGTCGACATATATTCTACATCACCCACTTTTTTCAAATCGCCAGGTGGCGTACTCATCATAGCATTGGTAACCCCTTTTCTATCTGTAACAAGCAATTTATTTAATTCTTTTTCAGAAATAAAAGTTTTATTACCGATTGAAATACCTCCATCAGTAACAGCCTTTTGGATTCTCTGTTTATCTGAGTTTTCTAGATATTTATTATCCGGAAAATTGATATCATATGACGATGCTTTTCGTATCTCCAATTCTTCTTTCTTATTTTTAGATTCCATTTATTCTTCCTCTTCGTTAGCAAAACATTTCTGGATTCTTTCGTATATAATTTCCAGTTCTGTCATAGCCTTTTGTGCCTCCTCAGGACATGCCTTATTTGCATCTGGATGTATTTTTTTGACTAAGTTTATATACCATTTTTTCGCTTTTTCCGCATCCTCAAGCAATTCCTCTGAATATCCTATATTTATATTTCTTACCTCCGGACGAGCATACAATAGTGAATAAATCATCTTCACATTCTCATTTTTGAAATAAACATCAGAATTGAAATTATTCCATTGCTTTTTTAATACTGCAATTACTGAAAACAATTCTTCATATGTTTGTGCCGTAACAGACATAGGAGTAATTTCACTATTTATAACTTTAAGAATATTGTTAATTGAATCAACACTCTTTAATTCTTGAATATCCTTAATTGAACATAAGTCTTTGGCGTTAATTTTCATAACTCTATTTTCCTTTCTCACATTCTTAACTATTTCATCATTTTATCTAGTATCATATACTGACCTAGTATTGAGACAACTTTTTATCTATTAAATGTTCATAGCAATTATACTATTTTTCCAAGCATCCTACAATTCCCAAGCACAAAAATAACGCCCACGGTTTCCCCTGAGCGTCTGCTGCTTGTCTTAAACTACTTTGAACATATTCTGTTTCATCGGCTTTTTGTCTTCTGCCTTATCCACTTCTTTTCTCGCCTGCTCCAGTTCCTCCATGCGAATCATCTCGTTCTTCGCATCATCCAGGCTAAGATGCGTATATGTGTTCATCGTCACTCCAATGTCGGAATGTCCCATCAGATATTGCAGTGTTTTGGGATTCATTCCGGCTTTCGCTTGGTTGCTGCAGTAAGTGTGCCTGCAAATGTGCGGCGTAATCTTCGGAAGCTGCACCCTAAAAATGCTGTTGTATCGGTTCACCGCATTCTTAAGCCGATGCTCCCAATGAAGTGCTACCTCCGGCATTCCATTCTTATCTCGGAAAAGGAATCCCACATAACCATCCACCATAATCTCCGGAAAATCCGTTGGCCTGTCTTCCAAAATTGCCCGGAACATTCGGAACACGTCCTCCGTCATTGGAAGCTTTCTTGTACCGGCATTTGTTTTCGTGGATTCGATGTGATACTCCATGCTGCCAATTCGCTGAAGCTGATGGTCGATATTGATAATGCGGTTCTTTAAATCAATATCCTTAATGGTAAGTCCGCAAAATTCTGAAATTCGAAGTCCCGTATGGAACAAGATGTAGAACACCTCGTAATACTTGCAGTACACGTTATCATCGTGTACAAACTTAAGGAACTTTCTCATCTGGTCCTTTGTGATTGCCTCTCTAGTATCAAATCTTTCCCTTCTGTTAATTTCTGCTTTTCCAAACCAAGCACAGCACCCACACCTTCCAAAGATAATGGAAGTCCCATATAGGCTGACCACACCATAGAACATTTCCAGGACGCCGGTACAAGGTATGTTCCTGCTTCGTAGCCTAACATTCTAGAAATACAGATACGTTCAAACTGAGCATTAAATGCCCATTTCGTAACAGCTTCATCTTCCAGCGCACTCATTACTTCTTCTGGTATTTTCTCTCCTTTTACAAGATCGCCTACTTTTACTTCTCCTCCGTCCACACTATACCCAAACAAGAGAACTTCAAAATCCGGTGATTCTGCATAACGGTAAACACCAGCCTTGGCAAGATTTACAGATGAAAATGTTTCAATATCAATTTCTAAATTCAACAAAATAATTTCCCTCCAACAAAAAAATTGGGCGATATAGTAATCCTCCATACCGCCCATAACATTTATTCGTTATTCTGTTCTTTCTGCTCTTTCTTCATACGCATTCTCTTTTTCAGATAATGAATCCCGTCTGATACCATGATGCTAAATGTTCCAATCAAGAAGCCTATCGTGCATCCAAAACATACCACAAGCATAAAGTTCTGCACTTCTGTCATTGTCTCGCCCTCCCTATGCTAAGAAATCGTCATCCACTACTGCTCCGAAGTCATCTGCTGCAGTGGTCTTGCCACCGAGAGACTCACCATCTCTAATCTTCTGAATATTTCCAAGACCGCAGGCAATCCCCTTATTTCCATTTGAGTTAAATGCATAGAAGTTAAGAGATACTCTTGCATAGCATCCGGAATATACTTCACTTCTGTCCAAGATAGGTTTTACTGCACGATCGACAATCTGCGGTGCTGTTGTGCTGTTCGCATTGATGAAGTAATGTCCTTTGTAAGCCTCATCGTCACGCTCGATATCACCATCGCGAAGTGGAAGCTTGATTGCAGCCTTATTAGGCTTCTTACCGCCGAATTTTGCAACACCCTTCCTCAATCGCAGCATCGATTGCTTTATTGACTGCATTTACGGTTTCTGTATCGTCCTTTGGAATAAGTACAGATACAGAATACTTTTCAGCTCCCCCATTGATGGAAACAGGCTCCCAACCGTGGAAATAAGAAAGTTTTGTGTTGATACCGGTGATAACTTTTGTTCTGTTCATGTTTGCCATAATACTAATCCTCCATAATTTTATCAAATTCGTTTTCTGCGTTTGTTACGTTCATAGCCGGACGCTTGTCTGTATTTGGTACCAGTATCGGCTTGCCCGGTGGTTTATAAATGAGGTCACCGAGAATTTCCTCAAAAGCAGATTTTCCCATCAGTTTCTGCATCTCTGTCATAGGAATTAACGTTTGACGGTAAATATCTGTGTAACCATGTTCCCTTGCTGCTTCTGCAACCAGAAGTTCATCACGGTACTTGCGATTGGAACGGCCTTCAACTACTTTAAATCCATTCCACTCTTTTCCATGATGAATGGCAGCCTCCGTTGCATAAGCTGTGATTTCATTTGCCCACTTGGTCAGATCTGGCAAAACATCCAGTACTTCTTCAATCTCCGCATCTGTCAGAAGTGGCGGCATCTTAAATTCCAGTCTTGCCAACTTCATTTTTTCCTCTGCTCTTGCTCTGCATTTTACTGATACCTTGCAGAAGGTACACCATTCTCCTGGAAGATACTCACCATCGCCATCGTAGGCCATCTGTGCCTTCGGCTTCAGTTCTTCCTCTGCCCAAACTTTCAGTTCCTCAATCGGAATAGTCCATGTACTGACATTTTCCCTTCTTGGCTAAAAGATAGTCATAGAAACTTCTTTGATATCGTAAAGGGCATCGTAGATTTCTAATGTTCCAAGTGCATATAGCATCATCTAAGGGTTGTGTTCCGCTTCGACAAATATGCCTTGTCCATATTTGAAATCAATGATATGAAGCTTGTCATCGGAAATGATGATGCAGTCCCCTGTTCCAAATCCCTCCGGCACATAACAGGAAAAATCAAGTTTCTGCTCAATGAGAATCACCGGATCTTTGCAGGACTTTTTTGCTTCTTCGTATTGCTCCATGACAAATTCCGCATAAGCATCGGTGCATTCTTCCATTTCATCTGAGTTGTAATCAGAAACAGGACGCTTGCTTCGCTTCTTTAAGAACTTCTTCAGCTTATGCTCACATAGAGCATGTGCCGCAGTTCCTTCCCTTGCCGCTTCCGATGTGGTGTTTTCAAACTCTAACTCCAGTCTTGCAGATGGTGTGCAGTTCAACCATCTGTGCGAACCAGAAGCGGATAATACTGCATGGCCCAGGTCAGCCTCTCTTGTGCCTTTGGCACAATTCACCTTCTGTTTACTCATTTTCAATCGCCTCCGCATCTTTTAATACTGCTGCAAAGTCTTTTGGATCAATGTCGCTCAGACGGCTTGCTCCGTACTTAGTTACAATCGCTCTAACTTCTGCCGTGTAACCAGCCTGACTTTTGCTTGCTTCGAGCTATCTCGTTTATCTGAAATTTTCTTGTTTCCAAAAACTGGGCCTGTTCCGGACTAATGGAAATTGGTGTGTACTTCATTCCCTCTTCCAGAACTGCTACCTTATTGAAATTGGAGCTGCCGCCAAAAGCGGAAGTCCAACTGTCTCTGCCCCTCTGTGGATCCTTTACGGTTCCCGGATCCTCCAGAATACCGCCCGGCGTGGCACCATTTGCAAAGAACTTGGCACCATACTCTTCGCAGGCAATGGCCATACCAATGGCATTCTTCGCCATGGCAATCGGAGAATATCCTACCAGTCCGTCAAATCCCAGACCGGGAATATGAAGCACATCCGAAGGTTTCAGATTCACCATACTTCCTTTCATGGTCGGTGCATCATCCTTGCTGGTGTTATACTGATAATAAAGCTGTCCCTTATCATCCCTGTCCACCGTCATTCGGTTTGGCATCAGGGGATACAATGCAATAATCTCTCCCTTTCCACCCTCTGAGTTATATTTGTACACATGAAGTGGAAGGCTTGCCACCGCCTCTGACAAAATGCGCACACAGGAATACACCGCCGTCATCTGCATAGCAGAACGCTCATTGACATTCTTACCAATGGAACTACCACCGATAAAGAATCGGTATGCACTGCCCGATGTTGCATTCTTTGGCTTATCTCTTGATTTGAAAATTCCTTTTAATATTCCCATAGCATTCACGCTCCTTTTTATTTCCAAATTTTTCATTGACATTTTTTAAGATCATTCCATATAATATATTAGACACGTCATCAGACGCGTCCACGGAAAAAATTCAAGTTATTGACTTGAATCACTTTTGTGCTATAATGTTTATAGAGGATAGCGACGAGATCAGCTATCGTTGGCTATGAAGCAATTGACTGTGTCGGTATGCAGCCCATTGTGGAGCCCGACCTTGGGTTATGCGATAACCTCAAACCGAATAGGCTCTTTGGAGCTGAAAGAAAACGCTTTTACAGGGCCTTGCGCTTGCAAGGTTCTTTATTGTATCAAGAAAACCACGCGATAGTCGCGTGGTTCCGTGAAAGCTTTAGCG
>JAUUSJ010000292.1 GCA_030841965.1 Blautia sp.
TGTGGTCTGGGAGGAGACGCGAAGAGAAGAGAGGATGGCGGTTTGTGGTCTGGGAGGAGACGCGAAGAGAGGATGGTGGTTTGTGATCTGGAAGAAGATGCGAAGAGAGGATGGTGGTTTGTGATCTGGAAGGAGACGCAAAGAGAGCCCGTAGATATATCCTCTAAAAACACGTTCGTTCCCACGGTTTTTCGACATGCGCCGATTTTTGCCGCCTCCCGCAAACTCGCAGCTACGCTGCTCAGACAGTGCTCCAGCGGCAAAGCTAAGCATATCGAAAAACCGCTCCACTCTCTATCGTTTTTAGAGGATATATCTACGGGCTCTCTTCGCTGTGTACTGGCAAAACTCAATAAAATTATTTTGTTTGTCATGGATGGTTATTGCCTGAAGGCAGTGAGAGAAACCCTCCAAATGGTTGTCTAAAATGATATTTTATAATATTTTAGCCAGAAAACCTATGTCTTTAGACCGTGGGATGAATGGCGTCTGTCTGAAATAATCTATCTATTTTTACTGAAATAGTATTAAATAAATAAAATACATGCTATAATAAATAGGAACTTGTTCCGAAATCCATAGAAAGGAGGAAGCACGATGTATCTTACAGTAAAACAGCAGATAAAACATCTTTCCAAGGAAGAGTATCGCTACATCAAAGAATTATGTCATATAGCAAAAAACTTGACCAATCAAGCCATCTACAATGCGAGACAGTATTACTTTGCAGAAGGCGAATATCTGAACTATCAGAAAAATTATGCTCTGCTCAAAACATCCGTGAATTATAGATTGCTGAATTTGAATATGGCACAGCAAATCTTAAAAGAAGTGGATGGTAGTTTTCAATCCTTTTTTGGATTACTGAAACTTGCCAAAAGAGGGAAATATGCTTTGAAAGATTGTAACCTCCCTCATTATCTTCCCAAAGATGGATATACGACACTTGTGATTGGTTTTGTACGATTGAATGGAAACAAGCTGGTACTTCCATACTCGAACGTTTATAGGAAAAATCATAAAAGGGTGGAAATTACAATCCCACCCATATTGCTGGATAAGAAGGTGAAGGAAATTCGTATCATACCAAAAGCAAATGCCAGGTTCTTTGAAATTCAGTATGTCTATGAAGCAGAATGTATGCAAAGAAATCTTAATCCCAATCATGCACTGGCACTTGACTTAGGAATCGACAATCTTGTCACTGCGGTATCCAGTAGTGGAAAGAGTTTCCTTATTGACGGTAGAAAGCTGAAATCCATCAACCAATGGTTCAACAAACAAAATGCGAAGTTACAGTCTATTAAGGATAAACAGCATTTTGGTAAGAAATGTACGAATAGACAGAAAAGAATAGCTCGTGACCGTAATAATAAAGTAAATGACTATATGAGCAAAACTGCGCGTAAAATCATCGATTACTGTATCCATCAAGATATCGGTACGCTTGTTGTCGGTTACAATGCGACTTTCCAGAAAAGCTCGAAGATGGGAAAACAAAATAATCAAAATTTTGTGAATATCCCATATGGGAAACTTCGGGATAAGTTAGAATATCTTTGTGAATTAAATGGGATTGTATTTGTGAAACAGGAAGAAAGTTATACCTCAAAAGCATCTTTTGGGGATAAAGATGAGATTCCAATCTACGATGTCAATCATCCAAAGCTCTATTCTTTTAGTGGAAATAGAGTATTCAGGGGTCTGTATCAAACGGCAGAAGGGAAAATTTTGAATGCGGATGTCAACGGTGCATTAAATATTTTGCGAAAAAGTAACGTTGTGAGCCTTACGGCTCTATACACTAGAGGCGAAGTGGACACGCCGATAAGAATAAGGATTGCCTGATAGCAGGTGGAAACTTAAATATCAAACTTCTTAAATAGGTGCGTAAGCACCTTAGAAGCCTATTACCTTTCGGTGATGGGTAGTTCACATGTACAAAGATAAAGAAAACCGTTGGGAGCGATTACTCTGAAGGCACTCTTTGTACTTTGAAAAGTTAAGATATGAGGTTTTTAATATGAATCATTATTCATGTAGAATCTTAAATATAAAAATTAACATTTCTGTGAAGTATGGAAATTTTAGTACCATTTACAGTTGTGACAGAGTAAACTTTGTCGCAAAGATTGCTGTCAATCACCCTATGATGTAACAACACTTGAGGTAGAAATACTAGAAATACCTATTGGGGTTTAAAAGTTGAGGCATAAGCTGTTAGCACAACTGGACAGTTACAAGCCCATGACCTTTCGGTTGCGGGTAGTTGACTATTTATGTCTCAATTTGTTTCTTTATTTGAAAGCCTAAAAACTATAAATTAATGGTTGAAATAAGAATACAATCTAAAATAGCCGTACAGATATACTTACAATTACAGTCAAAAAGACAAACCTTTCTAAAATAACCGTACAAACACATCTATAATTACAGTCAAAAAGACAAACCTTTCTAAAATAACCGTACAAACACATCTACAATTACGGTCAAAAAGACAAACCTTTCTAAAATAACCGTACAAACACATCTACAATTACAGT
>JAUUSJ010000058.1 GCA_030841965.1 Blautia sp.
CAGCGTATGTCGAAAAACCGTGGGAACGAACGTGTTTTTCGAGGACATATCGACGAACTCTCTTGGCGTCTCTCCCCATGCATCTCTCCCCATACATCTCTCCCCATGCGTCTCTCCCATGCGTCTCCCTCATTACCAAGCCACTCCCTACGATACCCGATAATGTCCAGTGATTTCTCCCCACCAACCCAAAATATCTTCCTCATATTGACCACTTATCTGCCCTGCATTATGAATAACAAAGGGAACTCCCCTCCAATTACGTTTATCCGACACAATTCCAATATGATGTCGAAAAACGACAATATCTCCGCCCTGCCATTGGTCGATATCATGTATATCCGTCGTCAACGACTTTGCTCTATGTTGAAAATATACGCTTAAATTTTCCACTCGACGAAAATCAATATTTTTATCAATCTCTTCTAAATCATAAGATTCTCTATTTTTTTTAATATCTTTATTAACCAATTCCATCAAATCATATCCCGCTCCCCTTAGAGCAAATGCCACGACATCTGTGCAGACACCGTACTCGTCATCTGGATAGCCGCTCTCATAATATTTGCTTTTATATTTTGGCTTCGTAGCCACGTATTCTCTGGCATTTTGGAGAATATCTGTCTGGTCGTCGATTCCGTCCTCGTCTTTATCCTCGCTGCTTTTATACGCCTCTATCTCAAAATATTGTCCGTTATATTTTTTATGCGGAATGATATTGATTATATAAGCTAAGACAAAAATTCCGATGAGAAAGAAAATAAGAAGAAAACAGATTGTCTTGGCTATTCCTCTTATCCATCGAATAATTTTCATTTTCACCATCCTTTATAAAGTCTATCAGGATTCATTTTCATATAATTATTATCCTTCCATCAAGCCTTAATTTTGAGGTATATGATATCAGCTTTATCTTATTTATGCAAGAAATACTATTTCACATGATTTTACAAAAATTTCTTCTGCTACTCAATCTTATCTTTTAATCTTTCTCTATCAAAACTTTCATCCTTCCACCGCAAACCATCCCCTCATCCTCAGCGACTGAACCTGTCATATCTACCTCGCAAATCTTATAGCCTCCATTTTTGATAATTTCTCTCGCCTCCTGCATAATCGAAGCTTCTGCACAGCCACCTCCGATTGTTCCCTCTATTCCTCCATCTTCATAAACTATCATTTTGGCTCCCGCTTTTCGAGGAGTGGAACCCTTTGTCTCTAGGATGGTAAGTATTGCTTTTTGACTCTTCTCTCTACCTTTGGATGGATGTGCAAGTTTTTCCATTATCTCTATATCAATATCTGACTGGAGAACTTTTCTTGTATTCGTAGACCGTCTCTTTGTCTCAATTAACTCTGCAAGGATACAGACTGCAATCTCCTCCGGCGTGATGGCACCGATATTTAATCCGATTGGAGAGTGGATAGAGTCAAGCCATTGCTGACTGATTCCGTCTTCCTCTACTAGCTGTTTTTTTAATTCGCCCACTCTTCTTTTGGAGCCTATCATGCCAAGATAATATGGAGTTTCCTGCTCATACAATGCTCTAAGACAATTGGCGTCATGTCGATGTCCTCTCGTCAAGATTGCGATATAATCAGAGGAAGTTATTTTTAGGTTTCTGATTGCCTGCTCAAAGCTATCACAGATAACTTGCTTTGCAAATGGGAATCTTGCAGAATTAGCGAAAGATGGTCTGTCGTCTACAACAATGACCGAAAAACCGGTCTTGGCGCTAAATTCCGCTAAAGATAAGGAGACATGTCCTCCTCCTAAAATGATAAGTCGCTCCTGTCTACAAAACGGCTCTGCGATAATACTTTTTTCTTGTATTTGAGTAAAAACTACCTTCTTTTCCTCGTAGGCTTGCTTTCCAGAATGGAGTAATTGTCCTAGGAATTGCTTTGAGATTTGTTCTGGGTAGTTTTCTGGAAATTGCTCTGGATGCTTTTGTGAAATTTGTTCTAAGTATTTCTCTGACGCCTGGTCTGGGTAGTTTTCCAAAAATTGATTTGGGAATTGATTTATATTATATATATATTTTTTTATTTCGTTATCTAATACTGTGATTAATACAGTTGTCTCTTGTTTTCCTAGCTGTTCTATTATGTTTTGGTAGATATTATTTCTTATATTTTTATTTTCTATCTTCATTTACTCTCCTTGTCTTATTTCTGTTTATGCCTTTTTCGCTCTGTTCAAATTTCTCAGAGTTGCTATTATTCTCTCTTTTGTCATAGAGTATATCATAGTTTTATTTTGCAAACAATCTTTCCTATCTTTTTGATGGCGTAAGATTTTTATTAGTGGGATGATTTTTGAAGAGTGGAAGTAGACGCGAAGAGAGGTTGGTGTTTTGGAAAGTGGAAGTAGACGCGAAGAGAGGCGGGAGATATGTCCTCTAAAAACACGTTCGTTCCCACGGTTTTTCGACATACGCCGATTTTTGCCGCCTCCCGCAAACTCGCACCTACGGCGCTCAAACAGTGCTCCAGCGGCAAAGCTAAGTATATCGAAAAACCGCTCCACTCTCTATCGTTTTTAGAGGACATATCTCCCGCCTCTCTTCGCTGGGTACTGGCAAAGCACTATAATACTCATGCCCGAGCTTGTCTAATTCAGATACTGACAAAACATTATCATATTACTTACTATAATACTCTTTTTGTAAATATATCTATTATATGATACCAAGGTCAAAAGGTCGAAAAAACGATGTGAGCTTGCTTGCAAGAGGTGGGCTGACTTTTTGACTCACCAAAAATATGAATAAGTAGCCATTTTTTCTCTTTTACATTGCATTTTTCTTTTATTAAATGTATTATAAAAGAGTATTGTTAATATTTTTTAACTTGATACAATTAAATAGAAAGGAATAAAAGGCATAAAAATGGTTTCTACAAATACTATAAACTTAAAACAACAAAATCAGGCAAAAATACTGCGACTTTTGAGGCTTCATCCTGGTCTGACGAAACAGGATATTGCTTCTTCTCTGTCTCTGAGTATGCCGACGGTGCTTCAGAATATGAATGAATTGCTTGAGAAAGAGATTTTGGAAGTATGTGGTCGAAATGAATCTACTGGTGGAAGAAAGGCGCAGAGGATTCAGTTAAATAAAAACTGTGGATTTAGTGTCGGTATCAATGTTTCTCAACATCATGTGAAATTTGCTCTCATTGATTTTGCAAATACGCCTATTCGTACGTACCGAATTCCGCTTTGTTTTTCTGATGAGCCTAGTTTCTATGAAAAATTATCGTCCTCGCTCTTGGAGTTTTTAGAAGGTGAGAATCTCTCTTCGGGAAAAGTGCTCGGGGTTGGAATTTCTTTTCCTGGTATTATTGATATCGAGAGAAATATGGTTACCCGCTCTCATATTCTTCAATTAGAAAATATGAGTCTGAATCGCTTTCAAAATGCAATCCCCTATCCTCTTATCGTTACAAATGATGCTAATTGCTGTAGTTTTACGGAGATAAATTTAGATAGGGAGAATTATTTTTATATTGCGCTCAATGAGACAATCGGTGGAGCCCTCATCCAAAATCGTTCTATTGTTCTCGGAGAACAATTTCAGACAGGGGAGGCTGGACATATGATACTCGTCCCAAATGGAATTACCTGCTATTGTGGTAAAAAGGGCTGTGCGGATGCTTATCTCTCTCCTAAGGTTTTATGTAATGCAATGGATGAGCTCGATAATTTTTTTGTAAATTTACAGGAAAAAAATCCTTCCACTGTGCAAGATTTTCATACGTATTTGGATTATCTTGCGCTTCTTATTTCTAATATTCGTATGCTTTTGGATATTGATATTATTATCGGGGGCGATATGGCGTTTTACTTGGAGGAATATTTGGATGAGTTAAAGGAATGTATCAAAAAATATGATTATTTTGCAAGAGATATTGACTATATATCTATATGTAAACAAAAAAAATCGGCTCGCTCAATTGGAGCTGGAATTCTTGCACTTGAGAGGTTTGGAGATTCGGTGCTGGTTTAGGATTTACTATAATAGATTGAGTTGAGTTTTGTGTAATGTGGAGGATGAGGGGAAAGGGAAGAAAGAAAGGAGACGCCGAGAGAGACCGCAGGTATCTCTCGGCTGTATACTGGCAAAACAATTTCAAACTCCTCTGTTATACTCAAAAGATTCTTTCTTCATCAAATTTAAAATAATTTGGAAACAAATACATTTATCATGGCTTTAAAATTGTTCCATCTGCCTTTACACCAATCTTTAAAGTCTTATTGTACGTTTTTCCCGTTTTTTTATTACGTGCAATACAAGTACCTGTAGCCCATATTCCATTTTTTTGTCCTTCTCGATTTTGTACATAAAAAAGAGTTTTTGCTTTATTATATATGTTTAATTTTGAATAAAAACACGAACTTGTTTTTCCGTTATATTTAAATTTTCCATGTAAAGAAAATTGTACCAAAACTTTGCTATCGGATTTTCTCTTAATAATATAATGTCGTACCCGTTCAATCTTAAGGCTCTAATTATTTATCCTCCTTCTTTTATTTGCCTTATTTTCGTTTCATATTTATTTTGAAACTATCTCCTATTTTTTCTACAGTAGGAGTGTCTTCACCTAAAAAATCTTCCTCTACAAACTCATCATCCTCCGATGAACTGAGCAATGTTCCTAGACTTTGACGATAAAGTTGCAATTCTACACTGGTTGCACTTGAGGAGATTTGTTTATCCTCCTCGTTTACAAATATTGCTTGGGAATTTTCATAGGATAGCAAAGTATAGGTAACTTGCTTGCCATTATTATCTTGCCCACTTAAATAATACTCATATCCTAAAAGGAGATTATCACATTCTCCGACAATATTACTCTCTACATTGTTCCAGGTGAAATCTGATAATTTTAGTTCTGATTTTTCTGGTAAAATAATGCTTTGGTTGATTGGCATTCTAATTGTATTTTTTTCTAATTCCTCCCAAGAAGCAGTAAAATTAAATTTATATGTTCCAATTTTACTATTATCGCTAACTCGATTAGCAGTAAATATAGCTTCTATTTGAGCTGGGTTTCTTATTTTCATGTCATCTGTAAGATAATATCCCACTACATATTGTTCAGCTATTTTATCAGGTGCATCATCTGTAATACAACTTTTGCAAATTTTCGCTTCTTTTCCATTAATTTTTACACTGTATGATAATTCTATATTTGTATTTTCTTTTTCATCTTCAAATTTTTTTGATACCAAAATAAGTAACTGATTTTTATCTAAAACAACTTCTTTTAATGTCAAAGTTAACCCGTTTTTAGTTATAGGAATATTTTTTATCTCTGTATAAGAAGAAATATCTTCTTTTATATTTAAGATTTCTCCTAGTAAAGTCGTAGCTTTTTTTAATGTAGCTTGAACCTCCGTGTGAAAAATACAAACAGTTGCAAATAATATACCTAAAATAACACAAGCTATTTTTTTATGATATTTCCAGAAAAAAGTATTATTTTTAGGATTCCATGCTACAAATGATTGCTCAATGAAAAAATCATCTATATCTCCAAATACTTTCAAAAACAACATATCATCTTTACTCATACTAAATACCCTTCTTTCTTTAATACTTGTTTTAATTTGTTTCTTGTACGAAATAGATTAGATTTTATCGAACTTTTAGATTTTCCATGTCGCTTAGATATATTTTCAATTGAATCCATATGCCAATATCTTCGTATAAAAATATCTCTATCCGCATCTTTCAATGTTTTTAAAAATGTATTGATTATTTGAATTAACTCTTTTTCGTTCATATGCTCATCTAAAGAGTATGTCAATTGTTGATTCAATTCCTTCGTTTCTTGCACTAAATCAATAATTGTATTCGTCATATGTAAATCAACCCTTTTTGTAGCATACTTTTTCCTTAAATTATCTATAGCAAAATTCCTTGTAATTTTCCCCAAGAAACATGACAATATTGTTGGTCTTTTCGGTGGAATATACCTCCATGCAGTAAACCAAGTATCATTTACACATTCCTCCGAATCCTCCTTATTTTCTAAAATTTTCCATGCTATACTAAAACAAAATCTCGTATATTTTTTCCCAATTTCTTTCAGCGCCATTTCATCTCTATTCCAAAGCAACTCTATAATCTGTGTATCTTCCATTATTTTCCTCCTTAAAAATTTATTATAATTTACAAAATAGAATTTCTTCCCCTTCTCAATTATTAATTCGTAATTTCTTTCTTTTGGTTGCTTTTTTTAGAAAATTTTTTAGTATTATACCAATTTATAACTTTTTAATTTTTCTAAATCTCATAAAATATAATTATTTTGCGAGAGATATTGTCTATGTATCTATATGCAAGCAAAAAAATCGGTCCGCACAATTAAAGCTAGAATTCTTGCACTCGAAAGGTTTGGAAAAGCGATGATAAAGAATAGGGGGAAATGGCATGAGAAACGCTTCTGTATATTGATAATATACAGTTATTTATGATAACTATTTTTCAATTAAGAGGTTTGGAAAGTAGTATTATAATGGATATAAAGCATCATGAGAGAAGTTAGAAATGATAATTTTGAAATAATTGTGAATATATTGGATAGTTGATAGAAACTCAGGACATTAATTTAGTTTTGCAATCGGAAAGGAGACGATAAGAATGAAGGCATATGAACGCCAGAAGGATATGTGGAATGAAATTTATTCAAAGAGTGAACCTGTTGATTTAAGAGAATCTTCGTTGAATGTGGAACCTTTGTTTGACACCTGTCTAATGATGCTTGCGTATAAGACAAGTAATGTATTAGATTTTGGATGTGGTACAGGTGATATTTTATTTCAGTATATCCAATATAAGAAAAAAGGAAAAGGAATAGGAATTGATTGGGCCGAAGAAGGCGTGTCATTTGCAAAAGAAACCGCTAAAAAAAGTGGATATCGAGATTTGCATTTTTTCAATGGTGATGAAATTTTTCTTGATACGTTTGAGGCTGGAAAATTTGATGGTATTATTTTGTCAAATGTGCTGGATGTAATGCCAAAGGATCAAAGTCATGAAACATTACTTAGATTAGACAGAGTTTTAAGTAATGACGGATATTGGTTTATCAAGTTGAATCCGTTTTATTCAGAAGAAGAGTTAGAATATATGGAGTATGACAGTTCGGGTGAACATATGTATGGTGAGAAGGGGATTTTGCATCTAAGACAGGAATCTACACCGTATTGGATGAAAATATTTAGCAGATTTGGAGAAGTGGAAAGGTATGTAGAGTTTCCCTATAGATGGCAACCAGGAATGAATCGAATATTTTTGATAAAAAAGAAAATGTAATGGTCGTATATTTGGTGCGACCGTTTTTTTAAATATAACAAAGAAACTGAAAATCATATAAGAAAACCATCTCAAATCAACTCGCCAATACTGTTTCTCCCTTGCGCAACCAAAAACCAAATCCCTGCAAGATATTTCGCCCCTAAAAGTTCCCCCGATACCCCTCTATCTTAAGCATTCTTTAACTCTGTGTACATAAGATATTCCACACCTAAAAGTTTCTCCAATACACAGCCGAGAGAGCAAGGAGAGATATGCGCCGAAAACGATAGAGAGTGGAGCGATTTTTCGATATACTTAGCTTTGCCGCTGGAGCACTGTCTGAGCGCCGTAGGCGTGAGTTTGCGGGAGGCGGCAAAAATCAGCGTATGTCGAAAAATCGTGGGAACGAACGTGTTTACGGCACATATCTCTCCTTGTTCTCTCGGCGTCCCCCTCCCTCCAAATTACCCAACAAACAAAAATTTTATATTATTAACATAAAATAATCTAATTCAAAACCTGAAGTCTCTCCTCAAGAGTCTGCTTCATATCCTCGTATCCAGGTTTCCCAAGCAATGCAAACATATTTTTCTTATACGCCTCCACACCTGGCTGGTCAAATGGATTAATTCCAATCATATATCCAGATATCGCCAAGCTCTTCCAGAAGAAATAAACTGTCTCACCGAATGTATAGTCACTTAGCTTATCGATAGAGATAATTAAATTTGGAACTCCTCCATCTACATGTGCGAGTAAAGTTCCTTTCATTGCCTTCTCGTTCATATACTGCATTGTAACGCCAGAGGCAAAATTGAGTCCGTCCACATTTTCTGGGTCATTTGGAACTGTCAAATCATGTCTTGAACTTTCTACCCACAAAACTGTCTCAAACATCGTGCGAGAACCGTCCTGGATAAACTGTCCAATGGAATGTAAGTCTGTGGAAAAGTTTGCGGAAACTGGGAATAATCCCTTTCCATCTTTTCCTTCTGACTCTGCCATCAGCTGCTTATACCACTCGCCAAACATCGTGAGAGCTGGCTCATAGTTTGCTAAAATTTCCATCTTTTTGCCCTTCATCAGCATAATAAAACGCATTGCCGCATAGAGCATTGTATCATTCATCATAAAGTCTGCATTATTATATTTTACACAGGCATCCGCGCATCCTTTCATGACCTGATCGATATCCATTCCAGCTGCTGCCATTGGAAGTAATCCGACCGCTGTAAGGCATGAGAAACGTCCGCCTGTTGCGTCTGGAACAACAAACGTCTCATATCCTTCCTTCACAGCAAGTCCGCGAAGTGCTCCTTTTTTCGCATCTGTCGTCGCATAAATCCTATCTCTTGCTCCTTCTTTTCCGTATTTGGCTTCTAATTTTTCCTTAAAAATACGGAATGCTACGGCTGGTTCTGTTGTCGTGCCTGATTTTGAGATTACATTTACAGAGAAATCACGTTCTCCGATAATATCCATAATATTTTGCACATATTCTGAGCTAATATTGCTTCCTGCAAAATATACTTCCACTCCAGTTCCATCTTTTTTGCAAAGCTGATTTGCGAAAATTCCTTTTGAAAATTCAATTCCCGCACGAGCTCCCAGATAGCTTCCACCGATACCGATAGATACTAAAACCTCACTCTGATTCTGAATTTTCTTTGCCGCTTTTTTGATTCTTTCAAATTCTTCCTCATCATACTCAAATGGAAGATTTAACCAGCCAAGCATTTCTGAGCCTGCCCCTGTACGCTCCATAAGCGTACAGTATGCAGTATCAACAAAAGGCTTTATCATATCTAGTTCATGCTCTCGAATTCCAGCATTTTTAATATTTAACTTAATCACTATATCCCACTCCTATTTCTCAACAATCTGAATTTTTGTGCCAACGTTAATATCCACAATCGGCTTATTCTCCACATAAATTGTTCCTGGCAATTCTACCTCTGTGCTTCCGTTAAAATTAATCGTGCAATGTCCAAGTCCCTTTAAAGTAACTGGAGCTTCCTCTCCGACAGCTGTAATTTTATACTCCGCATCATCAATCTTCAATACCTGTCCCGGCATAATCACCCCATTAATCGGATTTACGCTGACAGAATAGCAGTAATCCCTAATCTCTTCTGGTGCATTATCACCAAAAATAATAATCATATTAGAATCCTTAAATTCCTCCACACAAATACCTAATTCTTTTACCGTATTTTCATAAATAAGTTGCATAATCTTCCTCCTTCTCTTAAAAAAGCTCTATACTCGCCCTACTAAATTTTTATTTTTCGATAATCTAATATAATACGTTTTTCTATATTTCCAATTATATTCCTCTTATGCAGAATATAAACCAAAGCTTGCTGCGTAAGCTAATAATACACGAATCCAACCTGTTGCAAATCTTGAGTACATAACCGATACAACACCAACCTCGATTGTCTCTGTCTCAGCCTCCGCAAGTCCAAGACCAACTGGGATAAAGTCACAAGCACCCTGACAGTTAATTGCAAATAATGCTGGAAGTGCTAACTGTGGATTGATATTTCCTTTTCCAATCTCCGCACCAACTAATGTACCGATAATCTGAGCGATAACAGCACCAGGTCCAAGTAATGCAGAAAGACCAGGGATAGAACAGATAACACCAAGAATCACCAATCCACCAATATTTCCCGCAAGCGGTGTTAAAATAGATGCAAATGCATTACCAAATCCAGAACCATTAATAATACCGATTAACATAGAGACAAACGCCATAAATGGTAGTAACGTTGTAATACATGTCTGAATCGCGTCACGGGCTGCCTGATAGAAGGTATTGACAACCTTACCAGCCCCAAGACCGATAACTGTGATTAAGCTCTTCTTCTCCTGCTTTGCCAATGTCTCAGATACTTTCATATCTGCCGTAAATTTCGCTCCGCCTTCTTCACTTGCTTTCTTCTCTTCCTTTACTTCCACAGCTCCTCCAGATACTGGCTCTGAGCCATCTGCCAAACTGATACAGTCAGATGTAACTGCCGATACATAAATATCTTCTGTGATAAAATTTGCCAATGGTCCAGATTTTCCAACTGGCATTACGTTAATCGTTGGGATTCTCTTTTTCGGATAAATACCACAGCGAAGTGTTCCACCGCAATCGATAATTGCCAATGCAATCTCATCCTCTGGGCATTTTGTCTTAAATCCATTTACAGGAATCATTCCTGATAACTCAATAATTTTATTTAAACATTCTGGCTCTGCTCCGCCGCCAGTAATAAACATAACTTTATTTTTCTTTTCTGTCGGTGTGACTACGAGTGGTCCGCCAAATCCACCCGTTCCTCTCTCAATACGAATTGATCTATATTCTGCCATTTTTAACTCCTCCTATTATTACCGTAAAAATCCTATTTCTTAAGCCTCTGCCGTTCCAAAAGTACGTTTTAATTTTACACCCTGTTGTTTTTCTACCATTCTTGTTGTAAAATCTGTTGCCCATCCAGATATAAAGTTAGCAACGATACCAACCAAGAGATAGCGAACTGCAAGTGGTGTTGTATCTAATCCAAGTGTTGTGATTCCATTTGCAATTCCAAGCCAGATAAATAACTCGGAAGCGTTGATATGTGGAAAAATACCATTATTTGTATGACAGTGATATGTTACCGATGCGTAAAAACTAGGTTTATAAAACTCCGGCATAAATTTTCCCATAGAAAGTGCCATTGGGTTACCTAACATAAATGCACTTACGAAAGGTAATACCATATATCTTAAAATTGGGTTACTTGTACAAAAACGTGCTAATTTGGCCACTGCTTTCTCTCCTGCCAAAGCCATAATTGCGTTCATCAATACTAAGAGCATCAAAATAGTAGGAATAATTCCTGTCACCCAGCTCATAAACTGCTCTCCACCAAGTGTAAATAAATTCATAAAGCCTGCGGCTAATTTAACGATAAAGTCCATAATCTTCCACCTTTCTTTTAACTTCTTACTGCTTTTTTAGATCTTAATATATTTTTTATAGAACCCTCGACTCTCTGGAATGGAGATGGCGGGTCAATGATTTCCTCACCGGACATAAACTTGCAGTAAGTAAGAGCTGCGTCGCGCACTGCTTTTCTTAAATTTTTATGGGATTTGGGAACCTCTTCTCCTGTCAAACTTCCAACGTATTTTCCCTTAAATCCGTCCATCCCCTTTACTCGCGCTAAGCAAGTCACACCCTCTAGCTTACGAGCTTCTCTAATGATTCCGTTATCATCAATTAAGAACATCGCAATCGCTCCCGCATGAAACCCTCCTGCCTGACGGCCACATGCCACCTTGCCTTGTTTTCTTAATTTTATAAATTCTTTTGAGAAATGGCGCATCTGCAAGCCGCTTAATACTGCCTGCAATAAAAATGCTGCCATAATAACCAATCCCACCTTAAACATCTTCATTCCTCCGTCCTGTTTTCTCTATTTTTTCTTCTATTTTTTGCGTACCGCCCTACTGTTTGCCCCAGCGTCGCAAAAAATATATACTCGAAGTACAATAGGTATACTTTCTTTTACCGAACTAAGATTCTCAGTAAATCATGATAAGAATTTACTTTTTTCATTTTTTCCAGCAACCCTTTATCCTGCGTAATATTGATTATCTCATCATACATACGAATCAATAATCGGTCATCGTCACTAATCTGCTCTGGAAGCCCTAGTAAGAAAATGACTTGAATATCTCGATTTGCGTCATATTTTATCGGATTTTTGGAAACTCCAATTGCCAATAAAATCTTGTCACTGGCAAACTGCACTGCATGTGGTATCGCCACAGAATGCTCAAAAATCATTGCCCCTTTCGCTTCCCTCTCCTCTAATCTTTCTAAAAATCCCTCATCAAGCTGCTTTTCTAATTGATTTACCATACAGAACTTTGCTTCTTCATATGTCTTTACATTATCCAGTACAAAAAATCTACTTTCATCCAATAATCCCGTCATGACAAACCAGTTATTATCCAATACAGAAGTTTCCATCTGATCCCAATACTTTGCTTTTTCTATCTTTTGCATAATTTCTCGTTCATCAAATATCTCATGAATCTGTATGACTGGTCTCTCACATTCCACTGTCAATTTTACCGTAGTTAAAACGATATCGTATTGATTTAAAATATGACTGTCCACTTTATTGTCCGCAAGTAAGGTTAATTCTGCCGACATTCCAACCACTCTCTTTAGCTGAGCCGCTATCAATCTCGCCGTCACAATTCCAACTTCATAGACAACTGCAATCTGTACTTTTCTTCTTCTTTGCAAATCCTTCTCTGTCAAAAATACTCCAAAGTACGCTGCCAGATATCCTCTCTCATCCTCATTTACTGCCATGCCATATTCCTTGGCAATTACTTTTGTCGCAACTCCCGCCATCTCATAAGCTAAAGGATATTTTTCCCGCAAATCATCCAACAAAGGATTCACTAGATGTACCCCAAACCGAAGTCGATTTAGCATAAACATGAGATGATAAGAAAACTCTTCCTCGAACTTTCCTACCTCAATACTAATCTCCATCTCCTGCTGAATCTGATAAAAAATCTTATCGAGCAAACCTCCAATTTTTTCATCTAGCTTAATCTCGCTCATCTGATGGATATCAGCTGGCGTCCTCATTCCGACAATCGGAAGAAGTGCAAATAATTTCTCCTCGATTGGAAATTCCACCTGCAAAATATCAGCTATTTTGTCAATCAGCTCATTCACCATCTGAAATTCTTGACGAGAGGTGAGATTATAATATTCTGCGGATAAATTTCCTATATAATGTCCTGTCAAAAACCGGTCTAGCATTAATATGATATATTTCTGAAAAGACTGTTGTACATTTTTTTCTAAGGAATATTTTAAAAACATTTCCGAGATTTCATCGACAATCTCACTGTCCAACGGATACTTATCATAAATCTGAGAATAATTTTTCTCTAATACATACTTTCGAATATCTGTCTCAGCTCCCTGGAGCATTAATCCCTTACTTGTCTTTCCAATTATGGATAATCCATACTTCTCAAGCTCTTCTCTTAACTTTTTAATATCGCTTACAAGAGTGGTTCGACCGATATTCATCTCATATGCCAACTCGTCCAAAATCAACGGATTTTCTGAGCGCATTAGCTTACCAAATGTATAATCCATTCGATTCCGCGAGGAGTTTAGAAAGTCATCTGTCTCAATTAGCTGTGCAAATTTCTCATAAAAATGATCTGCATTAAAAATTCGTAGACTATATTTTCCCTGTTTGCCTTCTATAATTGCACAATCCCTAAGTTCTTCGTTTAGTTTTTTGATATCGTTTCTTACAGTACGGTCACTAACATTTAATTTAGAAGCTAAAGTGCTGACAGTTATCACTGGAGTTTTTAGAAAAAACTGTAACATATTAGCTGTTCTATTATCTTGAAACAGACTTTTCACTTGTCAGCACTCCTTTCTTAGCTTATCCGCGAGATTTTCCGCCTGAAATATTGATTGTTGTACCTGCAATATAGCTTGCACGGTCGGATACTAGATAAGCTACCAAATCTCCAACCTCATCTAATTTTCCGTCTCTTCCAAGAGGAATCACCTTCGTATAATCCGTTGATAAATCCTCTGGCTTACATCCTCTCGTATAAGCTAACGCCTCATTATAAGCTGGAGTTCTAAGTCCTGTCGCCTCCATAATTCCAGGTGCACATGCCAAAACACGGATATTGTATTTTCCAAGTTCCTTTGCCCAGGAGCGTGTGAAACTGTCGACTGCACCTTTGGTTGCGGAATAAACAGATTGTCCCTGGGAACCCTCTTTTCCGGACTCTGATGACATATTTAAGATAACGCCTTGTCCCTGCTTTAGCATCTGTTTTGCACAAGCCTGAGCACAGAGGAAAACTCCTTTTACATTTACGTTAAACATTTTATTGAAAGAGTCATCATTTAACTCGTACTGTGGTTTCTCTCCTGCGACATCGACTAAAAGTCTTGGGAGATTAATTCCTGCGTTATTTACCAGCGCATCGATTCTTCCGTACTTTGCGATAACTGCGTCTGCCATATTTTGTACGCTCTCGCTGCTTGATACATCGCACTGTACACAGTAGGCTCCATCTAGCTCTGCTCCTGTCTCAACGTTCATATCGACTACGACTGCCTTGGCTCCTACTTTAACTAGAGTATCTACAACATGCTTTCCAATTCCTGATGCTCCACCTGTTACAACTACTACTTTGTCCTGAAGACCTAACCAATTCTCGTTCATTTTAATATCCTCCTCTTTCTTTTTGTGTTTTCTGAAATATGTTTGTGTTTTATGCTTGGTTTGTTTTGTTTGTAGGTATAGTATAGAAAAAATTATGTGTTAGTTTAATACCATCTTTTTCTGTCGCCTGGAAATGAATTAAGCTATCGTTTTTCCGTTGGATGGAAATGGATTAGTTCACCTTTTTTCCGTTGGACGGAAAGGAATAGATTTGCTTTTTCTATTAGCTGGTGATAGCTTAGTTTATCTTTTCCTTCGGGCAGGTAAAAATTGATTGGATTTCTCTTTACTTTATTTTTTCTAAATCTTTTATAAAATGTTTTATTAAAGTTTTTATGATTTTATTATAGCAAGTTTTTGGTATTTGTCAAGAGGGAAAATAAAAAATATTTTTGACCATAAATGGCTGAATTGTTACTTTGGTGACTTCAAGAGTATGAGAAGGGGGTGGAAAGGGAATAGACGCTAAGAAAATAGGGGACAGACGCCAAGAGAGTCCATCGATATGTCCTCTAAAAACACGTTCGTTCCCACGGTTTTTCGACATACGCTGATTTTTGCCGCCTCCCGCAAACTCGCACCTTTGGTGCTCAGACAATGCTCCAGCGGCAAAGCTAAGTATATCGAAAAACCGCTCCACTCTCTATCGTTTTTAGAGGACATATCGATGGACTCTCTTGGCTGTGTATTGATAAAACATAATGAGATGGCTCTATTATTGGTTTTGAAAATATAATGTTAATACTATATGGATTTATCTTATGTCTTTCCAATTTACTGTGCTATATGGTTTTGAGAATATAATGAATGGTATCTACTCCATTAAAGCTTATCCATATCGCACAAAAAAATAGCCGTTGATATTGCATAAAGCAATTTTCAACGACTACTTTTATATCCTGTTCTTATCACCCCATTCGCACATTTCATCCAAAATGGGGATAAGAGATTTTCCACGTTCTGTTAGACTATATTCTACTTTAGGAGGAATTTGCGGATATTCCCTACGATTGATTAACCCGTCTGATTCAAGCTGTTTCAGAGTAGAACTAAGGGTTTTGTATGTGATACTGCCAATATATCTTTGCATTTCGTTAAATCGTACAACGCCAAACTCCATTAGTGTATACAGAATAAACATCTTATATTTTCCCTGAATGAGAGACATCGTATAATTGAATCCAGTATCCTCTAATTTGCAATTTGCTATACATTCTTTATTCATTATACTTTCCTTTCTGATAGTATATATCCTCAATGTGCGTACTTGTCTTCAATAAATTCCTCTGTTAAAATTATAGTATTCAAAGAAAAAGAAGTCAACTACAAATTGGAGGTATGAAATATGAGTCAAAAAATCGTAATACTTAACGGAAGCCCACGGCAAACTGGAAATACAGCAGAGCTTGTAAAAGCATTTACAGAAGGTGCTATTTCTGCTGGAAATGAAGTCACAACTTTTCACTTAGACAGCATGAATATTCACGGCTGCAAGGGCTGTTTTGGCGGTCACAGCAATAAAGAATGTCCATGTGTCCAAAAAGACGATATGGAAAAAATTTACCCAGCTGTAAAAGAAGCAGGAGTCATTATCTTAGCCTCTCCTCTGTATTATTGGAATATGAGCGGACAACTAAGAACTGCCATAGACCGTTTATTTGCACTAGAAGAGGGTGACGGAAATCTTCTAAGAGCACATGGGCGGTCATCTGCTCTACTAATGGCAGCAGAGGGATACGGCTTTGAAGATGTATTACTCTATTATGAGCACCTTTTAGAACATCTAAAATGGAAAAATCTCGGTCACATACTCGCTGGTGGAAATATGCTTATAGGAGATATCAAAGGAAAAAAAGAAATAGAGGAAGCCCGTCAACTAGGAGCATCTATCAATTGACACTCCCCATAACTAACGCAAGGGATTTTACAGACCTCTTCGATAATCCTCTAAAAAAGAAAAAATTACAAAACCTCAGAAAAACAACTCCATTCCGTTTCGCCAACACCCATCTGAGAGAACAGGCAGGGATATGCTCTGAAAACGATAGAGAGTGGAGCGATTTTTCGATATACTTAGCTTTGTCGCTGGAGCACTGTCTGAGCGCCAAAGGCGCGAGTTTGCGGGAAGCGGCAAAAATCAGCGTATGTCGAAAAATCGTGGGAACGAGCGTGTTTTCAGAGCATATCCCTGCCTGTTCTCTCAGCGTCTGTTACCACATCCCCTCTAACTCTATCGTAAACTCCTCCCCAACTGGATTCCAATCCTCTCCCGTAATAATAGATTCCTCCTCATATACCACATCTTCTTCACTAACCCCTTCCCCTTCCTCAGTCATTCCTTCATCCACTTCACTCTCCTCTTCATCTAAAACAGCAATCCCTGTCTCCCCATCCGCTTCCCCAATCACATTCTCCTGACTATCATCATCCGTATGCAGTATCTCCTCATCATACGTCACCTCATAAAGCTGCAAATTCAACCTCTTAGCCTCATCATCTGGAATAGCGATAGAACTCATATCTCCCTCATACACCACTCCAAATTCCATCATACCAGTAAAATCCGTCTCAAATAATAAAGTTCCTGTCTCTTCATCATACTGAGAAAAATTATACCGAACTGGATTTCCCTTATCATCTTCCCCTCGAAAAGCCAGCTTCGTAAGAGAATCCTCATACTTTTGATACGCCTCTTTATCCATCTTAGCCTCAATCTTACTCTCAATTCGGTTCATAGTGAGCTTCTTAAGCTCAATCTTCTCATTCTCTCCAATCGAAACTAAGATATCCAGCTCTTTCGTCTTCGTCATCGCCTGAATCTGGTCTTTGGAAATATAAAAGCTATACTCAAATGTCGCAAGTGGCTCCGTCCAATCTTTTTCGGCGTCAACAGCCTCGATGACAGTATCCACTCTTACCGACTTAGAAGAATCATCAGAGAAATAATCCGTATTTTGAAAACGAAGCTCCATCACCTCTTCTTCCACTCCACTTTCCTCAAAATCCGTATTCTCGGATGAATCTTCCCCGTCTAAACAGTCACCTAAATTCAGATAGACTCCACTCTTATAATAATCTAATGTCTGCCCATTGATTTTCGTTTTCTCCCCATTAATCGTAAAACTTATCTGCGGATATTCCTCACTCGATATCCCATTGGCATTCATCTGCTCCTCAAACTTTTTTTTATACTCACGAATATCTTCTTTGATAGAGAGAAGAAGGCAATTCTCGTCCAATATCACTTCATTTAGCTGCACTGTAATTCCGTCTTTTGACTTTGCTTGATTGACAACCTTAGCATATGGCTGCAAATCTTTTTTAATACCAAGAACTTCTCCAATCTTTGTGCTAAACTTCCATATATCAGCCTGAACATCAGGTACTGAAAAAATGCCCACTGCCCCTACCAGAATCATAACTGCAGCTGCAACTTTCGCCCCATGCCTTCGATAAAACGGAACCTTCCTCTTATCCCACGACCGCCCTGCCTCCTCGATAAGACTGTCGTCTATCTTCCCAAACTCCTTTGAAAAATCAAAATGCTCTATTCGTTTCACAAGTCTCCTCCTTTCATAAGTGGATGTCTGAATGAACAGACATATCCGTTTAAAATCTTTAACAAATTTTCTACTTATATTTTTACTTATTATTTATTTTGTTTTCTTCATCTATGTTCACAAATAATGCATTCGTCTTTTGTATATTAATATCAATATATAAATATACTTCTGTTAAATATCCAATTCTTTTTTTAATTTCTTGCGATTTCTATATAGATTCATCTTGATGCCTCCAACGGAAGTACCATGTCTTTTTGCGATATCCTTAATGGAATCCATATACCAATATCTTCGTATAAAAATATCCCTATCTTCCTCGGATAAATTTTTCAAAAATTCATTTATTATCTGGATAAATTCCCTCTCTGCGAGCTGCTCATCGAGCGTATAGGAGAAACTAAGCTCCTCCATCTCCCCTAAAACATCACTCATATGCAAATCCACCCTCTTTTTCGCCGACTTCTTCCTAAGCTTATCTATGGCAAATCCCCTCGTAATTCTGCCGACAAAAGCAGATAATAATTTAGGTCGTTTTGGTGGGATATAGGTCCAGGCTGCAAACCACGTATCATTTAGACATTCCTCCACATCCTCCTGATTCGCCAGCAAGTTCCATGCAATCTTGGAGCAGTATGGAGTATATTTATTACTGAGCTCTTGAATTGCATTCTCTTCTCCCTTCCAAAACAATTCTATAATATCTGTATCTTCCATTCATTTCTTCCTTCCAAAATCATTTATTACTCCCTTTTGTTTCCTTTATTATTATTCCCTTACTATTATCTTCGTATCTTTTTTGATATGGTAACAAAAAGTTTAAAAAGGGCTGTCGGAAAATTTCCCGATAGCCCCTTTTTCATGTAATGATGTTGGGGTCCCAAGTTCAAAAATCCTCTTGCAAGCAAGCTTTCATCGGATTTTAGACCTTTTGACCCTGGTATCATATAATTTTATTGCCAAGTCATTCACGAAACAATATTGATTGGCTCTCCCGCCAAGTATGCCTTAATATTATCGCAGACGATATCTGCCCTCTTATACATTGCCTGCACCGATGCAAAAGCAATATGAGGAGTCGCAATACAGTTCTTAGCGTGAAGCAGCGGATGGTCTTCTGGAATCGGAGGCTCTACCTCGAATACATCGACTGCTGCCCCAGCGATTCTCTCCTCATTCAATGCGTCCGCCAACGCCTGACTATCTACGATTGGTCCTCTCGCTGTATTGATTAAAATAGCGTCTTTCTTCATAAGTGCAAGCTTTTGTGCATCTATCAAGCCAATTGTATCAGCATTTTGTGGGACATGTAAAGATACAATATCGCAGGTAGAAAGCAGGGTATCTAAATCTACGAATTTCACATCTTCTATGTCTTTCTTCGTTCGAGAGTAAGCGTAGACATCACAGCCAAATGCATTGGCGATTTTCGCTACGCGAAGTCCGATGGCTCCTGCTCCGATAATACCGAATTTCTTTTCCTCAAGCTCTGGCCCTATCAACCCAGCTTTTGTTCCGCTCTTTCTCACTACATCGTTACAAGTAATGATATTTCGATATAAATCAATAATAAATCCAAATACTAAGTCTGCGACAGCGACAGTGGAGTAACCTGCGCAGTTTGAGACAGTGATTCCTCGTTCTTTGCAGTAATCCATATCGACATGGTCATAGCCTGTGAAGGCAACGCAGATATATTTTAGGTTTGGACAATGCTCCATTACTGCTTTTGGATATTTGAAATTGGATAATACTACCGCATCGGCGTCTTTGCTTCTCTCAATCAAAGTATCGATATCTTCTTTTCGGTCCTTATAACATATCACTTCGATTCCCTCTCCTGCTGCTGCGGTTATTTTCTCTTCTAATGCTTCCTGTGGTATTCCCAAGGGTTCAAGTACTACTAGTTTCATTACACTTTAGGCTCAAATACTCATAGATTTGGTTATAAGCAGAGCCTGCCTCCTTTCTGTGTTCTTACTGTTCATAGTTATAAATTCGTGGCAAAAATCCATTGACTTGCCAATGAGATAAAAGCCACTTTTTACTTTGAATTCCCATTTCTTATCTTTAGTATAGCATATTGGAGAGGGAAATACTATCTATTATTTTATTGTGATATCTCCGTCATTACTTTCTATCGATAGTTTTGCCTTTTCTTTGTCTGCGGATTTGGAAAATTTGGCAGTGTAGTCGTCTTCTCTTAGTTTTCCATCAAGTTTGTCCGATACATATATCATACCGTTATATGTCTGAACATCATAGCTCACAGTATCAAAGCTCGAATCATCTATATGAATATTAATATCTCCCATGGCGCTCTCTATTTTTATCTTGCCAATTGGTTTCCATTGTTTTGCTTTGATATTCCCATCGGCCGTGGAAATATCCCCTGTATTCCATACGACATCTTGAAGTTCAAGGTCTCCCATACTGGAATCAAATTTTATATTTTGAAGATTACTGTCTGTGATTTCCATATCGCCGTCTCCCATTGAGATACTTCCCTCATTCCAAGTTAAATCCTTAATTAGAACATCTCCCATCCTAGAGTTAAATTCTACATTAGCTAAATTGGATTTTTTTATTTCTATCTCACCGTCTTGGGCTTCTATTTTTCCTCCATCAGCCAAGAGATTGGAAACATCCATATCGCCAGAGGATAAATGAATATCGATTTTCTTTGTATTCACAGTATCGATTTCTAAGTCTCCCATATTGGATTGTATCGCAAAGGAATCCAGAACTTTATCTTTTGGTATATATAAGATAATTTTAAAATCTTCCTCGTCAAGGTTTTCATCGCCGTCTAATACATCGAAGATATCAACATTGATATAAACGTCATGGGTCATCCCCTCTTTTTCTTTTAAGTTTAATATTCCATTTTTCACTTCATAGGAGACTGCTTCTTCTCCGTCTTTCCCTTGCCAAACTGGATAGGATAGATAAAAATTTTCATCTTCTGAGCTCTCGATACGAATATCCTCAAAATTCACATTCATCTTGACGCCTTTTAGTTCCGATAATTGTTTTTGCTCTCTTCTTAGAAAATCGTCACTTCTCCTATTTGTAGCGGAACCATTTAAATGGTTTAAATCGGCATGCATTACATAAGTTTTTCCTCCAAATAATGCTCCGACTCCTATTAATATGCCTCCAACTGCACAGCAGATAATTCCTATGAATAAAATAAATTTCGTCTTATCTCTCATTTTTTTCTCCCCCTTTTTTTAGAAATTTCCCTGTCATCCACATAAATCCCCTCGCAATCCATCGGCAGAGAAATGACATAGCTACTACAACAATGATTGCGATTCCGATTGCCAAAACTGCCACTCCAACTAACATAAGTGCACCTGGTATCGAGTACGGAATTGCCACAATTCCTCTTAAAAATAATTTTCCGCCTACCAAAACTATGGCAATAACAACGCAAAAAATACATAGTACCATAGCTGCTGCGATACAGATTCCCGAAAAGATTAGGGCGAGAAGAACAATTAAAAGTGGAATTCCAATCGGAGCGGCGCAGATTGCAAGTATCGCTATCAAGACACCTTTCCATACTCCATGGCTCTCCTTTTCCTTTTCACCAGGCTCTTGCTTTCCCATCTCCTTCTCCAGGAGATTCCCAAATATCTCACTGGCCGCTTCCTTTGGCATACCAAGTTCTCTTATTAATCCCTGCTCTCCCTCCTGTCCTGCTTCATCGAAGCATTCTGTAAAATAATCCATCGCATCTTCATATTCTTCTCTTGGCAAACGTCTTAGATATCTTCTTAATTCTCTCAAATACTGCTCTCTATTCATCGACGAATCCTCCCCTCTATAATCCCGTCTATCGTATCTCTATACGACTGCCACTCCTTATTTAAAATGATTAACTGTTCTTTTCCTTCTTCTGTGATAGAATAGTATTTTCTCTTTCTTCCCTGAAACTCCTGTGAATATGTCGTTAAATATCCGCTCTTTTCCAGCTTCTTCAATATCGGATAAAGCGTAGATTCTTTAATCGCCGCCACAAGCTTTATCGTCTGGCTAATCTCATAGCCGTAGGAATCTTGTTTCTCCACAATCGAAAGAATTAAAAATTCTATCAATAACGCTGATACTGGATAATACATGCTTCCTCCCCTTTCTGAAATATTATGTAAAATTTTAATATATAAAATTTTTATATATAAATTATATACATATTATATGCTGTTGTCAAGTTTTTTGTATATTGAAAATCAGAAAAATACTGGTGGAGGAATGAGGGGAGGCAGATGGGAGGAAAATAGGGGGATAAATGGGTGGACAGATGGAGGATAAATGGAGGATAAATGGGAAACAGACGCTAAGAGAGAAAACCAATATCTGCCCCAAAAACACGTTCGTTCCCACGATTTTTCGACATACGCTGATTTTTGCCGCCTCCCGCAAACTCGCAGCTACGCTGCTCAAACAGTGCTCCAGCGGCAAAGCTAAGTATATCGAAAAATCGCTCCACTCTCTATCGTTTTTGGGGCAGATATTGGTTTTCTCTCTTGGCTGTGCATTGCAGAAACTTTGCTTGTTCAGTTGGTACTCCCCATAGTACTCCCCATAGCTAAAGCAAAGGGGGTTACGGACCTATTTGATAAATTTTTTGTCAAAGACGGATAGTCAAAATAGAACGACAACTTAAAGAAATCGTAAAAATATAGCTTTAATTACGGTTGAAAAATTAAAAAACTATAAAATGCCCATAAAATATTAATTCAATTACAGTTGAAAGATTAAGATATCCTAGAATGCCCGTAAAATATTAGTTC
>JAUUSJ010000293.1 GCA_030841965.1 Blautia sp.
TTTTTCATCTGTTTTATCTGGATTCGTGATGTAGTCCAGAGCTTTCTTGTCTGTTGCGTAATGCAAAATATAATGATAGCATATTGCTGAAAACGATCAAGAAATTAGTAAAAGATGCCTTCTGGAATGATAAACTTTCTCGATTGAAAAGTGTTCGAATGGAAGATATTGAGTTTATATCAGAGTTGTTTTTTGTTGTTTTAGAGAATAAAGTCCTTGATTCTTCTCCAAAGGTATTAGATGATTTATATGGAAAATATTAAGATGATGAGGAAAGCATAAAGGGGGCTGAGAATGAGTATAAAAAAGTAATTGAAGTATTACAAAAATTGAATTTAGATTTCAATACTAATAAGCGTTTGTGTTGGACGACACACTTATATACTGTATTTTCTTTCGCCTGGACACTTGTGAGAAAAAATATCTCAGCAGAAAGTAAAGCAAATTTGGTTAAAGAGTTTTATGCTGAATATTTTTCAAAAAGTAGCAATTATGAAGGAATGCTTAAAGAATATAAAGATGCATCATCAAGTAGAACACGTTCAGAGACACAAAGAAAGAAGAGACTGTTCGCATTGCTATCATATTGTGGGATAGATAATGATAACGGAAAGTAAACAAAAATGTTTATTAGTATATGGTGGCTTTTATAGGGATATTATTTGAATAAAAAGCTGTAAAAATTCACGTTGAATTTTACAGCTTTTTATGTATAATATAAGTAGCAGAAACAATATAAAATCAAGGAAGGAGCTGAAAGAATATGGCAAGTATTTTACCAGTATCTGATTTGAGAAATTATAATGAAGTCCTGAAAAACTGTCACAAAGGAGAACCGGTATATCTGACCAAGAATGGCAGAGGACGTTTCGTTGTCATGGATATTGAAGATTATGAGCGTGACCGGGCAGAGAAAAAGCTTCTGATGAAGTTGCAAGAAGCTGAAGAAGCAGTGAAAGACGGAGAAGGCTGGCTGGATCTGGATGAATTAAAAGCACTTGTGGGGAAATAAGATGTTAAAACTGCGGATCAATCCGATTGTTGCAAAGGATTTGAAGAACATCCGGGATTATATTGCCGAAGACAACGAGGAATATGCTGCGAAGACGCTAAAAGAGATTTATGGTAAATTTGAAAATCTTCAAATGTTTCCGGGAATGGGGGCGGATCTCTCCAAACGGGTCAGCTTTCGGACAGATTATAAATATGCGATATGGGAAGATTATGTAATTATCTATAAGGTCGGTAACGAATATGTAGAGATTTATCGTGTAGTTAACCGATATCAGGATATCACGAGAATCTTTGATTGATAACAGAGATGTGATAACAAATTGATAACACCGTTCAGTACAGCCTATGGATTTAGGACAGTAGAACACATATAAAACCAAATAGAACCATAATACCAATACTAAAAAGTATAGTGGTGAGATTTTATTTGCGAGTTCGAATAAAAAAATGGAGCTCGGAAATCCAGCATTTATGCGGGTTTCCGGGCTCTTGCTATGTGGTTTGAGTACAGATTGAGTACATTTTTTAAAATATCCAACCATGATGTTTCTGAAGAAGGTCATTATGGTCGTAGCCATATTTGGTAAGTTGAAAGACCTCTCCTTTAGTTCCGAGAGCAGTAATCATATGATAATGTAATAATTCTTCAAGAGCTGCTTCCCAAATGGCAACAGTGCGTCCATTATTGTCAGGAAGCATTTCTTTTTGATTAGTTGTAATTGATACACCTGATAAAGTACGAATTTTTAGTATTTGTCCACTGGGATCAGAACAAGCTTCGCCAAGAAGTTGTTTAGCTTCTTTACTTAAATCAGGTGTTGAAGATGAAGGCATGGGAGAGGTCTCTTCAAATAATTGTTGAATATCTTCCTTGAAAATGGGTTCCCAAGTAGGAGCTGTTTTATCAATCTTATCACTTAATATGGATTGCATTTGTGAAAGGCTGTTTTGTAATTCTTTAATAGATGAAACATATTCGCTGCCTTGAATTAGTTTTTCTACTTGGTCTGCCCTAACCCATCCTATTGCGGGACAGTCTGCAATAGTTTTAGTTATCGATGTTCCTATTTTATATTTTAATTCGTTTTCATCATTGTAGTAATTCACATGGATTCCACTATTTTGCACTTTTTGTCTGAAGACATTTAATTTTTCACGACCGAAATCATTTTGCTCAGATTTTGCCAAAGGTATGTTTTCTGGATGCTGATGTAAAAAGGCTAAAATTGGTATACCTTTTTCTTGGGCATAATGGAATTCTTTTTCTGTATAACTCATATTAACATCAGGGTCTATGGAACCATATCGTCCAGCAATTATGAGTAGGTAATAATCGCTTATATCTATCATTTTGGTGATATAGGCCCATTGACTCAAAGGACTTGCAGGAAACTGTTCCATACCAACAGGAATACAGTTATTGTCTAATAAGCAGCTAAATGTTAACTTCCTGATTTTTTCTCACTCAAAATCGCATTATTCTCTATAAAA
>JAUUSJ010000059.1 GCA_030841965.1 Blautia sp.
CAATGCAAGGAAAATTGATGTTTATATGTCTGTTTGCAGATAGTTATGAGTGAGGGCTAGTATGTGGTATGTATTACAAGTCGTTGCTGGCAGGGAAGACACGCTATGTGAAAGGTGTAAGAAGGCTTTTTTGGGGAAAGAGGCAAGTCAAATTTTTGTGCCGAAGTATGTTTGGCTAAAAAAGGTGAAGGGAGTGCGCCAAAAAGAGGTGAAACCGTTGTTTGCGGGCTATCTTTTTGTGGAGTCGGATTGTCCAGATGCCCTGGAAGAACGTTTAGAGCTTTTGCAGAATGTAAAACCTGTCTGTATCGGAGGCGGATTTTATCCGATAAGAGAAGAAGAGGAAGGCTTTTTGCGCCAATTTTGGGGTGAGGAGAGGCTTGTACGTTTTTCCACAGGTTATATTGTGGACGGCGAGCTTCGAGTGATCGATGGAGCGCTTAAGAATTTCTCAAAAAAGGTGAGAAGAATCGACCGACATAACCGGTTAGCTGAGATGGAGATTTCTCTCTTTGGACAGGAGAGGCGAGTTCGTGTTGGGCTTGAGGTGAAGGCGAAGATGGCGGCTGGGGAGTTTGAGAGGATGATGGAAGGGGAAAGAATGATGTCTATTCTATAAATAAAATTTAGTTTACAAAGATTGTAAATGAAATAATGAGAGAAGAAGAAAGAATAAGGAGTAGATTATGAATAAAAAATACACGATTGCAGTTGCTGGTACAGGATACGTAGGACTTTCGATAGCTACATTATTGTCTCAGCATCATCAGGTGACTGCTGTGGATATTGTTCCAGAGAAAGTTGAGATGATTAATAATCGTAAGTCTCCAATCCAGGATGAGTATATTGAAAAGTATCTGACCGAAAAGAAATTGAATCTGACTGCAACTTTGGATGCCAAGGCTGCATATGTGGATGCAGATTTTGTTGTAATAGCGGCACCAACCAATTATGATACTCGTACTCAAAAGTTTGATACTTCTGCGGTTGAAGCTGTGATTAAGTTGGTTATAGAATACAATCCAAATGCTATCATGGTTATCAAATCTACGATTCCTGTGGGATATACCGCAAGTGTGAGAGAAAAATTTAACAGTAAAAATATCATCTTTAGTCCAGAATTCCTGCGTGAATCAAAGGCTCTTTACGATAACCTGTATCCTTCCCGCATCATTGTCGGCACTGATTTGGAAGATGATAGATTAGTAGAGGTAGCACATGAATTCGCTGGGTTACTTCAAGAAGGTGCTATTAAGGAAAACATCGACACATTATTCATGGGCTTTACCGAGGCAGAGGCAGTTAAGTTGTTCGCCAATACCTATTTGGCATTGCGTGTGGCATACTTTAACGAGCTGGATACTTATGCAGAGAGCAAGGGGCTGAATACGCAGCAAATTATCGATGGAGTTTGTCTCGACCCTCGTATCGGTAGTCATTACAATAATCCGAGCTTCGGTTACGGCGGCTACTGCTTGCCCAAGGATACGAAGCAGTTGCTTGCCAACTATGCTGATGTGCCAGAAAACCTTATTGAAGCTATTGTGGAGAGCAACCGAACTAGAAAAGATTTTATCGCTGACCGTGTACTGCGATTGGCTGGCTACTATGGATATGAGGAAGATAATCAGTATAGCAAGAGCAAAGAGAAGTCCGCAATGGTTGGCGTCTACCGTCTGACCATGAAGAGTAATAGCGATAATTTTCGTCAAAGCTCCATTCAGGGGATCATGAAGCGCATCAAGGCGAAGGGTGCAACGGTTATAATTTATGAGCCGACCCTTAAAGATGGAGAGACGTTCTTTGGTAGTGTTGTAGTTAATAATCTTCAAAAATTCAAGGAAATGAGTCAGGCAATCATCGCTAACCGTTATGACAAATGCCTTGATGATGTGAAAGAAAAAGTTTATACACGCGATATTTTCCAGAGAGATTGATACGGAGAATAAAGGATATATACAGAAAGGGAATGTAGGATGGCAAAAAAGAGGCTGTTGATTTATGCGCATTATTATATACCAGACACTGCATCAACAGGTCAGATTCTCCGTGAGCTTGCGGAAGGTATGTTGGATAAGTTTGATATTACAGTAATTTGTGTGGTTCCGAGCTACTTGGGAACCATCGAAGATGAATACAAGACGAAGAAATATTATACGGAAAAAATCAACGGTGTAAAGGTTTTAAGGATAAGAGTCCCAGAGTTTAGCAAGACCAATAAGGTAAGCCGTGTGAAAAATATTCTGGCTTATTTTTTCGGCGCAATGGGGGCAACTTTTAAAGTTGGAAAGCAGGACTATGTGTTTTCCATTTCCCAGCCACCAATTCTTGGTGGATTAATTGGTGTATGGGGAAAATGGGTGAAACACGCCAAGTATATTTACAATATTCAGGATTTCAATCCAGAACAAGTGCTGGCAGTCGGATACAGCAAAAACAAGTTGCTCACGGATATTATGATGTGGTTTGACAAGTTTAGCTGCAAAAGAAGTAATCTGGTAATCACAGTTGGTCGTGATTTGGTGGAAACCGTAGAGAAGAGATTCAAAGGTAAAAGAGTTCCTAAAACTGTCATGATTAATAACTGGATTGATGAGAGCGAAATCTATCCTCTTGCTGCTGATAATGAACGAGTAGTTGAGTTCAAGAAGAAGTATGGATTGGAAGATAAATTCGTCATTATGTACTCTGGTAATATCGGTTTGTATTATGACCTTGAAAATCTGTTCAAGGTATTAAAACAATTCCGCAAAGGCTACACATTCACAGGCGTGCATGAAGAAGGAGCGAAGACGAAAGACGGTCGAGAGGTCGTATTTGCATTTGTTGGTGCTGGCTCTGTTCTAGATAGGCTGATGTTGTATAGCAAAAAGCATCAGTTTGAGAATATTATGTTTATTCCGTATCAGGATAAAAAGAATCTGATTTACAGTTTGAACGCTGGTGATATTCACTGGTGTGTGAATGCAAAGGGTATTAAAGGTGTGTCCTGTCCATCCAAGGCATATGGGATAATGGCGGCAGGAAAAGCAATTATCGGTGTTTTGGAGAGCGGTACAGAAGTCAGGGGATTAATTGAAGAAAGCAATTGCGGTAAGTGCTGCGAGCCAGGAGATTATGTTGAGGTTGCAAATATTATCCGCTGGTATATTGAAAATGCCGATTCCGATGAAGTAAAGCAGATGGGGCTAAATGGACGCAAGTATCTGGAAGAAAAATTGACCAGAAATGTGAGTGTTCAAAGATATGAAGAGGAAATCTTAAAGTTGTGAGGAGGCGAGAGGCAAGATTTCATGGTAGCAATATAGCTACACACAGTCAAAGAATATTATTGACAGAATTTTTGTATCGCTTTTGTGCTTCAAAATGATAATAGGCGTATGTGTGGCTCTATTACATATGTTTTTAAGGAAAGTTCAATAATGAGATGATATATGAGGAGGAAAAATGGCTGCTGATATTACTGCGATTATTTTAACAAAAAATGAAGAGATTAATATTGTTGATTGTATTAAATCTATTTTTACAACTGTGAAACGAATTGTAGTTGTGGACAGTTTCAGCTCAGATAAAACAGTAGAATATGCAAAGACTTGTGGAGCGGAAGTATATCAACATCAATTTGAAACTCATGCGCGGCAATATAAATATGCTGTGCAAAAAGCAAGTGTTGCAACAAAGTGGATTTTGAGAATTGATGCGGATGAAAGACTGACACCTGAATCAGCACATGAACTTGAACAAATATGTAATGATAACATGGATTCTGATGTTACAGGTGTTGTTGTTCGATTTAAAAAGAATTTTTTAGGGAAAGACCTATACCACGGTGGAGTATATCCGTGGAAAAAGCTGATTTGCTATAAGACGGGAAAAGGTGATATAGAGGATCGTGCGATGGATGAGCACATTATGGTGTTTGAGGGGCGAACAGTTGAACTAAAAAACGATTCTTTACATTTTGATTTTAAATCGTTAGAAGCTTGGACAGAAAAACATAACTGGTATTCTTCGCGAGAGGCTGCAGATTACGCAAGAAAAAAGAAGACAGAAGATGCCTCTGAAGAAAAAAACTTGAAAACATGGGTCAAAATGAACATATATTATAAGTTCCCGCTGGGTTTAAGAGCATATTTCTATTATCTATATCGATATTATTTCAGAGCAGGTTTTCTTGACGGAAAGGAAGGAAAAATTTACGCATTCCTTCAGGCATATTGGTATAGATATCTTGTTGATGCGAAAATATATGAATCAGAGATAATAGGAACAAAATACAAAGGAACGGGGGACTTAAAATGAAGGTGCTTCTTATTAACACATTTATTGGAGCAACAAGCACTGGAAATCTTACATATGATATATATAGAACTAATATTGAAGCTGGAAATCAATGTATAATTGCATATGGACGGCAAAATAAAAAAGGATGCAATGATGTGTATAAAATAAGCAATAAAATTGATTATACATCACATGCACTATGGACAAGGATTACAGATTTGAACGGATTGGGTTCAAGGTGGGTTACAAGGAAATTTTTGAAATTCATAGATGCGTATAAACCAGATGTTGTTCATTTACATAACTTACATGGATATTATATTAATATAAGAATCTTATTTAAATATTTATATGCAAGGAATATTCCAATAGTTTGGACTTTCCATGATTGTTGGCCGTTTACAGGTCACTGCCCGTACTATACAAATATTGGATGCGAAAAATGGAAAATAGAATGTTGTTGTTGCCCAAAGAAAAAACAGCATCCAGCAAGCTATGTTTTGGATAATTCAAAATATAATTACAATTTAAAAAAATCATTATTTGCTAAGCCAGAAAGATTGGTTATAACTCCAGTATCAAAGTGGTTGAGAGATGAGGTAAAAGAATCCTTTTTTAAAGATTGTGATATTGAGGTTGTTTATAACGGTGTTAATCTTGAAACATTTTATCCCAAAAAAAGCAACTTCAAAGAGAAGAATGGTTTAGATAGCAAGAAAATATTGCTTGGTGTTGCTGTTAACTGGGTCCCAAGTAAAGGATTGAGTGATTTGATAGAGTTAAGTCAGATGATTTCAGAGGAATATAAAATAGTTGTAGTTGGTATAACGAGTAAGCAAAAGGAAGTATTACCAGACTCTATATTGGGAATTGAGAGAACATCTAATGTAGAAGAACTAGCTGAGATTTATTCAGCTGCAGAAGTGTTTGTGAATCCTTCAAGGGAGGAGACCTTTGGAATGGTTACGGCAGAGGCATTAGCATGCGGTACGCCAGTGGTTGTGTATAATGCAACAGCATCACCAGAATTGATTGATGAAAATACAGGTGTAGTGGTGGATGTTGGAGATATTGAAGGATTGTATGATGCAATAAAAAGGGTAAATAAAACAAAAATGAAGAATGCGTGCCTAGAGAGGGCAAGAACATTGTTTGACAAAAAAAAGAATCAATTACGGTACATTAATATTTATAAAAGACTTTTGGAAGAGGAAAAAATATAGTGAAAATCAAAATATCAAAAAGAAGATTTCTCATATCCTTACTGATTTTTCTCTATGTATTTGAGTATACATTATATGGACAGCCGATAAGTGGATTAAAGTATATAGTCCAGGTATTGTGCATTTTTATATTCTTTTGTAAAAATAGGAAGTATATATTAGTTTTGCCTAAAGATCCAATAGTGCTACTGCTCATAGTTACATTCGGGATTATTCCAGTAGGGCAGGCTATTGTTAATAGAAATTTTGCAGTTGCTATATATACGGTAGTAATGTGGATATTTATAATAAGTACGTATTATTGCGGAAGAATGTTTGACACTAAGGATAAACAGCAAAACTTCGTTAAGGTGTTTGCAATTATCGGAACGGTTGTTGTATTAGTGTGTGTTGTTTTGAATTATACTAATCTGTTTAATTTTAGTGCGATAATATCCAATTTTGGAACAGAATTGAATATTATAAATGATATAAAAAAACGTGAGCGTTCTGGATTCGGATTTATGCATGTAAACTCACTTGGAGGAATTTGCGTCGCAATAATAGTATCTTTAGTAATAGTAGAATGTCATAATGGAAAGGCTAAAATATTGCGCAATATTGCAATTGCTTTCATTGTCTTAGTGATGTTAAATACAGGTAGTAGAGCAAGTATATATGGAACGGCTGTTTTCTTTTTGGTGCTCGGCTTTGAAAAAACTTATTTTAGATCAAAGAAAATTTTCAAATATTGTTTAAAAGCATTAGTGGCGATTTTTATCATATATACAGCGGTGGCAATTTACAATACACTGCAGAATAATTATCAATTTGTGTCAAATTTGACGTCAGGGCGTATCGATGGTTGGATATATGATTTTGTCCAGATGAAGAAAGATAGTACTCTATTATTTGGCTATGGCTTATACAATCCAACGCGTTTCTTTTCTCAGCCATTTGCTAAAAGTATGATTGTAGATAACTGGTTTGTTTATATGATAACGAATTTGGGATTTATTGGATTTTCTGGTTGTGTTTTATTAATTTTATTTATAGCGATTAGACTTATTATATTTTGCTTACACGGAGATGATTTGGATCAAAAAGTGACAGCACTTTTCTTTGCAAATTTATTCCATGCGATGGCTGAGAAGGCTTTTATCACACCAGCTGATCCAATTTCTTTTTTTATGATGGTAATGGTTTTTTCTGTTTTGTATAGAGAACGAAATTAAGTTTAGGATAGAAGTGAGGAATATTAAAAATGAAAATTGCTTTAGTAAAACAAGATGTATATCAAGATTTATATGTATGCGCAAATAGATCAAGCTTAGAAGCTCTCCTTTTTTCATCAGAGGGAAGAGTGGGAATGTTTTCTCTTTTTTCTTTGTTTGATGCGGATTTTTATATTGTAGAAGAAGAAAATACGCCTGAGTGTCATATGTGGAAAAAGGTTATACCGCATATGGCAAAAGAATACGAACGATTAAAGACAGAAACTTTGGATAAATTAAAAGGAATGTCTTTTCACGAACCAGGTTCTAATAAGCCGAATGGTTTTTACGCGGTCAAGTGCGATGAAATTGATTGGGGAAAATATGATATTGTAATATCAATCAATATTTCGATACCAACGAAAATAGTTCAGCAGTATTCTAATACGCTGTGGGCATATATGATTGGCGAAGCTAATTTTATGCAAGATAGAGTTTACTTTGGATATGATGTAAATTTGAATCAGCTGATTACTGGAACACGGGACAAAGTAAAAGGTTATATTGATTTTCCATACACTTTTGTTGGTCCAGATTGTCTGGAAAAGCTAATGGTGAATGTACTTAATAGAAAAAGCAAAAATACGGGTATTTATGCGGAAATCAATACGACAAAAGAAAGACCAGTAAAAAGAGTACCGCATTTTGAACCGATAGGAGATAAAACAGGGCATCCTATTGTTGTTCATCAGCAACTGATAAGAAGAAACCTAGAAGCAATCTTTGATTCAAAATATTATCTGAAGGTTGGTGGTCGACATACAAGAGGTAATGGAGTTCTTGAAGCAATATCTTTGGGAACCGTGTGTTTGCTTTCTCCTGATGATTTGATTTGTCCACAGATATTGCCGCCAGAAGCATGGGTTTTTACTGCTGAAGAAGCAATTGAAAAAATTAAACATCTTGACAGTCACCCAGATGAGTATACGAAATTGCTTGAAAAAGAAAGAGCACTGGTGGATCAGTTTGTTATTAAATATCCCATGCATTACATGGAGCTTGCATTGAAGGAAAAACGCCAGCAAGGAAAACCAAATCATGTGTATAAATATGGAATTTTAAAATTTGGAGCAGATGTATTTAAAAAAGGTATTTATAAAATAAAAAGAGACTATTTGAAGAAGTAAAATTATTAGGAGTTGAGCGATGTCTAAAATAGTAAATATATGTTTGTATGGACCAGTTACGGATGGCTGGTCATATCAAGATAACCTTCTTCCTAAGTATCAAAAAGAGAATGGAAATGATGTTGTAGTTATCACGAGCAAATGGGTATGGAACAATATGGGAAAATTAGTAAAAACAGATAGGACGGATTATTATAATGAATATGGTATTCATACCATTAGATTGAATATTAGAGGTGATAGACCGCTCTCTGATAAATTTAAAAAATTTATTGGTGTCTATGAAGCACTAGAAAAGGAAAAACCAGATATTATTTTTGTGCATTGTTTTCAGTTCCTTGATATTAAGAGAGTAATTGATTATGTGAAGCAACATAAGGGTACAATGGTTTATGTTGATAACCATTGCGACTTTTCTAATAGTGCTACAAATTGGGTTTCTAAAAATATTCTGCACAAGATTATTTGGAAAAGTAAAGCAAGAAAACTTAATCCGTATGTAAAAAAATTTTTTGGGGTTATTCCAGCGCGTGTTGATTTTTTGATTGATATGTATGGATTGCCTAAAGAAAAGGTTGAGTTACTTGAGATGGGAGCTGATGACGAAAAAGTTCGAGAAGCCTCAAATTATAATCAGCTTGAAAAAATAAGAGCAAAGTATGGAGTTAAAGATGCCGAGTTTTTGATTATGACAGGAGGAAAAATAGATCAGGCAAAGCAACAAACACTTTTACTTATGGAAGCAGTAAAAGAATTAAGTAGCGAATTTCCAGTTAAATTGATTGTGTTTGGTTCTGTATCTGAAGAACTCAAGGATAAGGTGCAAGTTCTTTCGGATGGTACGAGTGTAAATTATATTGGCTGGATTCGTTCTGATGATTCTTATAAGTATTTTTCTGCAGCCGATTTAGTTGTGTTCCCAGGAAGACATTCAGTATTTTGGGAGCAGGTCGTTGGAATTGGGAAACCTTTGCTTGTAAAGTATTGGGATGGAACCACTCACATTCAGGTGAATGGAAATGCAGAATTTCTCAGAGAGAATTCTGTAAAAGAAATTAAAGATAAAATAATTGATTTACTTAAAAACGATAGAGAAAAATATAATCAAATGTTAATGGCGGCAAAGGGGGAAGCTAGACAGCGTTTCTCTTACAAAGAAATTGCAATGAGAAGCGTAGAGCAAAGGTGAGGTGGTAATAATGAGAGAGTGTTGCAGAGGTGAACATTATGAGTGAGCTAAGAATAGCATATTTGATTCTATGTCATCAGGATCCGAAACATATAGGAAGATTAGCAAGGAGACTTTCAAGTTATGCGGATGTCTTTATTCATGTTGACAAAAAGATGGACATACGACATTTCTTGAAAGAATCCGATTGCAAAAATATTTATTTTATACCTAATAGAGTAAGGGCATATTGGGGAAGCTGGAATGCAGTTAAAGCGGTGATGAATTTGTTGGAGTATGCTTCACAAACAAATCGGTATGACCGATATATTGTTTTGCAAGGTCTGGATTATCCGATTAAATCGGACACCTATATTATTGATTTCTTTAAAAAAAATAAAGATGTAGAATTTATAAGAGGGTGTAACACATCAATCGAGGAAGAATATTATTTTCGAGACAAATGTAAAAGCTATTATATATATAATACAGATTGTCCTTTGCGAAAGATGTGGAATTTGCTAATCAGATTTCTTGTTAAGGATTTACATATTGATATTCGAAAAGGGTATGTTATTGATGGTAAAAGGTATGATGTTTATTGGGGTGCAGCACAATTTGCAATAACGGGAGAATGTGCCGACTATATTTTAAAATTTGCAAAGAGTCACGAAAAATTCAATAAGTTTTTTTATCATGTATATCCAGCAGATGAAACTTATTTTCAAAGCATAATAATGAACTCACAGTTTGTAGAGAAAACGGTTGCAGGAAAGGCTGACCAACCGATTCAAGGATTGACCAATCATAGAAATCTACATTTTTTTAAATATGATGGGCAGATTTGTGTGTTTACAGCTGAAGATTATGATATGTTAATGGGTAGATCTGAGTTGTTCTGTAGAAAAGTAAACAGCGAAAAGTCATCTGATTTGCTGGATAAACTAGATGGGATGGAAAAATATGAAAAAGATTAATAAAATAAAAAATTTAATTATTAATTATGTGTTTCGTAATAGGATGATATTCTGCGAACAGACTAGACGCACAAAAAAAAATGAAGTGAATTTACATTGGTATAGCATAAGAAGTGATGATGGAACAGAAAATCTGGGAGATTATCTTTCGGTTATTATTGTAAAGAATTTATTGGAAAAAAAGAATATATCAGAACACAAAAAATTATATAAGACGAAACACTTGTATGCAATCGGTTCGGTTATTTTTTATGGCTTTCAAAATGCAACCGTATGGGGGAGTGGATTGTTACACGAAGCACCATTGTATAGAACACCGTTTATTTATCATTTGGATATCCGAGCTGTTAGAGGTCCATTGACGAGAGAATCTCTTCTAAAAAATGGATTTCAGGTACCAGAAATTTATGGTGATCCGGCTATTTTGTTGCCAATCTTTTATAAATCAGTCAAAAATGAAAATGATAAGAAAAAATACATCGTCATAAAACATAAGAATTCTACAGAGAAGGTTGAAAAAAGCAATGTTGTAAATATATTAACAAATAATTGGAAAAAAACGGTTGATGAAATTATAAATGCGAAACTGGTACTATCAGGTTCGTTGCATGGAATTATAATTGCAGAGGCATATGGCGTGCCTGCGATATTAGTTAACAGTTTGATGGATCCAAAGGATAAAGATTTGTTTAAATATAAGGATTGGTATTATTCGACAGGAAGGAAAAATTTCCTAATTGCAGAAAATATTGATGAAGCATTAAAAATTGGCTCAGTACAGTCTCCCAACCTGCAGGAAATGCAAAAAAAGTTGCTAGAGGAATTTCCAAGTGATTTGTGGAATTTTTAATGTGATAAAGGAAAAAATATGAATAGTATGAAGAAAAATTTAATATATCAAACTCTATATCAGGTGTTAGCAACAGCAATGCCCTTGATTACTGCACCATATATATCAAGGGTACTTGGAGCAGAACAATTGGGTGTATATACATATATTGCAACCATTGCAAATTACTTTACAGTTGTCGCAGGATTGGGAATTGGAACTCATGGGACAAGAAGTATTGCATTAAATCGAAGCGATATTGAAAAAGAATCGAAGATTTATTATCAAATAAGATTTATACAGTGTGGTGTAGCTGTAATAGTTTCTGTTGCATACATCGTTTTTGTGACAATATATGTCACAGAAAATGAAATAATATATTGGATACAATTGATTTGGATTGTTAACTGTGCTTTTGATGTGAATTGGTTCTTTAATGGAATAGAGGAATTTAAAATAACAGTAACTAAAAACACAATTATCAAAATAGCAACATTAATTGGTATATTTTCCCTTGTACATAATAAAAATGATACATGGATTTATGCATTGATTTTAGCTGGAAGCACGATTGTAAGTAATATAGTGCTTTGGGTTAAAATCCACAACTATGTGATAAGAGTCAAAATACCAATTAAAGATGCGTTACGACATATAAAACCTGCGGTGTTACTTTTTATACCATATGTAGCGATGACTCTTTATCATCAAATGGATAAGTCGATGTTGGGCTCATATGGTTTGTATATTCAGTTAGGATATTATTCTAATGCAGACAAAATTGTCAATATCTTGATTGGCGTTATTTCGGGGTTTGGCGCGGTTTCTTTGCCGAGGGTATCTGCGTTGCTTTCGATTAATAAAAAAGACGAATATTTAAATGTAATAAACAAATCGATTGCATTGATTATGTTTTTATGTTCGGCATTAGCTTTTGGTATTGCAGCAGTATCTAAAGAGTTTACGCCTATATTTTTTGGTAAAGAGTTTTCCGAATGCGCTCCAATTGTGGCAGCGTTATCTATGGTTATTTTTTTTAAATCATTAGCAACTATAGCGCGAAATCAATATTTAATGCCTTTAGGAAAGGATATTGAATATATGGCATCCGTTTTTAGTGGTGTTGTTATTAACTTTTGTTTGAATAGTTTATTGATCAAAGAGCATGGTGCGATGGGAGCAGTAATTGCAACATTGATTACAGAATGTATTGTTAGCCTTGCACAATTAATTTCGATGAACCATTTTGTGAATGTTTTTGCGCCCTTAAGACAAAGCCTTGTGTATTTGCCGATGGGGATAATAATGTATTTATTTGTTAGGTTGCTTGCAAATTTTGATTTTATAAATGGTTTTATAGGACTTGTAGTTGAAATAGTTTTGGGAGCACTTTTGTATATTATTATGGTGTTAATTTACTGGCATATATCAAAAGATACATTGCTTGCACCAACAGTTGTTGAATTAATGAAAAAGATAAAAGGAAAAAGATGATAACAAGCAATATGAGAGTGAGGAAAAGTTATGAAGAATATTTTATCTATAGTCACGGCGGCGTATAATGCAGAAAAATATATTGATCAAATGATTGAATCTGTTCTTGCACAGCCGAAACAAGTTGAATTGATTATAGTAAATGATGGGTCAACAGATGGAACAAAAGCTATATGTGAACAATATTCTATTAGATATGAAAATATAAGGCTTATTAATACTTTGAATTGTGGTGCTGGGGCAGCGCGGAATGTTGGATTAAAAAATACTCGGGGAGAGTATGTAATATATTTAGATAGTGATGATTTGCTTTTTTCAAATATTATTGATGAAAGTTTTATTGAATATCTTGAGGAATGCTTGAAAAATAAAATCGATATTATTTCTACAGCTCGAACGAAAATCGACATGAATTTATTGGGTGATTGTAAGATTACATATCCGCAAGAAGTTTTTGAAATCAAAGCACATTTGCCAGAATTAGAGTTTTGGAGTTGCCTTTACCGAAGAAATTTTTTGGTAGAAAACCAAATTGAGTTTTTTGAATACAAAGAGCAAGATATTGAAACCGCATTTAGATATCGTACTTTTTCAAAGGCAGACAAGATTACGGTTTCGCCAAAGTACTCATTCTATCTTCAACGAAACAATCCAGCTTCGAATATGCACACATATAATCACTATAAGCTATATAGAATTAAGGCGATGGTATATCGTGCATTATCTGAAGAAGCGAAAAATGAATTAAAAGATGTTGTTTATTTAAAATCGGTTGCCGTTGAAAATATATATTTATATTTTAAATACACAAAAGAAAATGGACATGAAAATAGCGAGGATTGGATAAATTGCGCACGGAAAGTAAAGGAATGTTTCTATCAATGTAAACTAGGAATTTTGGATTTTGATAAGAATGATTGGAAGAGAACTTTAAAATATATTTACGAAGTAGTGTACTTGAATGTGTTCTTTTTGAAAAATCAGATGACTCGTTTGCCTAAACCAAAGGGGTATCGATTAAAAATGGGTGAGCCGAAGGTTGAGATTGATTCTAAAGAAAAAATCTTAGCTAGACTAGCAAGAATTAGTGATACATGTAAGATGGAGTTAAGTCAGGCTGAGAAGTAAAAAGTAATCCAGAAGGTATTTGGATTAATGTATTCGAAAAAAGACGAGAATATATAAAATTGTAAGTGCCTCAAAATAAGCTACTATGATTTTGAAGCACTTACTTATAAATTCGTTCCAAAGATATCATTATAAGTTGAGAAGTCACCTTTCTCTTCTGCTACATCCTCGGCTCCAGACAACATCGTTTTAACCGCTAGTCTGACTTGTGCCTGTCTCTCTTTGAATTTGCTAAGGAGTGTCTCTTTTGATAACCTTTCTTCAATCAATTCGGTCAGAATTTGTTCTGAGAATTCTCCTTCAGAAAGCGTTTTTATAGGGCAAATCACCAGTTCATTGTCACATAGAATACACTCTGCTTTGTCTCCAAAACCCAATGTCTGAAAAAACTTTTGTGGAATCGTAATCTGTCTTTTTGCAGAAACGCTTAAAACTTTACGATTCATTTTAGAAACACCCTTTTCCGCTATTGCCATCGGCATAATTACTCTCCCCTTATTATTTTATGTAAAACCACTTCGCATTATTTTTTGCTTTTTTGTTTTCAAGAATAGCATAATGGAAAACGAAGAAGATGTCAAAGAGACAGCAAATCTGACGGTTGTTTTTTATAGATACTGCTTTTTAAAGCAATTACACACTATTACGTAAGTGCTTCACACTTGCCATGTGCTAAATTTGATGGTAGAATTAAAATAGCGAAGAATACATGCGAGATTATGCAGTGTGATTCCTTTGCATAGAATAAAAAGAAATGGGGTGACTGCACTTCATGGAAAATGAGAATATTGTGGAGAAACCACAAAAACAATTTGAGGATCAGCCAGTGGAACAATTGCCAGAAGATGAAAGTATTATTGCAGCGCGTGAACGTCGAGTTGCTGAAGCCAGGAAGCTTACGCTATTTAGCGATGTGTTTATGACAACAGCGTTAAAAGATACGGCAGCCTGCCAGCATGTGTTACGTATCCTGACTGGTATCAAAACTCTTACTGTAAAAACAGTACGGACGCAGTACCGTATTTCCAATATTACGTCCCATGATGCAATCCTTGATGTGCTTGCAGAGGATGGGAAAGGCCATCTGATGAATATCGAAATCCAGAGGGCAGATACGATAGACCACGCCAGACGGACAAGATTTTATGGCTCCATGATCGACAGTGAGTATTTGCAGAAAGGGAAAACGTATAGCGAGATGCCAGATGTGCATATTATATACATAAGCGAGACTGATTTGTGGAATGCGGGGCGGACGACTTACCTGGTAAAGAAATTTTTTGAAGGTACGGATGTGGCGTATGATGATGGACTTTATATTCGCTACGTGAATGCGGCGGTAGATGACGGTAGCGACATAGCGAGGCTGATGGAATATTTTAAGACGACAGACCCAGAGGATGCAAGCCAGGGTGATTTGTCAAAACGTGTCCACTTGCTGAAATGTGAGAAAGGAGGTTGGGACGAGATGTGTGAAGTCAGTGAAAAATGGTATAAAGAGGGAGAAGCGGTAGGAGAAGCCAGAGGTGAGATGAAAAAGGCGAAGGAGACTGCCTTTGAGCTTGCTGACATGGGTCTTCCAGTAGAAAAGATTGCGAAGGCTGTAAAAGTTAATTTGGAGACGGTAAAAGGTTGGTTTTCGGAAAAGCCGTCTGTGGCAAGATAAGAAATAAACGGCAGCAGATGAGGAAAATATCCTTGTTCTGTTGCCGTTTTATTTATTGCTGTATTTTTGTAAGAAGAGCAAGATACAAGAGAAGTAAAGCCATCATTAGACTTATAAGATTAGAGCGGCGGCAAATGAGAAGTCGCAGTATATAAAAAATGGTCATTTGGATATGGATACGGTTATAAGTAAATTTATATTTAAATGATAAAATTTTGGTAGAAGCGGTTGCCTGATAATACGAGGAAAAATACAGTGGAATATAGTGAGAGGAGAAATAGACTATGAAATTTTATCATTTTGGAGAAAAAACGGCTCCTGTGATTTTTTTGTTTCCAGGTACTTGCTGTCATTGGAGAGCAAATTTCGGGGGAGTGATTTCACTTTTGGAGAGAGATTTTCAAGTAGTATGTGTATCTTACGATGGATTTGACGAGACGGAGGAGACAATATTCCCAGATATGCTTAAGGAGACAAAAAAGATAGAGGCGTATATAAACAAAAAATTTGACGGTCGTATTTATGCGGCTTATGGCTGTTCTTTGGGTGGCTCTTTTGTCGGATTATTGATTCAGAGAAGGCGGATACATATGACGCATGGAATTTTGGGCAGCTCAGATTTGGATCAGGCGGATGGATTGTCTGCTAAGTTTCAGGCATGGTTTATCAGTCGAATATTATACAAAATATATCAAAAGGGAAAACTTCCGGGATTTATGCAGAAGAGATTAAAAAAGAAGCCAAAAGAAGAACTTATTTATTACGATAAAATGCTTACTATATTTGGAGTGAAGAGTACAAAGATGTCTTTTGTAAAACGAGAAAGTATTAAAAATCAATTTTACTCAGATTTGGTTACGCCATTGGAGGATGGGATTTTTGTATCGGGAACGACAATACATTGCTTTTATGCGACAAAAATGGGGGAGAAGTATTTAAAGCGCTACCAAAAGCATTTTAGAGAGCCAGATATTCGTTATCACGATATGCAGCATGAAGAGTTATTGGTCTGTTATCCAAGAGAGTGGGCGAGAGAGATAAGAAGAAGCTGTGGCATTGAGAAATAATTAAGTTTCACAAAAACTTCACAAAATATAGATGGAATCACTCTTGACGAATGAAAATATATCTGTTATATTACAAATAGAACAATTGTGAGGGAAATAGTTAAAAATAGATGATGACAAATAAGGAGGGAGAAATATGGGGATGAAAAGAGATTATTATGAAGTTCTTGGAGTAAGCAAAAATGCAGATGATAATACAATTAAAAAGGCGTACCGTAAGCTCGCCAAAAAATATCATCCAGATGCGAATGCTGGCAGTGCACAGGCTGAGGAGAAATTCAAAGAAGTGACAGAAGCGTATGATATTTTAAGCGACCCGAAGAAGAGAAAATTATACGATCAATTTGGCCATGCGGCATTTGATGGAAGTGCAGCTGGGGATGCGGGTTCATATGGGAATGCATATGGATATGGCGGTGCAGGAAGCTATGGTGGTTCGAGAGGAGCCAATTCATACAGTTATACAGGACCAGATGGAAAATATCATGAATATCATTTCGAGGGTGGCGATATAGACGATATTTTGAAAAATATTTTTGGCTCCAACTTTTCACAGAGTGGTTTCCATGGTGGAGGATTTCATGGAGGTGGTTTCAATCAAGAGCAGTTCTATGATGGAGGATTTGGTAGAGGCAATTTTGACCAGACTCAGTTCCACGATGGAGGATTTGGTAGAAGCAATTTTAACCAAAATCAGTTCCATGATGGAGGATTTGGTGGAGGCAATTTTAATCAGGAACAGTTTCACGATGGCAGATTTCATAGAGGCGGCTTTTATCAGGATGGTTCCGACTTACAGTCAGAGATAACCATCAGTTTTGACGAGGCCGCATTTGGATGTGACAAAGTAATTCATTTTTCAAATGCAGATGGAACAGGGAATGAGAAATCATTGAAAGTGCATATTCCAGCGGGAATTGACGATGGAAAGAGCATTCGACTTCGACAAAAAGGAATGCCAGGCAGTGGAGGCGGTAAGCCGGGAGATTTATTATTGAAGGTAAATATAGGAAGCAAGCCAGGATTTGAGAGAAAGGGAATGGATATCTATACAACCGTTGATATTCCATTTACGGTGGCAGTATTTGGCGGCGAAGTGATTGTGCAGACTCTTTACGGAAAGGTACTCTGCAAGATTGCGGAGGGAACACAGTCTGGCACAAAGATTCGATTAAAAGGCAAGGGAATTGTCTCGATGAAAGATTCTAAAGTATATGGAGACCAGTATGTGACTGTTCAAGTTCAAGTTCCAAGGAATTTGAATGAAACTGCGAAGAGAAAACTGAGAGAGTTTGAAAAAGCATGTGGGAGTATAAATAAAAATGTAGCATAAAGGAAGGGACTGTGAGGAAGCAGTCCTTTTTGCGTAGTATATCGTATTTGTATCATAAAATGATTTGATTTTGTGAAGACTAGTTATACAATATGAATTTGTCGAATGACGGAAAGGGAGTGTTAGAATTGAAAAAGGGGCAAAATCTAATATTAGATTTTTCACATATTTATCCAGAGGACATAGAAAAACAGGAGAAAAGCTTAAAAAGGATTGACTTGAGTGATATTAGGGGTGCGAGTATGTACTGTACAAAAGAAGCAGAGGAAGAGATACGAGAGAGATTGAGTTGCTATGGACCGCAGGGGATTCATTTTTTAGATAATGGAAATTATCATTATATTACGAAGCTTTTTGTGGAGAAAATTCATACTCCGTTTTCTCTGGTATTATTTGACCACCATAATGATATGCAGCAGCCGTTGATTCATGAGTTAACAAGCTGTGGCAGTTGGGCGGGGGAGTTGCTTGTTGAAAATCCGTATTTAGAGCAGCTCATTTTGATAGGCCCAGAACAAGAAAGTATAGAAGAGATTTCGCCAGAGTTGAGAGAAAAATTGGTTTGTATTAGTATACAAGAGATAGAGCGGGAAAAAACGAAAAAGGCATTTTCTAAAATACGGATGGAATTGCCGGCATATATTTCGATTGATAAAGATGTGCTTGACCGATATAATGCGAGAACAAATTGGAATCAGGGAAGTATGTCTGTTGCTACTTTGGAGGAGTTGCTCTCGGGGATATTTATGCATCAGGAAGTGATAGGGGTTGATATCTGTGGGGAATGCAGTCCGTTGGAGCCTTTGCAGCAGTTTGTGGAAGATGAGAAGATTAATCAGGTGACGAATGATATTTTGTATCATTTTTTATCGTTGTATTTGTCTTAGGGGAGTGACGCTAAGGACAGATGATGGAGACGGGAGACGCTAAGAGAGCAAGGAGATATCTGTCCCGCAAACACGTTCGTTCCCACGATTTTTCGACATGCGCTGATTTTTGCCGCCTCCCGCAAACTCGCGCCTTTGGCGCTCAAACAGTGCTCCAGCGGCAAAGCTAAGCATATCGAAAAATCGCTCCACTCTCTATCGTTTTCGGGGCAGATATCTCCTTGCTCTCTTGGCTGTGTATTGGAGAAACATTAGATATTAAAAATTTCCGATCCATTCGGAGCAAAAAAATGGGGTGAAGAGTATTGGAGAAACGTTAGATATTAAGAATTTACAGAGGAAATGTGGAGATAAGATAGTTTATCGAATATTAGAAAAATATTGGATATTCAAAATTTTCTGTATTTCTTTATTTTTCTAAAAAAGCCTAAATTTATAGACTGATAATTGAAATGACAAGACTATCTAAAAGCAACTGTAGAAATATAGCTATGATTACAGTTGAAAAATTAAAATAATAGAAATTTCCTGTAAGAACATGACTATAGTTACAGTTAAAAAATTAAAATAGTGAAAACCTCCTGTAAGAACATGGCCATGATTACAGTTGAAAAATTAAAATAGTGGAACATGACCGTAAAAATATGTCTATCATTACGGTTGAAAAATTTAAATAATAAAAAATACCCGTAAAATATCTGCATCATTACGGTTAAAAAGTCTAAATAGTGGAAAATGACCGTAAAAATATGTCTATCATTACGGTTGAAAAATCCAAATAATAAAAAACACCCGCAAAATATCTATACCATTACGGTTAAAAAGTTTAAATAATAGAAAACGCTCGTAAAATATCTGTATCATTACGGTTAAAAAGTCTAAACAATGGAAAACGCCCGCAAAAACATATCTATAATATAATATCTATAGTTATGATGATAACTTAACACTCCCCATAATCAAAGCAAGAGGTTTTAGGAGCTTCTTTGATAAAATTTTTGTAAATAAAAAACCAGAAAACCAGGGAACTCACATTGAAACTATATAGTCTATGTATTAGTTGCTCTTATAAAAATAAAAAGAATTTCCCATCTTTAAGATAGTGTAAGAGGTTGTTCTTGCCGATTAGGTATGATAAAATTACAATATAGGTAAAAAGTCTTAAAATAGGTATAAATTTACACTAAAAGTTTTAGTTGGAGCTTCTAGGTTTTTGGAAATTTCAATATTCGGGGTTAAAAATTAGTAGTTAAGGAGGAAGAAGTATGTCAATATCAGTGCGATATGCAAAGAGAGAGGAATTAGAACGAGTAAATGAATTGCGTGAAGAGGTATTTAAAATACATGCAAATGGAACAAAAGATATCTTTCGTATGGATTTCTGTGATGAACTTAAAAATTATGTCTATGAACAATATGATGCGGAGGACGCAGATGTTCTTGTTGCTGTAGCTGATGATAAAATTTGTGGATTTGCTATAGTACTGTATTTTGACAAACCACAGTCAGCCTATTGTCTTCCAAGGCGATTTTATCATATTGATGAGTTTGGAGTTGACGAGAATTTCAGACAAATGGGTGTGGCATCAGAGATGATTTCATTTATGAGAGAAGATGCATCTAGGCGTGGATTTCATAAAATCGAGTTGGATATGTGGGAATTTAATAGTGGTGCATTGAAGTTTTATGAGAATGTCGGCTTTAAGACGTATCGAAGAATTATGAAATTGGAGATATAGGATTTAAGTACTATTGACGTTTGCTTTTTGCCAATCAATAATGCGGAGATTATGACTCGAATAGTAAATAATATTTGTACTTTAGGAGTAACTGATAGGACAAGGGGAGCTAGAATGCTCTCCTTTTTCCAGTTATAGCAATAAAATTCTATTAAATTAAAAATTTTTCTTGACTCTGCACTAAGTGTAGGGCTTATACTTTGGATAATTCATAGGAAGGAGATGATAATTATGAGAATTAGTGAGGTGGCAAATCGTACAGGATTGAATGTTAGTAATATTCGCTTTTATGAGCGGAAAGGACTATTAACTCCTGTCAGGGAGGAGGATAGTAAATATCGATATTATACGGAAGAGGATGTAAAGCGAATTAAGCAGATTTTGCTATATCGAAAAATGGGAGTATCAGTAGATAATATTTATTTGCTATTGAACGGGCAAACTGACATGAAAGACGTTCTTGAGAGGCAAAAAAGTGAGCTACAATTACAAATAGAAAATTTGCAGGGGGCAATAGATTTATGTAGTATGGTATTGCAAGAAGAGGAAATTGATGATGAAAAACTTGACCAGTATTTAAATTATGTACATAAAGAGGAAGCAGAAGGAAAGCGATTTGCAGAAGTGGAGGAATTATTGGAAGATATCGTAGAATACACAAAAATAGGTTTATTTCATAGAAATCCAGGTATTGTATGGCTGTTTCAAAAACCATGGATTGCAAGATTCGTCTCACTGGGATTTTGGGCTATGGTGATTATTATTCCAGTGTCACATTTATTGGAAGTATATATGGGAAGAGAAGAATTAAAGCTTCCTCTACTGGGTATATACGCGGTTATTCTTTTGATATATAGTATCGGCTTTGTGGAATATCGAAAGATTCAAAAGAAATATTGGGAGGAGAATATAGAAGAATGAGCATTTTATATGAGGGGATTCGGCAACTGATAGAACTTATGTATAGTGTATGCGGAGATTATGGAATTGCCGTTGTATTAATAACAATCATAATTCGTCTATGTATGATTCCATTCAAGCGAAAGCAGAGACAGACTATGAAGCAGCAGCAAAGTCTCAATTTACGAGTAGAAGAAATAAAAAATAAATATAAAAATAATATATCTAAAATGGATAAGGAATTACAAAAATTATATAAGAAGGAGGGCAATGGAAGTAAGGGATGTCTATTCGCTTTTTTGCAGTTTCCTATTATGATTGTGCTATATAATGGAATCCGCCTTGCAATTACAGCAGATGTGACTACAGTATTATTGCCGTGGGCACCTTCTTTGTTGGCAAGAGATAGTACATATATTTTACCAATTATGACTGTATTTGTGCAGATATTTCCTCAGATACTTCCCTATATCAGCTTTTTCAAAAATTTAAATTTGACAAAAGCGAGTATACCAATGATTTTCATGCTAATATTTACAAATGGATGTTTTGCATTTATGCTTCCAGCAGGCATTGAGTTGTATTATATGATATCAGGATTGTTCACATTAGTTGAACAGGTAATCGGATATATTATTGAAGCAAAAAAAGTAAAAATGGCTTGAGAGCATGGATACTGATTGATTATCCAACAATTATTAAAGATAGAATTATAAGGTATGAAAAAGGTTGAAGAATTTTATTTTTGTAGAAAATTTATAATAAAAATATATTTGGCTAGTAGTGTGAAAACAAATGGATAATTGGATATTGTTATTTCATAATTGAATATAAAGTATCCTAAAAGTGATTGCCAGGGATAATATTCCATGCTATAATAAAAAAAGATTTCAATAAAATCAGAAAGGAGCGGCTAAATATGGCAAAAGAAAGATTTGTTGAGACATATTCACAAGGAGTAACAAATGTCCGAAAAATTATCGTAGACACGGAAACGGGCGTTAATTATCTGTTAATCTCATCCAATATGACAAGTGGTTGCGGAGCGACAGTATTAGTGGATAAAGACGGAAAACCAATCATAACTCCAATCAATCAAGAAAATTAATATCATATTCTCTCACTAGTAACTTAATATTTAATATCATATTCTCTTACTAGTGTTTCGCCAATACACAGCGAAAAGAGGAGACAGGTATCTGCCCAGCAAACGATAGAGAGTGGAGCGATTTTTCGATATGCTTAGCTTTGCCGCTGGAGCAC
>JAUUSJ010000060.1 GCA_030841965.1 Blautia sp.
TGTGCGGAGCAATTCGGTATCATAGGGGTCAAAAGACCTTTTGACCCCAACATCAAAAATATAAAGTTAGATATGAAACAAATTTAAAAATATAGTTGACAAATGAGGAATCTTTGAGTATATTAGTAAGTAGTAAATTAGTAGGAAAGCGAATTCATCTTGAGTTTTATGGATTCGCTCTTTTCTTACAAAATGATTAGCACTCAATCAAAATGAGTGCTGATAAGGTGAAAGGGGAGAATAGTATGATTACAATACCTGTTTATGATTTATTGATATTGCCGGAAGTAACCTTTTATTTTAAAAAGGATATGTTAGTAGATACAGATATTACAGCGGAGGAGAAGGGACAAGATATTTTGTTTATCATGCAAAAATCAGACAAAGCTCGCGAAGAGCTGACCCAAGAAGATTTTTATCCATTTGGCGTTATCGGAAGGATTGAGTCTGTGACAGAGGATGGGAATGTCCGCATTCGCACATTGAAGAGAGTGATTGTCGATGATATCGATTTATCTAATGATAGGATAAATGCAAGTGCGATATCTTGTGAGGAGGATGACGATATCTCCGACGAAGAAAAGAAAAAGATATTTGATGATATTAAAAATGAGATGCTTCAATTTGTCAGAAATTTCCAGTGGGGCGCTTGGGCGAGGGGCTTTATTTTACACTGGAAGACGATGGAAGAAGCAACCTGCTCTCTTGGCTCTTATTTTGATATTAGTTGGGAGGAGAAATATGGGCTACTTGAGGTAAATTCCATGGGAACTCGATATGAGAGAATGGGAGATTTGCTTCGAGAATTGATGGAAGTTTTCCGTGTCAGAAATGAGGCGGAGCAGATGCAACAACAAGAGCATGATAAAAATTATCGCGAAGTCGCATTGAAGAAACAGATTGAATATTTACAGGAACAATTAGACGATTTGCATCCAGAAAATATTACGGATGTCCGTATGTTTGAGAAAAAGCTTGCAAAGGCGAAGATGAACGAGGAGGCAAAGAAAGAATGCGAAAAGGTCCTAAACCGTATGAAGCAGGAGGGACCAAATAGTCATGAGTATGGAATCTTTTATGATTATCTAGATTTTATGACTTCTCTCTCATGGGAGACGGAGGAGATGCCAGAAGTAGATTTACAAAAGGCGGAGGAGATTCTAGACGAGGACCATTACGGTCTAAAGAAGGTAAAAGAGCGTATTATTGAGCAGCTTGCCGTTATGGCATTAAATAAAAAGCAGTCAGGTTCGATTTTACTTTTCGTCGGTGCACCTGGAACGGGTAAGACGAGTATCGGACAGAGTATTGCAAAGGCACTCGGAAGAAAATACGTCCGAATTAGTCTCGGCGGTATTCGAGACGAGGCAGAGATTCGCGGTCACAGAAGAACTTATGTCGGAGCGATGCCGGGCCGTATCATGGAAGGAATGAAGCGAAGCGGTGCGCAAAATCCAGTTATGGTTCTCGATGAGGTGGATAAGTTAATGAGAGACCATGCGGGAGACCCTGCAAGTGCTCTGCTTGAGGTGCTTGACCCAGAGCAGAACAATACATTTACAGACCATTATATGAATGCTCCATATGATTTATCCAATGTATTTTTCGTATGTACGGCAAACTCGACAGATACGATTCCAGAACCACTTCTTAACCGTATGGAAGTAATACAGTTCCCAGGATATACGCCAGTTGAGAAATTCCAGATTGCCAAGAGACATCTGCTTCCAAGAGCGATGAAGAGCATGGGAATTAAGGCGCAGAATCTTCGCGTAAGCGACGAGGCCATCAAGCAGATTATTGAGGGATACACGGCAGAGTCGGGAGTTCGTGGACTCAAAAAGCAGATGGATATCTTATGCCGTCATGCCGCTGTGAAGCTCGTAAGAGGAGAGCAAAAGAGCTTTACCGTCAGCGAGAAAAAAGTCAGAGAGTTCATGGGAAGGAAACCGATGAACCGTGAGAAGGTAGGAGAGAGCACAAAACCTGGAATTGTCACAGGACTTGCCTGGACGATGGCGGGCGGAGAGATTTTGTTTATTGAGACCGCTTTTATGAAGGGACAGGGACAGGTGACTATCACAGGACAGCTCGGAGATGTGATGAAAGAGTCGGCGCAGATAGCGGTTAGTATTGTAAAGATGATGTATCCGGAGTATGCGAAGAAGTTTGAGGAGAACAATCTCCATATTCATGTGCCAGCGGGAGCAGTGCCAAAGGACGGTCCATCCGCAGGTATTACGCTTGTGACCGCACTCTCCTCTCTTGTGACAGGAAGAGCGGTGAGCCCAGAGATTGGTATGACAGGAGAAGTATCGTTACGTGGAAATGTGATGCCGATTGGAGGTCTTCCAGAGAAGTTGATGGCTGCCGAGAGGGCGGGTGTGAAGAAGGTTTTCATTCCAGCCGAGAATAAAGATGACTTGGAAGATGTGGCAGAGGAAGTAAAGGAGAAGCTTGAGATTATTCCTGTGAAGACAATACGAGAGGTGCTTGAGGGCACAGGAGTTATGGAGAAAGAGAGTGACAAATAAAAGTATTGAGATATTAGTGGAGCAATTATATATCAGACAATGCAATCAATAAAAAAACTTGTCGTGAACAACCAATGATAGGATGTTCACGACAAGTTTTTTGATTTATAAAATCAATTATTTTCTTCCTTCTCTTTTTAAAATCTCCTCAAATTCATCTACTTCTTTTACGATAACTTTAGAAAGTACAATCAAAGAGATAAGGTTTGGAACCGCCATAAGAGCGTTGGCGATATCGGAGAAGTTCCAAACGATATTTAATGTGGTTGTTGCTCCGACAAATGCAATCAAGGAGAAGATGACACGGTAAATCATATTATATTTATGTGTTCCGAGAATATACTCGAACGCTTTCTCTCCGTGATACTCCCAACCAAGGATGGTGGAGAAGGCAAATAATCCGATTCCGATACAGATAATCCATCCGCCGACTGGACCGAGAACGGTCTTAAATGCCTCGATGGTAAGCTCGGAGCCGACATAGAGCTCTTTTTTTGTAAAATCTCCACTCTCGGAAAATTCATATACATTTTTGTCCGAATCTACCCAGGAGCCGACGAGAGTTGTTGTATCTACTTCGGAGCCGTCGAAAGGAGTCAAAACAAGGGTTTTTCCGAGAGTAGAATCTTTTAAGGTAACTGTTGTTCCATCTACATCGATTGTTCCGTCGAACGCCTTATCTTTTTCGTAATTTTCAATAATGACAGTATCATTGGAAACGGCGTAACTGCTATTAATGGTATCGTGAGTATTTCCAAGGACACCGGAGCTTGCGATGCAAAGACCAGTGATGGTACAGACAACGATGGTATCCCAAAATGTACCAGTCATATTGATATATCCTTGACGGCAAGGATGGTCTGTCGTCGCAGCGGCAGCAGTGATTGCGGCGGAACCCATACCAGCCTCGTTGGAGAAGCATCCGCGGGCAACACCAAAACGCATGGCACCCATCATAGAGGCTACGACAGAACCGAGAACACCGCCGCTTACAGCCTTAGGTGAGAATGCCATCTTGAAAATCAAGACAATACCAGAAGGTACGTTTGAAATATTTCCAATAATAACGATAAGACCGGCAACGATATAGAAGACAGCCATTAAAGGTACAACGACAGAAGATACCTTTGAGATACTCTGAATACCGCCGACGATAATAATAAGTGCGAGCACGGTAATAATAATACCTGTAATCCATGTAGGAACTCCGAATGTCGTGTAGAATGAAGATGCGATGGAGTTGCCCTGTGTCAAGTTACCGATACCGAAGGAAGCGATAACTGCGAAGAGGGCAAAAAGCCATCCGAGAGCTGCACCGAGTTTCTTGTTCTTGAATCCGCGTTTCATTGTGTACATAGGTCCGCCGGACATCTCACCGTTTTCATTTACTTCACGGTATTTGATAGCTAACATACATTCACTAAATTTTGTTGTGAGACCAAAGCAGGCGGAGATTAACATCCACACTAAAGCTCCAGGTCCGCCAGATACCATGGCAGTTGCGACACCTACGATATTACCAGTACCGATTGTGGCGGCGAGTGCTGTCGTTAACGCAGAGAACGGAGAAATATCACCTGAGCCTCTATCACTTTTTCTTGCTTCTTTGCTTAGCGTACTTTTTAGCGCATATCCGAGGTTTCTCCAAGTTAAGAAACGAAGCCGAACTGTCAAATAGATACCTGTTCCGACTAAGAGAACAAGCATGACAGGACCCCAGACGAAATCGTCAACAGTACTTAAAATTGATCCTAATACTTCCATAAAATCCTCCCTTTTTGTTCTTGATGCAGTCTGAAAAAAACTTTTTCTCATATTATACTACATATAGAAATGATAAAAAGAGCGAAATCTGTAAAATATCTTGTATTTTTCACTCTTTTTGATGTAAACTGAATTTAGTCTACTATATAAAAATGAATCTGTCAATTTAAATTCCTGCAAAAAATGTCTTAAATTATCTGAAATAGTTCCAAAAAGAAATAAAAAAAACGATAGACAGGATTATTATTTTGATTTTTAAATAAATACAGGAAAAAACTTAATAAAAAAAACTATTTTCGTATATAAAAATTTTATGCAGTCTTGAGAGAAAAAAAGATTGATTTTTCTAATAAAACATGATTTAATAAAAATAAAATTAATTTAAGTTAAAAATAGATTAAAAATAAATTAAAGGAGAGATAAAATGCATATCAGTTTTGACGAAAAAAAGCAAATATTTAAACTTGACACAAAACATACATCGTATGTAATTGGAATTACGACAGAGGGTTATTTGGGACATGTTTATTATGGAAAGAGATTGACTCATATGCCAGGCAGACAACTTCTTAGAATTTATGAACATCCTTTTACACCTTCTGTAAAGGAGAGAGAAAAGGGGATGTTTCTGGACAATTTTCCTATGGAATATCCGACAGGTGGTGTAGGAGATTTTAGAGAGAGCTGTCTCGAGGTACAGACAGAGGAAAATCATACGGGATGTGAAATCTTTTATCGTTCCCATACGATAAACAAAGGAAAGGAGAAACTTTTAGGGCTTCCCGCTTCTTTTGGAAAAGAGGAAGAAGTAGAGACATTGACAATCGTATGTGAAGATCCAATTCTTAAAATGAAAATTATGCTTTCTTATTCTGTTTTCTATGAGGAAGATATTATTACTAGAAATACAAAAATTATAAATGACTCAGAGAAAAGATTGAAACTATTGAAAGCTTATAGTGCCTGCATCGATATGGATAATAAGGATTTTGAAATAGTAAGTTTGGCGGGAGCATGGGCAAGGGAGCGTCATATACAAAGAAATAAGCTTTGTTTTGGAAAGCAAATGGTTTCTTCTAATAAAGGAATTTCTAGCCATCATGAACATCCATTTTTAGCATTAGTGACGCCAGAGACGACAGAAGAGGTAGGGGAAGTGTATGGAATGCATTTTGTATATTCTGGAAATTTCCTTGCGCAGGCAGAACTTTCTTGTAATAAACAGGTACGTATGACGATGGGAATTCATCCCGAGCATTTTGGATGGAATTTAAAACCAGGTGAGCAATTTCAAACTCCAGAGGTAGTGCTTGTATATTCTAGTGAGGGAATAGGAAAAATGACAAGGAATCTACATGATTTTTATCGTAATCATATGATTCGCAGTTCTTATAAATATAAAAAACGTCCTATTTTGATTAATAATTGGGAGGCAACGTATTTTGATTTTGATACGGAGAAGTTGCTTGATATCGCAAGGGAAGCTAAGAGACATGGAATTGAGATGCTAGTTATGGATGATGGTTGGTTTGGAAAAAGAAGCAGTGATGATTCTTCGCTTGGTGATTGGGTTGTAAATGAGACAAAGTTAGTGGGAGGTTTACCTGCCCTTGTATCGAAGGTAAATGAAATAGGATTGGAGTTTGGCATTTGGTTTGAGCCAGAAATGATTTCTCCAGATTCAGATTTATACCGAGCTCATCCAGATTGGGCGATTCAGATTCAGGGAAGAGTGCCGACACAGAGTAGAGCTCAGTATGTATTGGACTTATCTAGAAAAGAGATTCGAGAGTATGTATATGAATCTGTGGCAAAAATTTTGAGAAGTGCTAATATTACTTATGTTAAATGGGATATGAATAGACAAATCTGTGACATTGGAAGTAGTTTTTTAGATAGAGAATCACAAGATGAATTACTTCATCGATATATGCTTGGAGTGTACGAACTTCAGGAAAGATTGGTGGAAGAATTTCCGAATCTCTTATTAGAGAATTGTTGTAGTGGGGGTGGACGTTTCGATCCAGGAATGCTATACTATAGTCCGCAGATTTGGTGTTCGGATGACACAGATGCGATTGAGAGACTTAGAATCCAGGAGGGAACGGCATTACTTTATCCACTTTCTGCCATTGGAGCTCATGTAAGTGATTGTCCAAATCATATGACTCGCCGCGTAGCCTCATTTGAGACGAGAGGCGATATTGCTATCAGTGGAACGTTTGGTTATGAGCTTGATATCACAAGGATTTCTGACGAAGATAGAGTAAAGATTCCAAATCAGATTGCTTTATATAACAAATACTTTGATTTGATTCAAAGAGGAGATTATTATCGTATTTTATCTTGGAGCGATAAATATCCGAATGATTGTTGGGAAGTGATATCGAAGGATAAAAAAGAAGCACTTATAACATATGTTCAAGTTTTGGCTCAGGCAAATACCAGAACGAATAAAATATATTTAAAAGGATTAGATCCAGAGAGCGAGTATATTTTAGAAGAAACAGGTGAGAGTTATGGTGGAGATGAGCTTATGAATTGTGGACTTTTAGTGGAACATTTGGAGGGGGATTTTGTAAGTAAGTTATACCATTTTATAAGGAAGGATTTTGGAAGGTTGTAATTAGGAGAGGAGAGAAGGAATGGAATGTCGAAGGTAAGATTATCAGATATAGCGAAAAAAGTAGGTGTGAGTACAGTAACGGTTCATAATGCTTTGACAGGAAACAAAGGGGTAAGTGAAGAGCTAAAGATAAAAATACAAAAAATAGCAGATGAAATGGGATATCAACCTGTTGGAAGTCGAGACACAAAAAGAATGGAAAACTCGGCGGGTTTTATCAAAATAGGAGTTTTGATTGCTGAAAATTATTTGGCGCAGTATTCTACTTTTTATTGGAAAATGTATCAAGAATTAGCTTTATTTGCAACTGAAAAACGTTGTTTTACAACTGTTGAAGTATTAAAGAAAATGGCGGAAAGAGAAACCTTTACACTTCCTCAGTGTATTGAGGAAAGGGCGGTAGATGGACTTGTTATTATCGGCGAGATTGGAAAAACGTATATTAATAAGCTAAAAAAAGAAACAGAAATTCCAATTGTGTTTTTAGATTTTTATGATAAAGATTTGGCAAAGGATGCAGTAATCGCGGATAGTTTTTATGGAATGTATCTTATGACAGAGTTTTTATTTCAAAATGGCTATAAAGAACTTGCATTTGTTGGTTCCATTCATGCTACTAGTAGTATTATGGACCGATATTTTGGCTTTGCCAAATCTATGATGGAACATAAAAAAGAAATCTGGCCAGAGTGGGTAATCGAGGACAGAGATGAGCTTGGACAAATTCAGTTTGAACTTCCAAAGAGACTTCCAGAGGCATTTGTATGTAACTGTGATTTGACGGCTGGATTATTAATAGAAAAATTAAACGAAAAAGGATATCGGGTTCCAGAAGATATAGCAGTAGTAGGTTTTGATAATTATCTTTATCCAGGTTTTGCAGATTTTAAAATTACCACGTATGAAGTGAATACGAGAGCGATGACAAAGGTAGCAGTCAATAAAATACTAAAGCGAATTAAAAATCCGGATTCAGGGAGGGGACTTGAAATAGTTTCTGGAAAGATTATTGTAAAAAAGAGTGTGAAGTTAAGGGAAAGATAACAGAAAAAAAGGGAATGTTGAAAAGATATTGATTTTTAACATTCCCTTTTTTTAGAATAACTTAAAATTAAAAAACAAAATAATATTAAATTAAAAATTAAGTAAAAAACATGTAAAAAACTATAAAAAACTTAAAAAAATAGGAAGCGTAATCATAAAAAATGGCAAAAATACACAAAACAAAGAAAAAAGCTTGTAAAAAAAACTAAAAAGGTGTAAAATAAATTTAACTTAAAAAATAATATTTTTAATTAAACAGGAGGTTAAAAAATGAAGGCGTGGAAACGAATTACAAGTTTAGGGCTTGTGACAGCAATGGCACTGTCAATGGTAGCTTGCGGAGGAGAAAGTGGCGAGAAAAAAGAGACAAGTAGTGTAGATTTGCCAACAATCGACCAGATTAAGCTCGGCGAAGATTATAAGGACTTAAAGGCTGAGGTTAAAGTTCTTACGAACAGAACAGATATTGTAGATACCGTTTATAAAGGATATGCGGAAGAATTTATGAAAATTTATCCTAATATTAAAGTTAGTTATGAGGGAATTACTGACTATGAGGAATCCTTAAATCTTCGATTAACAACAGGAGACTGGGGAGAACTTTGTTTTATTCCGACATCTGTAAATAAAAGTGAGTTAGCAGATTATTTTTCTCCTTTAGGAAGCTTTGATACTTTAGACCAGACCTATAATTTTGCAAGTGAGGCATCTTATGATGGAACCGTGTACGGAATTGCAAATGGAGGAACTGCGAACGGTGTGGTTTATAATAAAAAAGTTTGGAATGAGGCGGGAATTAAAGAGCTTCCAAAAACTCCAGATGAATTTTTAGAAGATCTACAAATCATCAAGGATAAAACAGATGCGATTCCTCTATATACTAATTTTGCGGCAGGATGGACAATGGGAGCATGGGATCAATACATTGGAACAGCGGCAACAGGAGACCCAGCTTATATGACGCAGACAATTGTCCACTCGAAAAATCCATTTAGCAAGAGAGATGATATGACAGGACCTTACGCAGTTTACTATACGATGTATGAGGCAGTGGCAAGAAAACTTGTAGAAGAAGACCCTGCCAGCAGCGATTGGGAATCTTCCAAAGGTATGATTAATAAAGGCGAGATTGCAACGATGGTTCTCGGCTCGTGGGCAGTAGAGCAGTGTAAACAGGCGGGCGATACCCCAGAAGATATTGGATATATGTCTTTTCCTATTACAGTAAATGGAAAGCAGTATGCAGGTTCTGGCGGAAATTATTGTTTTGGTATTAATAAAGAAAGTTCAGAAGACAATCAGATTGGTGCTATGGTTTATTTGAAGTGGTTGCTTGAAGAATCTAGCATTTATACAGACGAGGGAAGTATTCCAGCTTTAAAGAGTGAGCCTTTACCAGATTCACTTGCTGATTTTAAGGATGTCGAGTTACTTCCAGAAACCCCAGCGTTAGAGGGAGAGGAAGATTTATTTGATGAGATAAACAATGAGAGTGAAGTAGGAATTAATAATAATGACTATCCAGATTGTGAAATTTTGGAGGCAGCACTTTATGGAAGTAAGACTTTAGATGAACTTATGAATACTTGGAATGAGAAATGGACAGCAGCGCAGGAGTCAAAAGGTGTTGAAGTGAAATAAAAAGGGGGAACCTTTCATGAATGAAAATGAAGCATATGTCAGACCGAAAAAGAAACGAAGCTTTCTAGAATGGTTCAAAAGTGGAGATGGTCAAAGAGCAACGGTGATTGTAGTATTTTTATTTGTCCCACTCTTTCTTCTTCTTTTATTTACCTATATCCCATTTTTAAAGATGGTTCAGTTTAGTTTTTATGATATGAAATATATAGGTGAAAGAACATTTGTTGGCTTAAAAAATTATATTGATGTTTTTCAAAGAAGCGATTGCTTTAAATCACTTTTTGTCAGCGTTTACTATATGATTGGAGCAGTTGTGCAGCTTGCTCTTGCCTTATTTTTTGCTTCTTTGATGGTGTTTGGAGTAAAAGGAAGCGGTGTATTTAAGGCGGCAATGTTTTTTCCATATTTAATCTGTGGTATTGCAGTTGGATTTATTTTTAAATTCTTTTATGCGAGAGGATTTGTACTCGATTCTCTCTTACAGATGATAGGAATGAATATTGATAATATACCAATGTGGCTACAAGACCAAAAGATTAATAATATCTCGTTGGCAGCAACTTCTGTTTGGAGATATACAGGACAGAATATGATTTTATTTTTGGGTGCAATGATGTCTGTTGATTCGGAACTTTATGAGGCGGCAGCTCTTGACGGCGCAAACAGATGGCATCAGTTCCTTTATATTATTCTTCCAAGCATTAAATCGATTGTTGTGTTAAATATTATTCTTTCTATTAGTGGTTCACTCAGCGCATTTGAGCCACCATATGTTATCACAAACGGTACAATGGGAACGGGTACGTACTTTGTTATTATGAACCGTTTGGCTCATGAAAACCAAAAAGTTGGTCTCGCCTGTGCGATGGCAATTGTTTTATTGGCAATTATTATTTTATGCACAGTTGCACAGAAGTTATTCTTTGCATATGTATTTGACGATGGAACAGACGATGAGACTAGGGCGGCAATTAGAAAAAGAAAAAAAGCAGAAAAAGCGGCGTTAAAGGCAAAGCAAAAAGGGGGAAATAATATATGAAAAAAGTACATATAGGAAGTATCATTTTTTCAATCGCAAAATATGTATTTTTAATCGCAGCATCTTTAGTTGCAATTATTCCAGTTTGCGTTTGTATTTTGACGGCTTTTAAGACAACGGAGGAGTATAATACAACATCAGTATTAGATTTTCCACAGAGTTTTGGGTATTTTGAAAATTTTAAAATTGCTATTGAGAAAGCGAATATGATTGGAGGCTTTTTACGTACAGGAATTGTGCTTATCGTAGTATTGACAGCATCTATTTTTATCGGGTCTATGCTTGCCTATGTTCTAAACCGATTTAAATTTCCTGGAAATGGCTTGATTCAAAATCTGTTTATGTTTGCATCCTTAATTCCGGGTATTGCGACACAGGTAACAGTTTATCAGATTATGTATTCTTTGGGACTAATCAATCATTTGTACGGATATATGATTGTATTAATGGGAACAGATATTATTTCTATCTATATTTTCTTGCAGTTTTTTGAAAATTTACCAGTTTCTCTGGATGAATCTGCAATTATGGATGGATGTACCTATTTTGGTGTATTTTTCAAAATCTTGTTTCCGTTATTAAAGCCAGCGATTGTGACGTCTATGGTTTTAAAAGGTGTGAGTGTTTATAATGAATATTATATGTCAAACCTTTATTTACAAGTTCCAGAGCTTCGTACAATATCTACAGCCTTATATACTTTCACGGGACCTTATGGAAACCAATACAACTATATTTGTGCGGGTGTTATTATTACCATTATACCAATTTTAGTATTATTCTTGATATTCCAAAAACAGGTTTATGGTGGAATGGCTGCTGGTGCCGTAAAGGGCTAAAAATAAAGAGAGAGGAGAAAGAGGATTGCATGAGAAAATGGATAGAAGATATAAAAGAAAAAACAAAAAATATGAACACAGAAAAAACGCTTGAATATATTGCAAATTATTATTGGTATCATATTGTATTATTCTTGTTATTTATGACTATTGTAATTCTCTTTTTCTATCATATTATTTTTGGGGATAGGCATATGCAGTTTCAATGTGTGATAATAAATCAAGAAGTAGATTATGATAGAGATGCGAGGTTGGAAGATGACTTCGCATCCTTTGCCAATCAAAATCCCCAGAAGATTTCTGTCGACTCGGATTATCTTCTATCTTACGAAGATGTGGAGCTAAAGGGAGTGAATGAAAGCTCCTATGAAAAATTTTTCTTTAATTGGTCTTCGGGAGAGATTGATGCGGTTATTATGCCAGAAAGCTTTTATAATTATTGCAAATCTTTGGATGCAGAGTTTGAAGCAATAGATGAATTTTTATTGGCAAAGGATTTACAAAAGATAGAGCAAATTGGGATTGGAATAAAGGAAGAGAATATTTTAGCAGGAATTGATGTAGAGAAAACAAATTTGATAAAATATTTAAATAAAAATACGAATGAGAAATATATTTTAGCTTTTCCAAGCACAGGAAAACATCAAGATTTAAATAAAAAATTTTTAGAGATGGCATTGAAGGAGGAATAGGGATGAAGAAATTAAATATTGAAAATCCATTTTTTGAGTTTATGGGAAAATTGGGAGATATGATGCTGTTAAACATTTTGTTTTTGATTTGCTGTATTCCTTTTTTTACGATTGCTGCTTCCTATACTGCTATGTATGCGGTATTGTTAGAGCAACGAGAAAAAAAAGAGATATTTATAATACGTAGTTTTTTTCATCATTTTAGAACAAATTTGAGACAGAAAATAAAAGTAGGAGTATTATTTCTTGTCACAGGAGGAGTTTTGGTTTTTGATATATTATTTTTAGGGAATGCAGGAGGAAAGGGAGGTTGGGCTATTATTAGCTTGTTCATAGGCAGTTTTATATTGATTTGGCTTATGATTACGTCGTATCTCTTTATACTGATGGCGACAGAAAAATTAAGTATAAAAGAGTTTATTCAAAATTCGTTTTATTTGGCGATTCGCAATCTTCCAAGGACAGTATGTATGATTATATTAAATTGTATTCCTATTTTTTGTATTATTTTTGGAAGCTATTTTGTGGGAGTTATAACCCCGATTTATTTGATAATTGGATTTTCTTTTAGCTCTTATATTAATTTGGCTTTTTTGTATAAATCCAATCAAACAATTGGAAAAGATAGAATATTTGTATAGTTTGTAAACTAGACTATAAATTAAAAATGAAGAAGGAGAAGTATTATGAGAGAAGTTAAAATTTTAGGAGCAGCAGTACCAAATATTCCATGGCAGGAGAGACCAGAAAAATTAGAAAATGCACCAGTCTGGCGCTATAAAGAAAATCCAATTATCGGAAGAAATCCAGTAAAAGGAGTGGCGCGAATTTTTAATAGTGCAGTTATGCCATATAAAGATGCTTTTATTGGTGTTTTTCGAGGAGAGCAGACGAATGGTATTCCATATATTTATCTAGGAAGAAGCGGAGATGCGATTCACTGGACATTTGACGAAAATAAAATTAATTTTGTAGATGAGCAGGGGAATTCCTTTATGCCGAAATATGCTTATGACCCAAGGCTGGTAAAAATAGAAGATACATATTATATAATTTGGTGTCAAGATTTTTATGGAGCATCCATCGGTATGGCAAAAACAAAGGATTTTGAAACTTTTGTGAGAGTGGAAAATCCATTTTTACCATTTAACCGAAATGCAGTTTTGTTTCCTAGAAAAATCAATGGAAACTTTGTGCTTTTATCTCGTCCAAGCGATAGCGGACATACTCCATTTGGTGATATTTTCTTATCGGAGAGTCCAGACTTAGTTTACTGGGGAAAACATCGCCATGTAATGGGAAAAACGAAGAGATGGTGGGAGATGGTAAAAATTGGCGGAGGAGCCGCTCCAATTGAGACGACAGAAGGATGGCTTCTTTTTTACCACGGTGTGACTGGAACATGCAATGGATATGTGTATAGCATTGGAGGAGCAATTTTGGACATCGATAATCCATCTATCGTAAAGTATCGTTGCTCAAATTTCCTTTTAACTCCTGAAGAATGGTATGAGGAGAGAGGATTTGTTCCGAATGTAACTTTCCCTTGTGCGACAATTCATGATTCTGAGACAGGAAAAATTGCGATTTATTACGGCGCAGCAGATACATATGTAGGATTAGCGTTTACAAAAGTAGATGAGATTGTCACTTATATCAAAGAACATAGTGAAGTAGATGAAGAGGAGAAGGAAATCGGAGTGAGATAATTCGTTATAATATATGGTGAGTGATTTTTTATAGTGAGTGGAATGGAGAAAGAAGAGCTATGAGAAATGAGATAAAATATCATTTGGAAAAACAGATTATTCCTTTTTGGAAAAATTTGCGAGATGAACAATATGGCGGATATTATGGCTATATGGGAATGGATGGACAGGTAAATAAAAAAGCAACGAAGGGATGCATTTTGAATAGCAGGATTACTTGGTTTTTTTCGCAGGCTTATTTACTTTTACAGGATGAGACGCTTTTAGAAGAGGCAAGACATGGATTTGAATTTTTAAAAAATTATTGTTATGACCCAGTATTTGGAGGAGTATATTGGTCTTTAAAGTATGACGGAATACCAGAAGATAATACGAAACATACATATAATCAAGCATTTGCTGTCTATGCTTTATCAAGTTATTATGAGGCGTCAAAAGATGAGGAAAGTCTTCATCTGGCAGAAAAATTATATGAAATAATCGAAGGAAAATGTAGAGATGATGCTGGTTATTTAGAGGCATTTACAAGAGAGTTTAAGCCAGAGAGCAATGAAAAATTATCAGAAAATGGTGTCATAGCAGAGAGAACGATGAACACATTACTCCATGTTTTTGAAGCATACACAGAATTTTATAAAGTAACGAAAAGAGAAGATGTGAGGAAAAAGCTTGAGTGGATATTGGATATTTTGGCGGATAAAGTTTATAATCCAGAACTTCAAAGGCAAGAAGTGTTTTTTGATTTGAATTATTGCTCGTTGATTGACTTGCATTCTTATGGACATGATATAGAGACAGCGTGGTTGATTGATAGAGGGCTTGAGATAATAGGAAGTGAGCAGTACGAAGAGAAGATTCGACCAATAATTAAAAGTTTGACAAGAAAAATATACGATGTAGCTTTTGATGGACATTCGGTGAATAACGAGTGTGAGAAAGGAGTTGTCGATACAGACCGCGTTTGGTGGGTTCAAGCGGAGAGTATTGTAGGATTTTTAAATGCATGGCAAAAAGAAGGAAAACAAGAATATTATAAGGCTGCAGAACAAATCTGGGAGTATATCAAGACAAACATTATTCAGGATAAATTAGGCGGTGAGTGGTGTTGGCTTACCGACAAGGATGGCAAGCCATATGAGAATAAGCCAATAGTAGATCCCTGGAAATGTCCGTATCATAACGGAAGAATGTGTATTGAAGCGATGAAAAGATTGAAAAATACATAAAGTTTAGGAGGGAAAAAGAATGTTGCATACACAGTATTATCTTGAGAAAGCAAAAGTAGATAGATTAGTTGCTAGAAAAAATGTAAAATCTGATTTTTATAATGGAGTGATTGAACGATATCAGTATCCAGTACTTACAAGAGAGTTTGCTCCAGTTCATTGGAGATACGATTTAGATGCTGAGACGAATCCATATTTTATGGAGAGACTTGGAATCAATGCGGTTATGAACTCAGGGGCAATTTATCTAAACGGAAAGTATTATTTGGTTGTCCGTGTGGAGGGGAATGATAGAAAATCTTTCTTTGCAGTGGCGGAGAGTGAGAATGGAATTGATGGATTTCATTTTTGGGATTATCCAGTGAGACTTCCGGATACTTGTCCAAAGGAGACAAATGTATATGATATGAGACTCACAAAACATGAAGATGGCTGGATTTATGGCGTTTTTTGTTCCGAAAGTAAGGATGAGGAAAGTCCCGACTTATCTGCGGCAGTTGCAGAGGCGGGAATTGTGAGGACAAAAGATTTAAAAAACTGGGAGCGTTTGGATAATTTGAAGACAATTCGCTCACCACAGCAGAGAAATGTCGTGCTTCACCCAGAATTTGTGGATGGAAAATACGCATTTTATACGAGACCTATGGATGGTTTTATTGAGACTGGAAGTGGGGGAGGAATCGGATTTGGCCTCTGTGAGAATATAGAACATGCGGTTATTGATGAGGAAAAGATTATAAGTAAGAGAATCTACCACACACTCACAGAGTCTAAAAATGGGGCTGGTGCAGTACCGATGAAGGGGAAAAAATGTTGGATTCATATTGCTCACGGTGTGAGAAATACAGCGGCGGGGCTTCGCTATGTCCTCTATGCATTTGGAACAGATTTAGATAACCCTTCCAAGGTAATTGCAGAGCCATCAGGGGTATTTCTAGTACCACTTGGCGAGGAGAGAGTGGGAGATGTCTCCAATGTCGTTTTCACGAATGGAGCAATCGCAAGAGAGAATGGAGATGTCTATATTTATTATGCATCCTGTGATACGAGAATGCATGTGGCGACAACGACAATTGATAAATTAGAAGATTATTTGTTCCATACTCCAAAAGACCCTCTTCGTTCCGCAGATTGCGTAAAGCAAAGATGCAATCTTATCGATAAAAATATGATTTTATTAGGAGAAGAAAGGTCAAAAGAATGATCTGATATCTAAATCTTTAAGATAAAAGATTACTATTTTATTTTTCCTTAAGGGCTGTCGAAAAATATGAGATTTTAATTAGATATATTGTGAATTGTATTAAAAATTTCTATGTCTTGTTTCTCTATTTTCTGACAGCCCTTTAGGAAATAGATTGCCCTCGTATAACGTTTATACGAATAAATAATAAAAACGTAAAAACAAAAAGAGAAGAAATTTATATTGAGGAGTTTCAAAAAAATGAAAATACAGCCAAGTCATGAAAACCTTACCTACTGCGGAAGAATAGATTGGAGTAATCTGGAGGCACCAGTTTTTGTGTATCCGTGTACTTCGGTACAGATATTGTTTACAGGAAATATTTTGAGGATTTTGATAAGAAATTATAATGCATATTGGGATAATTATTTGGGATATATTCTCGACGGAGAGCAGGGAGTTCTCTCTCTTCCAAAAGAGGGGGATACCATATTTGAGATTAAGATAGAGAAAAGACAGCGAAAAGAGCATGAATTTTTATTATTTAAGAGACAGGACGCCTGCCATGAATTTGCATTTTTGGGAGCAGAAATCGGCGAGGGAGAGAGAGTTCTCAAAAATTCTGAGAAATTAAAGAGAAAAATAGAGGTATATGGGGATTCGGTATCTGCCGGGGAAGTTTCCGAGACAGTGGAATATGTCGGAAAGGAAGACCCACAGCATAACGGAGAGTACTCCAATAGCTGGTATTCCTATGCGTGGATGACGGCAAGAAAACTAAATGCGCAGATTCATGATATTGCGCAGGGGGGAATTGCTCTTATGGATAAGACAGGTTGGTTTTATGATCCGGATGCGATTGGAATGGAGTCTGTCTGGGATAAGATACATTATAATCCAGTGTTTGGAAAACCGATGCGATGGGATTTTGAGCAATATATACCGCAAGTTGTCATTGTGGCAATCGGACAAAATGACAGTCATCCGCAAGATTATGTGGCGCAGGACTATGACGGAGAACAGGCCGTCATATGGAGAAGACATTATAAGAAATTCCTCGAAAATTTAAGGAAGACGTATCCAAAGGCGAGTATTATTTGTTGTACTACATTATTGAATCACGATAGTGCATGGGATAGGTCTATAGGACAGGTCGTGCAGGAATTGGAAGATGAAAAAATCACGCAATACCTTTTTAAGCGGGGTGGAAGAGGAACTCCTGGACATCTCAGAATTCCGGAAGCCTTGGAGATGGCAGATGAATTAGTAGAGTATATGGAGAAGCTTGAGATAGAGGAGTGGAATTGATTATTGCATAAAATATTAGAAAGAGGTAAGATATATTATGAGAGCAAAAGAGATTTATGATTCTTGGATGAGAGATTCCTATTTTGACGAGGAGACAAAAAAAGAATTAGCTACAATTGCAGGAGATGAGAAGGAAATAGAGGAGCGATTTTATCGAGATTTGGAGTTTGGAACAGGCGGTCTTAGAGGAATAATAGGAGCTGGGACAAACCGAATGAATATTTATACGGTGCGAAAGGCGACGCAGGGATTGGCAAATTATATTTTGGGAGAAGGAACAAAGGAAAAAGGTGTTGCCATCGCCTATGATTCCAGAAATATGTCACCAGAGTTTGCCAAGGAAGCGGCGCTTTGTCTTGCGGCAAATGGAATCAAAGCCTATGTATTTCCATCTCTTCGCCCGACTCCGATGCTTTCGTTTGCGGTGAGAGAATTGGGCTGTACGGCAGGAATTGTCGTGACTGCAAGTCATAACCCGGCAGAGTATAATGGGTATAAGGTTTACTGGGAAGATGGCGCCCAGATTACTGCTCCAAGAGATAAAGAAATTATCGATGAGGTCAATTCGATTGTAGATTTTAATCAGGTAAAGACGGTATCGATAGAAGAGGCAAAGCAATCTGGACTTTATGAGCTTATTGATTCGAGTTTGGATGATAAATATATAGAAGCGTTAAAAGACTTGGCGATTCACCCAGAAATCATAAAAGAAGAGGCAGAGAATTTAACGATTGTTTATACGCCGCTTCACGGTACAGGAAATCTTCCTGTCAGAAGAATTTTGAGGGAGCTTGGATTTACACAGGTTTATGTGGTGGAGGAGCAGGAACTTCCAGATGGAAATTTCCCGACTGTCCCTTATCCAAATCCAGAAGATAAAAATGCTTTTTCGCTCGCCTTGCAGTTAGCAAAAGAAGTAGATGCGGATATCGTACTCGCCACAGACCCTGACGCAGACCGCCTAGGCGTATATGCCAAAGATACGGAAACTGGGGAGTATCAGAGTTTTACAGGAAATATGTCAGGTATGTTGATTTTGGAGTATATTTTGGCGAGAAAGAAGGAGCTTGACAAACTTCCAAAAAATGGTGCGGTAGTTACTACTATTGTATCGGGAAAGATGGCGAGAGAGATTACGAAGGCATATGATGTGAAATTGATTGAGACATTGACAGGGTTTAAATATATCGGAGAACAGATTAAGTTTTTTGAGCAAAATCAAAAATATGAGTATCTTTTTGGATATGAAGAAAGCTATGGATGTCTCGTGGGGACTCATGCGAGAGATAAAGATGCGGTTGTTGCTGTGATGGCGCTTTGCGAGGTGGCGGCATGGTGCAAGCATCAGGGGATGACGCTCTGTGACCAGATGAAAAAACTATTTATGACTTACGGCTATTATAAAGAGGGGCTAGCTACCGTTACGCTAAAAGGTCAAGATGGAGCGAAAAAAATTCAGCAGATGATGGAAGAAATTCGATATGAAATACCAAAAGAGATAGGCGGGCTCAAAGTGACAGAGTTTAGAGATTACCGTGAGAATAGGATTGTTGACTGTATTACGGGAGAAGAGACGAAGACAGGTCTTCCTATTTCCAATGTGCTTTATTTTGAGTTAGAAGGAGAAACATGGTGTTGTATTCGTCCGTCGGGAACAGAGCCGAAGATGAAGTTCTATATCGGTGTGAAAGATAAAACTGAGAAAGAGGCAAGTCAAAAATTAGATAAAATGATGGAAGCAGTGGAAAAATTGGCGCAGTAGAGAGGAAAAAATTATGGCATTTTCAAAAGATTTTGTGTGGGGAGCGGCTACAAGTGCTTATCAGATAGAGGGAGCAGTAAAGGGAGAAGGAAAAGGATTACATATTTGGGATGTTTATACAGATGAACCAGGACATATTTTTGAGGGACATACTGGAGAAGTGGCATGTGACCATTATCATAGATTCCGTGAGGACGTAAAAATAATGAGAGAGATAGGATTAAAAGCTTATCGCTTTTCGATTGATTGGTCCCGACTGCTCCCAGAGGGAACTGGATATGTAAATGAGAGAGGAATTGCATTTTATAATGCGTTGATTGATGAGCTTTTGGAGAATGGAATTGAGCCGTATATTACATTATTTCACTGGGAGCTTCCGTACGAGATTTATAAGCGCGGCGGTTGGATGAATCCGCAGATTGTAGAATGGTTTGGAGAGTATGCAAAACTTGTGGCGGAGCGATTCAGTGACAGAGTGACACATTATTTTACTTTGAATGAACCACAGTGCTTTGTAGGACTTGGTTTTTTGACGGGAGAACATGCACCAGGATTAAAATCACCTCTTAGAGATACTTTTGAGATGGCACATAATGCTCTGAAAGCGCACGGAAGGTCAGTGCAGATGTTAAGGCAGTATGGAAAACAAAAGCTTACGATAGGATATGCTCCGACTAGCGGGATGTGTTATCCACAGACGGATAAACCAGAAGATATCGAAGCTGCAAGACAGATGCTGTTTTCAATGCAGCCAGATGACAGCAATTGGACATGGAATGTATCTTGGTGGTCAGACCCAGTTCTTCTAGGACATTATCCAGAAGAGGGGTTAAGGCGTTATGAGCGATATCTTCCTCGAATCACGGATGAGGATATGAGGCTTATTTCGGAGCCTATTGATATATATGGGCAGAATATTTATAACGGAAGATGTATTCGTATGGGAGAAGATGGAAAACCAGAGGAGGTCAAAAGGTATGAGGGCTTTTCAAAGACAGCGATGGACTGGCCGGTAACTCCAAAGGCTCTATACTGGGGACCAAAATTTTTATATGAGCGCTATCAAAAGCCGATTTATATTACCGAAAATGGACTTTCCTGCCATGATGTAGTGTCGCTCGATGGAAAGGTGCATGACCCGAATAGAGTTGATTTTTTGGCGAGATATTTGGGGGAGCTGAGTCGGGTAGCCGATGAAATTGACTTGAGGGGATATTTTCAGTGGTCGCTGATGGATAACTTTGAGTGGGCAAAGGGATATTCGGAGAGGTTTGGACTGGTCTATGTGGATTATAGGACACAGGAGAGGATTCTTAAGGATTCGGCGTATTGGTATCGTGATGTGATTCAAAATAATGGAAAGGAATTGTTCTCTTCGCTGCGTAATGGAGAAACGGAGTGACAATAATATAGAATAGTTTGAATGGTAATAGAAAATAGAAGAATGGTATGATGTTGGGGTCAAAAGGTCTTTTGACCCTGGTATCATGGTATTCTTGAATCCGAACGGAATGTCTGCTATAATTGAGAAAACTTAGGAATGATAGGAGGAGAATTATGTTAAAATTAAAGCCAAGTTGTAAGGATTATTTATGGGGCGGTCATAGACTTGTGGAGGAGTATGGCAAGGAGTATGACGGAGAAATCTTAGCGGAGACATGGGAGTTATCGACTCATCCAGATGGACCAAGTATTGTTGAAAATGGAAAATATGCTGGAAAGACATTGATACAGTATTTAGAAGAAGAAGGAAAGGCCGTATTAGGAAAAAACTGTGAGAGATTTGAGAATTTCCCTATTTTGATAAAATTTATTGACGCAAAAGATAGTTTATCTATTCAGGTACATCCAGATAATGAGTACGCTCTGAAAAATGAGGGACAGTATGGTAAGACTGAGATGTGGTATGTAATGGATGCGGGAGAAGGTGCTTTTCTCTATTATGGATTCAAAGAAGAGATAAGCAAAGAAGAATTTGAGCAGAGGATTGAGAATGATACTCTCTTGGAAGTGTTGAATGCAGTTCCTGTGAAAAAGGGTGATGTATTATTTATTGAGGCTGGAACAATACATGCGATTGGAAAGGATATTTTGATTGCAGAAATCCAGCAAAATTCCAATGTGACTTATCGTGTATATGATTATGGAAGAGTCGGAAAAGACGGCAAGAAGCGTGAGCTTCATGTAAAAAAGGCGATTGATGTCACAAAAAGAGCTCCTGTTGTGAGAGATAGTAAACAGTATCCGCATATCGCAGACTGTGATTATTTTACAGTGGATAAGTTAAATTTAGACGGTGCAGTTATGAGCAAATTAGAAGGAACTGTATCAGAGGCATCCTTCGCTAGTATTTTATTTTTAGATGGAGAGGGAACAATCTCAAATCAAGGCGAAACATTGCAATTTAAAAAAGGAGAAAGCTTCTTCCTTCCAGCTGGAAGTGGGGAGTATCAGATTGAGGGAGTATGCGATGCTCTGATTACGACAATTCGTAAGAAAGGATGATTGTAGAATACTATCACAATTAAAATAAAATTTTCAAAAGTTGCGATGATAGCGTAAAATTTTTGTAAGTAAAGAAGTGGAGAACTTATATTGAAACTGTGTAGTAGTTGACTTTATAAAAAAGAATTTTATAGTGTCTTGCCAATACACAGCGAGGAGAGTTCGTCGATATGTTCTCTAAAAACGATAGAGAGTGGAGCGGTTTTTCGATATACTTA
>JAUUSJ010000061.1 GCA_030841965.1 Blautia sp.
TATTGTATAAAACGTATAAAGATTTCTACCTCATAATGTCTATTATGCGGTAGATGAAAAGGAGATTTATATGATTAACCTTGGAAATATACTAAAAACATTACGTTTAAAATCAAATATGACACAGGCACAGCTAGCTCAAAAATTAGGTCTTACCAAATCTGTCATAAGTGCTTATGAAACTGGTCTACGTCTACCTTCCTACGATATCCTTATTCATATTGCAGAAATCTATGATGTAAGCACAGATTATCTTTTAGGTATTGAACATAAACAGGAGATAGATTTATCAGGTCTATCCCAAGAAGAAGTGGCAGTGATTTTAAATTTAATTAAAGTAATGAAAAAAAATAGAGTCTCATAAATATAAATACCGATAATAAATGAAGTCCTATCTCTTCATTTATTATCAGTATTTATATTCGATCACCCAAAAGAAAAAGGATATTTCCTAAAATTTTTTAGAAAATATCCTTCTAATACACATTTCATTTATCTCTTCTATTTCTTTCTGCGAGTCGTCACTAACAGAACAATCAGCAATAACAATAAAATCGGTACAGCCACAACAGAGGCGACTATAACTGTATCAATCTGCATGGCATCCGCCGCTACTCGAACATTCGTATCATTATCTACTCGATGTCCTCTGACAAGCAATCGATGGGTATTGATTCCGTACGGAGTACAAGTTATTAATGTGCAATAGTCTTTGCCCTTCTCAATCGTCAATGCAGAGAGGTCTTCCGGCTCCACAATTAAAATTTTATCCACCTCATAGGTCAATGTTGTATCCAGTACAGAGAGTTTAAAAATATCCCCCTCCACTAACTTATCCAAATTAGAAAATAGTTTGGCAGTAGGCAATCCCCTATGTCCCGATATCATCGTATGAGTGCTTTCGCCACCCACAGGAAGAGAACTTCCCTCTAAATGTCCCACACCTCTTTGAAGCACTGACTCACTAGTACCATGATAAATCGGCAAGTGGACATCAAGACTTGGAATATCCACATAACCCATAATACCGCTTTCTGTCAAAGACAACATACCTTCGTACTCTTTTATCTCCTCATCAGAAAGTCTCCAGTTAATTCCACTCTCAGCCAACGCCTTATTATAATCTTGAGCTTCTTTCCAGAGTTTGTCATAAGTCTCTTCGTTGATTTCTGAAACAGCCTCAACGTAGGATGCAATCGCCTTCGTCTGATGAAAGGAATTCCAGTAATCACTAACCGTGGGATATAACAGTAGGGAGATCCCTACAATAAATATAAAGATTAGAATAATGGTAGACATATGTCTTTTTAATTTTTTCATTGCAGAAATCTCCTTACTGCCGCATTGTCAGAGGGAATAACTTCCCCCTGAGCGCAACAGGAAAGTTTATTTACGAGTGTCATTCAAGAAAGGATTATAACTGTCCTCTCATACGTCTTTTAACAACTAATAAGATACCTGCACCTACAACTAAAATTCCACCGATAACGTAGAAGATTGTTGTACCCATACCACCTGTGGATGGAAGTTCAGCGCCAGTCTGGTTAACAATATTTTTTGCCGCTACGTTAACATCAAAAGGAACTTCAACTTCCTGAGTATTATCTTTTTGATCTGTAATGTTGCCTTCAGCATCCTTATAAATAGTCAACGTCTTGGTAGATGCTTTAATCTGTTCAGCATCAACTAATACATCGCTATTAAGAGCATTATAACCATCTGGAGCTTCTGTCTCATGTAATTTATAAGTACCATCTGCAGCAAGTCCTTTTACAATTATAATACCATTCTCAGGACTGACAACTTCAGTAATATCAGAAGTAGGATCATACTCATAAACACCAGGTTCCTCAGTTTTTTTTACTTTAATCTCGATATCATTTTTATCCTTAATTGTAAACTTCGCTCCTGGTAAAGCATCACCCTTAATATCAGTCTTATAAATACCAATTGCGTAAGTATAAGAAGTAACTGTAGACCTCTCCTCTGTAGGGGTTTCATCAATTTTTGTATCTCCTGTATACCAAGAGAACCAACCTTGGTTAGTTAAATTTGACTCATCCTCTTTACCTATAGTAGCTGTATTATTTACAGTTGCCTCACAGTAAACCTTAATAATAGAATTAGGGTCATAAAGAGAAGTATATGTACCTGCATCATCACCTGTGCCTTCTGTTGCCCAAGGAATTATAATATCTATTCTATTTCCCTCTTTACTTAGAGCCCAATCTCCAACTGTTGCTTGCACAATGCCATCCGTTTTATACACTTCGACTTTTGTAATTAATAAATCATCCAGACCAGAACCTAAAACATCGTGAGCAATGTACTTAGTAATTTGCTTGTCACCATCATAGTTAGTAGCTGCCGCTGTCAATACATATCTAACCGTATCACCATAGTTTACTGTGCTCTCATCAATCTTATTTCCATCTGCATCAACAATATATTTATAATCGTCTTCCTCATCTCCTGGACCTGGTTTCTGGTTCTTATCCTGAACAATTGCATTTGGAGTAGCTGTATCAATTGTAACAACAGTACCAAGACTACTAGTAATATAATAGTAACCATATGCTAAATTTCGAAATTGAATAGTCTGTTCAGCGTCTGCTGTTTGTGTACCAATCTGAGTAAGTAATTCCTTATTAGCCGTCAACCAATCACTGATTGTCTGAGCATTAGCTGTTGTACTAACATTATATGTACCTAAATTAGACGTTTCTGTTAAAACAAATGGACTATTACCAGTGATTAATTTATTATAAAACGCATCTGTTTCTGGAGTCTTAGTATAAGTATATGCAACATTTGTACCGCTAGCAGTTGCATCAAACACCTTATAAATTGCATACTCTTTCCCTTCCGTTGCATTATTAATAGTAATAGTACCATCATCTCCTGCTGCAAATGCAGTAATGCTCAATGCCAATGTCATTGCAAATGCAAGCATGAACGCAAAAATCTTTCTCAACTTTTTCATTCTCATTTCTCCTTTTCATTTTATTCTTTACTTTATATATTGATTGAGTACATTCATCGCAAATTTAAAATTCCGTCACAGTCAGATATACTTAAATCTTCCCCCTCCTTTCATTTTTGCGTCTCATTATGTACCCCCACACGAAAGCGACCACTATCAATAGCAAACCGCTGTATGTGTACCAGTCAGTTCCCTCACCTCCAGTGTTAGGGAGCTTAATACCAGCACTGTTTTGAACAGTGAGTATTTTTTTCGTTTCATCCGTATTATATTTCGTAGTACCATCTTTATCTTGGGCAGATTCAATTACTCCATCCTTTACTGTAATGACAATTTCCTTATCTAATAATTTATATCCATCTGGAGCTGTAATTTCTTTTAAGTAATAGACTCCATCTGCAATATTGGAAAATGCAATCTTTCCCGCTTCAGTACTAGTCAGTTTTACATCATTCTCAGTAATGGTATCTGTAAGTGTTACCCAATTATCACCATTATAGTAATAATCTGTAGTTTCAGAATCATTCGTCACTTTATAGTACAATACAAACTCTGCACCTTTTAATTTAGTTGTATTGTCCTCAGCTGCAACCTTCAAAATCTCTATATTTGGTAGATAAGTATTCGTAAAATCTACTGTGGATATATTCGTCGTAACATTATCTACCGTTCTCCAAGCCAAATCACCTTTTACTACACCGTTCTGATATGCCTCTAATTCTACAGAAGCATTATCCTTCATAGCAGTAATAGCATACTTTGAATCGCGAATCTCCGTTACAGTATACTTTGCATCAGGAGGAAGATTGTTAATTACTACATATTGACCATCTGTTAAATTAATAGTACTTTCACCATTAGAAATCGTACCCTCACCAACATTGCTATCCTCACTACCATCACTATTTATCTCGTAAATTGTATAAGCATACTGTCCGCTCAGAGGAGTGCTTTCCTCTTCATTTTGCTGATATAAATTCACTTTGAAGTCAAATTTCGTTGTATCTTTCTCACTTTCTGGTAGTTGTTCATTTCCTGATACTGTCTTACTGATTCTTAGTTTGCTCACTTGTTTATCTGTCACTTGAATATAGACAGAGCGAGAAAATAGATTGGAAATATTGCTACCATCCCAGTTTTCATAATTTGCTCCTTCTATATGATTCTGCTCGCCATAAGAATAATTCTGGTAAATCTCCAAATATGACCATCCTATATTCGTATATAGACGCCTTCTATCAGAAGATATCAACTCCTCTGTATTTTCTTTAATCGAATCCATCAAACTATAGTTAAAAAGTGTACCTTCTCTATTTGGATTGTATTCCAAAAATGAAGTAAGTTTTTGACTACCAGTATCCGCATCAAAGTCTCCAGCATAATTCTTATTTATATATTTCCAAGAATCATAATACCTCGTTGCATCCACATCCTTAAAACTAGTACTCTCACCTGAAATCTTTAATTGTGTATAAATCCAAGTTAATGTATTATCAATCTGACCCTTAGAAGCAAACTGCTGCATATTCTTAATCAAATAACCTGGACCACGAGCCACAGTCACACCGTCATCAGCTGTGCCTGCATTAGCATAGACAGCATTATCTGTTACAAGTGCCATCACTTCGGTCGTATTAATTGTATAGCCATCCGGTGCACTAATTTCTCGAATATAGTACTTATTAGGTAATAGATAGGAATAAACGATTGTTCCCTCTTCCTTAACATCCTCTGAACTTTGTGTAGTCTGATATAAAGGCTCTCCGTTAGCATTTATTGCTGGGGATATAGTATATGTCGTATCACCCGCTTGCACTGTAATAACACCTGTCTTTTCATTTACTATATAAGTGACATCAGTATTGCTAGTATTGCCGCCTCTAACAGTCGCATCTCCCTTATTGTCTCCATCCTCATCCTTCGCCAGAGAAATCAATGTATTATCGTCAGCAACATAATAAATTGTATTATCTTCTTCCTGAACTTTGTAGGCAGCAAAAACTGCACCGTTAACCAGATTCTTTTCTTCATCTAATTTCTGCACGATTAAACGGTTAACTAAATTGGATACATGAATCGTAGTGCCAAAGACACGCTCAAACTTATATTGCACAGTGTCATCTGTTGCACCGTCCGCATCAATACGATAAGTATTGCCCACATTAGCCTCTGCTAAAGAATCTGCTGAAGTCCAATAATAGCCAACGGTATATTCCGTCTTTCCTTTTTCCTCTTCTGGTAACATATAATAATATTTTGAAACATCACCTGGCATTCCTTCCAGACTACCTTCCATAGCACCACTAGCAGAGAGAGAAAAGACATTATTACTCTCGGTATATTGCTTTGCTGTCTCGATAACTGCCCTAATAAAAGAGTCAAAACTATCTCCACCATCGACAAGAGTAAAGCCATCCTTAGCATTACCATAAACTGGTGACCAACTGGTCTGATTCGTCAACTCTGTGGCATTACCCTTATTATCCCTAGCTCCAGTATACTTAAGTACAACAGCAAAAACCTTACCATTCTCTTTTTGATCATTATCCACAATATTAACTGCACGACTTCCATCATCATCATATGGTGTATTCAAGTAAATCGTATTCGGAGCAGATACTTGTAGGTTAGGTCCCGCCCACACACCAGACTCTTTACTATTTATACAGACAAGTACATTATCTTGTATATGAAGTTTTATTTCATCGTTCACCATACGATAACCAGCAGGAACCGAAGTTTCTTTCAAAACAAAATATTCTCCAAACATACTCTTCAGTTCTGTCAAAGTATACGGCATACCATCCTCATCCACGAAAACCATCTCTCCACTGGCATCCGTCGCACCAGTGTATACAGGTTCATCATCTATAATATCATGATTGGAATCCGTTTTATACACCGCAAATTCAGCACCAGATACCATCTCATCATTCTGGTCAACCTTGTAAATACCAGTAGGAGGATAGGACGATAAGTTATACTTCAAATGCAGATTCGAAGCTACATTACCACGCTCCAAATAGAAAAATTTAAGCGTGTGATACGTATTATTCGCAAAAATATTCGTATTGTCCTTATTCCACTCAATTGCTCCTTGTGCACCTGCATTAGTAAAAGCAGATTTAAGAGTAGTCGTTTGAGTGCCATTGATAGACACATTACCTGTAGCAAAATCAATATTTACACTGGCAGCATCATGTATTCCACCCAAATCAGCTACTAATACATCATCAATAAAAATCCATACATCATCATCACCAGAGAACTCAAAACTCATATGATTACTTTTGCTCGAATCAGTGTAGCCGTCGTATCGCTGAATAAAACGTGAAGTAAGAGTCAAGCCAAAATAATGATTGAGTTTAGAACTTCTAGCCGTTTGATTCACCACATCCCCAAATTTGTTAAATGGGAAGAACTGACCATTCTCACCACCATCTTGAGAATTAACTCCCCATGTATTATAAAGAGTAAATTCCTTCGTATCCTCATTCAATTCAGCAAAATTCTCTGTGCTATCGTAATGATAATAACCATCTTGACTGACCTGAAGTAATCCCTTCGCATTACGGAAAGTTTGACGATATCCAGCTGCGTCTGTATTGGTAGGGTCAAAAAGATATGCCAATGAGGTATTATTTCTATCATAAGTACTTGAAAGTAAAGGATAACCATTACTTAATTTATTTTGTACAATACCCTGTCGTACGGCTTCACTTCCTGTCCATGTGTTTAACGCACCACTGCCACCAGTCGTAAATTGCAGTGGACTAAGGCTATTAATACCTTGATTCGGTTGATTACCTTCACTGTAATCTCCGCCGTCTGGCCATCGCTCTCCTGTCCAATAGTCAAATACATTGATAACAGTACCAGTAGGTGAAATACCTTCTACTGTCTCTGGCATAGGCAAGACTTGTGCATTCTCCACTAAATAGAAATAACTATTCGTATCCAAACTACTATATGAATTAAATCCATTCGAGATGGAACCTCCATTCAGGTTAATTCCATATCCGCTACGTGCTATACTTATCTTACCTGCATTATTACCTGTACCCGTACCGACAGTCAAAATCGTCTCATTGCTTGGATTGTTTGCAAGAGTCACATTACTGCCAGATATCCTCAGATACTGCTTTGAACCGTTCGCCGTTGTTGTAATATAATAGCTGTTTGCCGCGCTGCCTGCCTTCTCAAATGTCCAGATTTTATAAGAACTCAAGAAATTATCCAAAGCTGTCTTCTCGTTCTCATCATATGTTGTTAAATTATAGAATCCGCTAGTCCCATCTTGAACGGTAGTATAACTATTCTCTCGAGCAGCTAATCCACTATTATTACCAATCCTTTTCGTTGTTGCTGTCAAAACTGCATTTTGGGCACCGATGATGGCAAAGGTCTTACCGTCCAATGAACTTGTATTCACATCCACTGCTAAAAGCATAATATCGGAAAATCCTTCCAGCTCAAAATCTACATTTTGCTTTCCAGCTTCATATTCCACAGAAACTGGTACCTCTTCTGTCTCTTCCTCTCCAAAATGAGTGACCGCATAATTCTTATTCTCTTCCTGATTGCTATAAGTAATTCTCACAGATACTGGAGCAGCAGGCTCTATTTCCTCTTCTCCTACATAAAATCCAATATTAAATAATCGAATACTATCTGTCTTATCTTCTTCCCAACCATATAGCTTTTCGGCTTCCTCATAACGCTTCTTATAAGTATCAGAATCCTTTTCATATTCGCTTGCTTTTAGCTCTGCTTCTTCTGGAATCTCTGCCTTTGAATCATAGCTGACCGTAACTGTATAGTCATCACCTTCATACGTCTTCGTAAGCAAATCCGTTTGAGTCGTTTCTTCTACTGCTTCTTCCTCCTCTACTTCTTTCACTTCTTTTGCTTCCTCTTTCTTTTGAGGTTCAGCAACTATCATAAAATCGCTAAACGTATTCTCTCTAAAGTCAATCTCTTGATTTCCATCGGAGTAATTTGCAGTAGATACAATCGACTTAATTTTATCTTTTTCCTCTACTTCTTCTCCCAATATTTGAGCTTCTTCTGCTGTCAAAAAGCGTAGTAGGCTATATGTAGTATTTTCCTCCTGATTGGAATAGATAATCTTTACTTCTACCTCCGCAGCAGGCTGTACTTTTTCTTCTTCTAAATAAAAACCAATATCAAATAAACGAGTATTCTCTTTCTTATCCTCTTCCCAGTTATTCAGTTCAGAGACTTTTTTATAGCGTTCTAAATAAACTTCGGAATCTTTCGGATACTCTGTTACTTTTAATTTTGCTCCCTCAGGAATCTCTGCCTCAGGTCCATAGCTGACGCTAATTGTATAGTCTTTTGCCTCTGCCTCATAAGTCTGAGTAGTTCTCGCATTCTCCTCTGTCTGTTCCACCTCTTCTGTCTGTACTTCACTTGTACTTCCCGCGATATCTGTAACCGTGCTTTCATCCTGTGAAGTATCTGCAGTTACGCTCTCATCCTCATAACAGGTCAAATCATGAACATGCTCTTCCAATCCACATACCAAGGTCGGACTGCTATAACAATCATCTGTATGTACATGAGCCTCTGCTTCCTCCTGCTCACATATCAGTTCTCTACTGCTCTCGTAACATTCATCGCCATGGATATGATTCTCATCTTCTTCTTGGTCACAGATTAATGTCTTCACAGTCTCATAACAATCATCCGTATGGATATGACCTTCACTCTCCTCCTTATAACACACCAACTCTCTGCTATAACAGCTCTCACTATGTTGATGCTCTTCCTGTCCGCAGATAACTTTATTTTCCACTGTAATAGCTGGCAAAATCAATGCATAGGTAGTACAAAACACTACAATACAGCCCAAAACAGCGACTATCCGCATCCAAACATTATGACGGTGCTTTTTCGATAAATATCCCGCCGCCTCTGCTAAAAGCTTTTTCATACTGGCTCCTCCTTTTCTAGTTTACCGCACCAAACCGATTCAACGGCCAGACGCGAAATACAATCCTTCCTACTATCTGCTCCTCAGAAACACATCCTATAGAAGTATTTCTAGAATCCACGGATGTAGCTCTGTGATCTCCCATAACAAACACCTTTCCATCTGGTACCTGATAGGGCAATTCAATATTACAGTCTCCCAATGCTTTTTCTGTAAGATAAGGCTCATCCATCTCAGTTCCATTTACATAAACAGTCCCATCCTTATCAATATCAATCCAGTCACCAGCGCCACAGATTACGCGCTTTACTAAAATTTTATTATTATAATAAAAAGCAATAATATCCCCTAACTCATGATTGGAGGATTTCAACGATATGACAATCTCTTTGTCGTGCAAAGTAGGTGTCATAGATGTACCATAAATTTGTAGTACTGGAAGTAATAAAGTTGCAATTAAGATTGCAACAGCTGCCACTGTAATCAATGTAAAAACCGTACTCCGCAGTATACTTCGATAACGAAGCTGATATTTTTCTCTTTTCAACTCTGTTTCCAGTTGTTCAGTCGTAGGCATTTCCCTAATGATTCTTTTTTTCTCTTTTTGACTCACGATAATTGTTCCTCCGCAATCCGACGCACATTTTCCACATACTGTGCTGCCGCCCGTTCCGCTGCCTCAAAAACGCCGTTAAGTCTCAATGCCGCCTCTGCAATAGAGCCCGCAGTATCTATTTGAATTTCTCTGCTAGCAAGCTGCTTTCTTGCCTCCTCTAACTCCGTTCGAAGCTTCTCATTCTCCTTGCTTTCTTTTAAAAGTAGCTCCAAAAGATCGACCCGGCTCAGCTTTCTCAGTTCACGCTCTGTCATAATTCCCCTCCTCAGCATACCCATCTAACACCCATCTTATCACGTTCTTACTGCATAACATTCTAGACGGTACGTATATAAAAAACGGGCATATCTACTAAATATAGATATCACCTGTATCCGCAATTCAGGATATCTTCTCTTTTCTATATACCTCTTTACTAATTTAGTTGTCTAAATTATACAACTTTATTTACTACATGTCTCAAAAATCAACTATTTAAATACATAATCAACTTTTCAAATATTTTACAGATAATACGCAAAAAAAATATAAAATTTTATAAAAATTTATAGATAAAAATGTTTTCTAAGTAGACTATCATATTGAATCTATCTGATTAGAAAGTATTTAAGAAGTTCTTATCCGTCATATTTTTTCTCACTTGCCTAGGATAATGACTCTCCCTAAGCCCCAAACTCCCTCTCTCGGCGACTTAAAACATCCTCTCTAATCGATTAGATTTTTTTGCTCAAAATAAGCTAAAATCAATTGACATTACCCCTAAATAATCCTATACTTTTAATTACAAATTACGACATAAATTTTTTATGCTTTCCATAATCAACGATAAGTAAGGGGGAAATAACTGATTATGACAAATTCTTCGTCCAACCAAACCAAATCCAAAACGACAAAATCACCTACTTCTCAGAGACAGACAGATATAAATACTACAACTACTCCTAAAAGAAAACGAAAACTAACAAAAGAACAAATAAAACAGAGAAAAATCAGACGGCTAAAGAGACGTATCTTTTTTTATGTCACAAGAGGTTTTGTCCTTCTCCTTCCTATTTTTCTCGTTGGATTCGGCATACATAAATTAACTCAACATTTTCAAACTACTTCTTCTACCCAAGAAGCGACATCCGAGGCAACTACTGAGGCGACGACAGAGGCAGCCATAAGGGAACCTGTCACACTCACGGTCAGTGTCGTAGGAGACTGCACACTTGGAACCGACCAGAATTTTAACTATAACACAAGTCTCAATGCCTTTTATTATCAATATGGAAAAGATTATTTTCTAGAAAATGTCAGAGATATTTTTTCCGCCGATGACTTGACTATCGCTAACTTCGAGGGTACCTTAACCACCTCTGAAACTCGCGCTGCAAAACAATATGCCTTCAAAGCCCCTCCTGAATTTGCGCAAATTTTGACATCCGGCTCTGTGGAGGCTGTAAATACGGCAAATAATCACAGCCATGATTACGGTGATACGAGCTATACAGATACAATAACAGCCTTAGATACACAAAACATCGTTAACTTTGGCTATGAAAAAACAGCAATCATGGATATCAAGGGTATTAAAGTCGGATTAGTAGGTATCTATGAACTTCGAGACCACTTAGGATGCTCAGAGCAACTAAAGACAAATATCGCAAAAGTAAAATCCGAAGGTGCTGATTTAATTATCGTTATCTTTCACTGGGGAAATGAGCTTGATGCAGCTCCAACTGAGATTCAAAGAACATTGGGACGTCTCGCTGTCGATGAGGGCGCTGACCTTGTCTGTGGACATCATCCACATGTTGTTCAGGGAATTGAGCAGTATAATGGAAAAAATATTGTTTATAGTCTTGGAAACTTTTGCTTTGGAGGAAACTCTAACCCGAGAGATAAGGATACAATGATTTTTCAACAGACCTTTACGATTAGTTCTGAGGGAGTACAGGCAGATAATGTGACAAATATCATTCCTTGTTCTATTTCTTCGACAGCTAGTTACAATAATTATAAACCTACACCTGCCCAGGGAACCGAGTATGACCGTATTATGCAAAAAATTGAGTATCGCAGCTCTCTCATTCCTGCCGCTCAGAGTGAATCCACTACCCAAGGCGCCACCCAAACTCAGAATGCCACTCAACCCCAAGACACCACTCAACCTCAGAACACCACTCAGACTCAAGACACCACTCAACCCCAGAATACAGTCCAAACCCAATGACAATGACTTCTTAAATCATATCATAATTATCTTACAAAAGAGAATACTATAGTATTTTGCCAATACACAGCCAAGAGAGGCAGGAGATATGTCCTCGAAAAACGATAGAGAGTGGAGCGGTTTTTCGATATACTTAGCTTTGCCGCTGGAGCACTGTCTGAGCACCAAAGGTGCGAGTTTGCGGGAAGCGGCAAAAATCAGCGTATGTCGAAAAACCGTGGGAACGAACGTGTTTTTCGAGGACATATCTCCTGCCTCTCTTGGCGTCTGTCCCCACTCCTCCTGTCCCCCCTCCTCCTGTCGCCCAATCTTCCGCCATTTCTATCACGTATTTTCCTTGACCCTATCTGTCAAAAATGTTATGATATAAATAGTTAATTTTCTAACACAGTTCTTATTACTATATTCAATTAAGGAGGAATTTTTCAATGAGTTATATCAAAGACTACGCTTCAAAGCTTGTAACAGCAGACGAAGCCGTCAAAGTCGTAAAATCTGGTGACTGGATTGACTATGGCTGGTGTACAGGACATCCCGTGGCACTCGACGCAGCTTTGGCAAAACGTATGCCTGAGCTTGAAAACATCAATGTCCGTGGCGGTATCGCTCTCTGGGTTCCAGAAATCGGCAAAATCGAGAACCCTGGCGACCACTTCACATGGAATTCATGGCATTCTTCAGGAATCGAGAGAAAATGGGCACAGCAGGGCTTTGCTTTCTACGCCCCAATTCGTTATTCTGAGCTTCCAAGATACTACCGCGAGAACGTAGACCCTATCAACGTCGCTATGTTCCAGGTTGCACCTATGGATAAGCATGGATATTTTAACTTCGGACCAAACGCTTCTCATATGAAGGCAATGTGCGATAAAGCAGAAGTTATCATCGTTGAAGTAAATGAGAAGATGCCACGTTGTCTCGGTGGATTCCACGAAGGTATTCATATCTCAGATGTTACTTATATCGTTGAGGGCGATAACCCTAATATCGGCGAGCTTCCATCTGGAGCTACAAGTGAGATTGACGAGGCAGTTGCCAAATTAATCGTAAATGAAATTCCTGACGGCGCATGTCTCCAGCTCGGTATCGGCGGTATGCCTAACGCAGTTGGTTCTTTGATTGCAAAGTCTGACTTAAAAGACCTCGGTGTACATACAGAGATGTATGTTGACGCTTTCGTTGACATCACAAAAGCTGGTAAGATTACAGGTGCTCGCAAAAATATCGACCCTTATCGCCAGACATATGCATTCGCAGCCGGAACTCAGAAGTTATATGATTTCTTAGATGATAACCCTGAGTGTATGTCTGCCCCTGTAGAATACACAAATAGCATTCCATCTATTTCTGCGCTTGATAATTTTATGTCAATCAATAACGCCATCGAAGTAGACCTCTTTGGACAGGTAAGTGCAGAGAGCAGCGGTACAAAGCATATCAGTGGTGCCGGCGGACAGCTCGACTTCGTTATGGGCGCATATGCATCCAAGGGCGGTAAGAGCTTTATCTGTTGTTCTTCCACATTCAAGACAAAATCCGGCGAAGTAAAATCTCGTCTCGTTCCTACCTTGGTAAATGGCTCCATCGTCACAGATACACGTGCGAATATCCACTATCTCGTAACTGAGTACGGTATCGTTGACTTAAAGGGATGCTCCACATGGCAAAAAGCAGAGAAGATTATCTCTGTCGCTCATCCTGACTTTAGAGACCAGCTTATCAAAGACGCTGACGCTATGAAGATTTGGAGAAGAAGTAACAAATAATTAACGGACTTTAATCCTTAATAAAAATTAGGCGCTTATCCCATTGGCTTGCCGCTGGGATAAACGCCATTTTTTTCTTACAATACTTAAGTTCACCCTCAATAATAATGGAACTAAATAACCGTCATTCTTGGCAATAATAGCGATTACTTTTTATCCTTGAATATTGTATTTTTCCTCCTATTTCAAAACAAGATTATCAATATTCTTAATCGTAATTGTAGTCGTTCCATCCACATCCGTCACAACCTCAATATTACTCTTCGTCTTATACTCCTCCATCGGAATCGTAATCTCGATACCAGTATCCGTCACCATAACCTGCTTCTCCAATTTCTTTACCGTGCTATCATTCACCACCGTAAAATTATCATACTGCATATCGTATTTTTCCATCTTCTCCTCAAATTCCTGCTGCATCTCATGATGTCCCTCAAATACTTTTTCACCGATATCATGCACATCAAACGCATTATTCTCCACAAACTCATCCTGTAAAATACTCTTAGATTTTAACTTCGTATCTACATCCACATGGTTAAATTTATTATTTACATCATTGATAACCTTCGTCAAAATATTCAACTTCTTCTTCACTGGCAGTTGAGTATGACAAACTAAGAAATTCTCAGATAAATAATTTACCTTCTCCCCATTTATCTCATATTTTTTCTCAAACAACCAAATCTCATAATTCTCCAAATTAATTACTGCCGCCTCAGAAAGTCTTGAGCCGCCCGACGGCAAGATAATTCTCTGCTTTACAATCTGATTATCGCTATCCTCAGACTGATTGTGAATATAGCTCTCCTTATAATTCATCTTAAGCAATGCCAAATGCACGGTACTCTCCACCTGAAAACTCGCCACAACCAAATCCGCCGCTGGAATATCCATTCCCTGCGTCATAATATCAAATAAATGCTCCGCAAGCTTCTTACTCACATCGATAAAAGAAGAATCCTCTCCCTCATCTAACTCCTCAAGCATACTAAAAACAGGAGAAGCAGCCTCCTCGAACCTACATTTCTTCGCATCATCCGAAGAAAGAATCTTATAAATATGCCCTCGAATAAAATCATTTAAATCCGGCTTTAAGTCAAGCATCTGCTCCGACAACGCCATCTCTCCTCTATTGGTATCCAATATATGTACAATCCCTTTTCTAATAATAATATCATCCTTTTGCAAATATATTCACCATCCTTTTTTCTTTTAAAACTTCTTTTACAATTCCTTAACCATCAATCTATCTAAATTACTTATACCTAAACTATTTTACCTAAACTCTCTCCTCAAATCAAGAAAAAGATAAAGCGCCATCACTAAGTATATAGTATCAAAATTCTGTTAGTTGGATAATTTTTTTAGAGTGGGAACGAACGTGTTTTCAGAGGAGATACTTGCCTGTTCTCTCAGCGTCTCTTTCCATCATCCCCCCAAATACTAACAAAACACAAATCATAATCATTGACCATAGAAGTCTAAACTATTCCAAAATTTTTTATAATAAAAAGCCCATACACCACTCATCCAAGTAGTATATGGGCTTTTTTTCTCGTTTAAACTCAAATTAAAAATCTATACTTTACAAAATAGCGAAGCTATCTTCTCACCCCAAGGCATAAAACAATACGCCTAAACGGGTATATAATTTTCAATATCTTACTTTCCTAATTCTGCCTTTAACTGAGCTGTCAAAGCTGGAACGATCTTATTCAAATCACCAACAATACCGTAATCAGCTACATCAAAGATAGGAGCATCCTCGTCTTTATTGATAGCGATAACAATATCAGACTCTTCCATACCAGCTACATGCTGAATAGCTCCGGAGATACCGATTGCGAAGTATACATTAGGACGAACTGTCTTACCTGTCTGTCCTACTTGGTAATCCTGTGCTTTCCATCCGTTCTCTACAACGGCACGAGAGCAGCTTACCATTCCGCCTAAAACTTCTGCGAGTTCATCAAGCATAGCGAAGTTTTCCTTGCTTCCAACTCCACGTCCGCCAGATACCAAAATCTTAGCGTCCATGATGTTCTCAACTTTTCCAACTGCCTTAACAACTTCCATGATCTCTACATATCTGTCGTTCTCTTCTAACTTAGCATCGAACTCGATAACTTCAGCCTTTGCTCCAGGGATAGGATCAATCTTCTGCATAACACCAGGACGAACTGTCGCCATCTGAGGACGGTTGTCTGGGCAAGCGATTGTAGCGATTGTGTTTCCACCGAAAGCTGGACGAGTCATAAGTAACTGATTATGTTTCTGTTTGTCTTCCTGTCCTGGTAAAGCATTGAGAGGGAAATCACCAATCTCAAGTACTGTACAGTCAGCTGTAAGACCTGTTGCTACTCTAGCAGATACTGTAGGACCTAAATCTCTACCGATTGCTGTAGCACCAACTAACATAATTTCTGGTTTGAATTCATTGATAACAGCAGCTAAAGCCTGTGCGTATGGTTCTGTTCTGTATGTCTCTAATGCTGGATCATCTACTACGATAACCTTATCTGCACCGTACTCTGCTAATGGATCTACTAAACCTTTTACGTCTGATCCGAGAAGAACTGCTGTTACATCTGTATCTAAATCTTTTGCCAATTCTTTTGCTTTTCCAATTAATTCAAAAGCGATTGGACTAATTTCATTGTCTACCTGCTGTGCGTAAATATATACGCCCTTATATGCTTCTAAACCCATTCTATTCACCACATTTCTTTCTGAATTATTAGATTACATGTTTCTCTTTTAATTTGCCCATGATATAAGCAACGGATTCTGTTGGATCAAGGTTAACCTTTTCTCCAGCTCCCTTACGTACTTTATCAGAAGCCTTAGCGATCTTTGTAGGTGATCCCTTCAAACCAAGGTTGGAATCATCAACATCTTTTAAGTCTTTTCTTCCCCAAACTGTAACTTCGCTTGCATAAGCATCGAAGATTCCGCCTGGTGTCATGTATCTAGGCTCGTTTAGCTCAGAAAGAGCTGTGATTAAGCAAGGCATTTTTGCTTTTAACATATGATATCTGTCTTCGTACTGACGTTTAACGATAACAGAATCTCCATCAATTTTGATATCTTCTGCATAAGAAATAACTGGAAGTCCAAGATGCTCTGCGATCTGTGGACCAACCTGAGCTGTATCACCGTCAATAGCCTGACGACCTGTGATAATTAAGTCATAATCAATATTTCTCAATGCACCAGCGATTGTTGTAGATGTAGCCCATGTATCAGCTCCACCTAAAACACGGTCTGTAACGAGGATTGCTTTGTCAGCTCCCATAGCCATAGCTTCACGAAGTACATCATCAGCCTTTGGAAGACCCATTGTAAGTACTGTAACTTCTGCGCCTGTCTCTTCTTTAATTCTTAATGCTGCCTCAAGACCAGCCTTGTCGTCTGGGTTCATGATAGCAAGCATAGCTGCTCTATCAAGTGTTCCGTCTGGGTTAAATTTAACGCCGCCCTTTGTATCAGGAACCTGTTTAATACATACTACGATTTTCATGTATTTTCACTCCTTATATAAATTCTCAATTATTTAAGTAAAGCACCAGAGATAACCATTCTTTGAACCTCGGAAGTTCCTTCATAGATCTCAGTAATCTTAGCATCACGCATCATACGTTCTACATCGTACTCTCTGATGTATCCGTATCCACCGAATAACTGTACACATTCTGTTGTAACAGCCATAGCTGTCTCAGCAGCGAATAATTTAGCCTTAGCTGCCTCTACAGAGTAAACCTTCTGTGTAGCCTTAGCCATAGCAGCTTTATAAACTAATAACTGTGCAGCCTCAATTCTAGCAGCCATATCAGCTAACTTGAACTGTGTATTCTGTTGCTGTGCGATTGTTCTACCGAACTGTTTTCTTTCCTTTGTATAAGCAATAGTTCTCTCTAAAGCACCTTCTGCAATACCGAGTGCCTGAGCAGCGATACCAATACGTCCACCATCCAATGTATGCATAGCGATTGGGAAGCCTTTTCCTTCTTTTCCAAGTAATGCATCCTTAGGAATTCTGCAATCTTCAAAAATTAACTCATATGTAGAAGATCCACGGATACCCATCTTCTTCTCTTTTGTTCCGAAGGAGAATCCTGGAGCTCCTTTTTCTACGATAAATGCGGAGAAATTCTTTTTCTTTCTACCTCTTCTGTCTTCTGTAATGCTTGTAATAGCAATTACGATATAAACGTCTGCAACTTTACCATTTGTGATAAAGCATTTGGATCCGTTTAATACCCACTCGTCACCATCTAAAACAGCTTTTGTCTGAGCGCCCTGAGCGTCAGTACCAGCACCTGGCTCTGTCAATGCGAAAGCTCCAAGATACTCACCTGTGGCAAGTTTGGAAACGTATTTCTGTTTTTGAGCCTCTGTACCGTATGTCATAATAGGGTCAATACAGAGAGATGTATGTGCAGAAACGATAACGCCTGTTGTAGCACAAACTTTTGATAACTCTTCAACACACATAACATATGTCAAAGGGTCACATCCCTGTCCGCCGTACTCTTTTGGTACTGGGATTCCTAAGAAACCATATTTACCCATTTTTTCCACTGTCTCAGCTGGAAACTGCTCTGTTTCGTCTGTTTCCTGTGCAAGAGGTTTTACTTCATTTTCTGCGAAATCTCTAAAGAGAGTTCTCGCCATCTCATGCTCTTTGCTTAATGCGAAATCCATAATTATTCCTCCATATAATTTACAATATAATACAATTCTAATATCGAGTCTGCGAACTCGCCGCATACTCTAAAGTGAATCTTCTCTCTGCCCGAAGCATAGAAAAATAAAAGCCATCCACCAAAGCTTCTCCGAATAACCGGATACTATATATAGAAACATTCTGCCATTGCGAAATTATGGAAAATGCTTCTAATTTATCTTTACACAGAATGTTGAAAGCAGCAAATGCCGCTTTCAACAATGCTTTATATTTGCGAAAATCTTATTAAAATTTATTTGCTATAGTCATAGAATCCTACGCCAGTCTTCATTCCTAACTTACCACCGCGAACCATTTTTCTTAATAATGGATGTGGACGGTACTTAGGATCACCGAACTCGTTGTAAAGTACTTCCATGATAGCAAGCACGATATCAAGACCTACTAAATCACCTAATGCCAAAGGTCCCATTGGGTGGTTAGCACCTAACTTCATAGCTGTATCAATTCCCTCAACAGATGCAACACCGTCAGCGTAGATTCCGATTGCCTCGTTGATCATAGGGATTAAGATTCTGTTTACTACGAAACCTGCAGCTTCCTCAACCTGTACAGGAGTTTTTCCGATATCCTCAGAAATCTTCTTGATTGTCTCAACTGTCTCAGCTGGTGTATTTAATCCAGCAATAACCTCAACTAACTTCATAACAGCTGCTGGGTTGAAGAAATGCATACCGATAACTGGTCTGTCAAGTCCTGCTCCGATTGCTGTGATTGATAAGGAGGATGTATTTGTAGCGAAAATAGCCTCTGGTTTACAGATAGACTGTAACTCTTTGAATGTCTGCTGTTTTACTTCAAGAACCTCTAAAGCAGCCTCTACGATTAAATCGCAGTCACCACAGATATCCTTTGTACCTGTTGTAATCTTAGCAAGGATTGCGTCAGCTTTTTCCTGATCCATCTTTCCTCTAGCTACTCTCTTCTCAAATCCTTTAGCGATTTTCTTTTTACCGTTTGCAGCGAACTCGTCGTTGATATCACATAAGCAAACTTCATATCCTTCTGTCTGAGCAAATGCCTGAGCAATACCAGAGCCCATAGTACCTGCACCAATAACTCCAACTTTCATAATGTTACCTCCAAAAATTTATTCTATATTCAAACTTAGCAATTCTTAAATGGAACGACTTTCAATTTTTTCGATTTGTCTTTCTCTAAGAAATTACCCATACCAGCTTTCTGGTCTTCTGTCTCGAAGCAGTCACCAAAAAGCTTCTCCTCGATAACGATTGCCTGATCCATATCTACCTGAAGACCATCGTTAATCGCTTTCTTACAGTTGCGAACAGCGATAGGAGCGTTTGCAGCGATTGTTGCAGCAAGCTTCTTAGCTGCTGGCATTAACTCTTCTGGAGCATATACAGCATTGACAAGACCAATGCGGTAAGCTTCAGCAGCTTTGATATTTCTTGCAGAATAAATCATCTGTTTTGCGATTCCAACACCAACTGTTCTCGCAAGTCTCTGTGTTCCACCAAATCCAGGTGTGATTCCAAGACCAACCTCTGGCTGACCAAATACAGCGTTCTCAGAGCAGATACGAATATCACAGCTCATAGAAATCTCACATCCACCGCCTAATGCAAATCCGTTGATTGCAGCGATAACTGGAATAGGGAATACTTCTAATTTGCGGAATACGTCATTTCCCTTCTTACCAAAAGCTTCACCCTCAGCTTTTGTCAATGTGCTCATCTCTCCGATATCAGCACCAGCTACGAAGGATTTGTCTCCAGCACCTGTAAGTATCAAGCATCTAACTGTATCTAAATCTACAGCATCGAGTGTAGCGTTTAATTCATCAAGAACCTGGCTATTCAATGCATTTAAAGCCTTTGGACGATTGATAGTAATTGTACCAACAGCGCCTTCTACCTCATATAAAATGTAATCCATAATCAATTACTCCTTTGATTTATGTATAAAATATATTATTGAATGCTAAATATTAGTCTCTCTCAACGATAGTACTGCAACCCATACCACCACCGATACAAAGTGTAGCAAGACCCTTCTTAGCGTCTCTTCTTTGCATCTCATGAAGAAGTGTAACTAAAATACGGCATCCAGAAGCTCCTACAGGATGTCCAAGAGCGATAGCTCCACCGTTAACATTAACCTTGCTCATATCAAAGTTAAGGTCACGAGCTACTGCGATAGACTGAGCTGCGAATGCTTCGTTAGCTTCAACTAAATCCATATCGTCAATTGTTAAGCCAGTTTTCTCAAATACTTTCTTTGTGGAAGCAACAGGTCCAACACCCATAATCTCAGGAGCAACACCACCAAGAGCTCCAGCTACGAATGTTGCCATAGGTGTAACACCTAACTCTTTTGCTTTCTCTTCGCTCATAACAACGATTGCTGCTGCACCGTCATTGATACCAGAAGCGTTACCAGCTGTAACAACTCCGTCTGGTCCTTTTCCTGAACAGCATTTTAATTTGGAAAGGCTCTCAGCTGTTGTTCCAGCACGAGGTCCCTCATCTGTATCTACTACAACTGTTCCTTTTCTTGTCTTAATCTCTACAGGAACGATTTCTTCTTTGAATTTGCCTTCAGCCATAGCCTTCTCGCATTTCTGCTGGCTATTTGCTGCAAACTCATCTAATTCTTCACGTGTGATTCCCCACTGCTCTGCTACGTTCTCAGCAGTGATCATCATGTGGTACTGATTAAATGCATCTGTTAAAGCATCGTTAACCATTGTGTCAATGATCTTACCATTGTTCATACGGTATCCGAAACGAGCCTGTGGTAATGCGTAAGGAGCCATGGACATATTCTCCATACCACCTGCAACAACGATATCAGCGTCGCCTGCCTGAATCATCTGAGCTGCCATATTTACACAGTTAAGACCAGAACCACAAACAACGTTTACAGTAACTGCTGGTGTTGTGATAGGTAAACCAGCGTTGATAGAAGCCTGACGAGCTACGTTCTGTCCTAAACCAGCCTGAATTACACATCCCATATATACATGGTCAACCTGATCCTTAGGTACACCTGCTCTCTTAAGAGCTTCCTCGATAACAATAGTTCCTAATTTTACAGCTGGAGTTGTTCCTAAAGCTCCACCCATCTTGCCAATAGCTGTACGGCATGCGCCTGCTAAAACTACTTTTTTCGCCATAATAAAAATCCTCCATTTAAATAAATGTGAAAAGACCATAAGAATTCCCTTATCAATTCTTATGACTATTTGTATAAGATATGTTAATATTATCACAATGTTTTTGATTTTGCAATACCTCATAAGTTAATTTTTATTTAAAAAATTTTTTCATCAAATTTTCACATTTTTTCTAAATACTAATTTTTCTATTTTGCATTTTTTCTAAAAAATTCGAGTATTATCTATAATTATTCATATTCTCAATTGTTTAAATTGATAAATTAATAGATGAAATTTTCTTGAGTTTGTTAAAAAAATAACTAATTAGGGTGGGGAATTATGGGGGATTTTTGGTTTTATTTGTCAGATAAAATTATAGGGTTTAGGGATTTTATTTTAGAATTTTATAGAAAGGAGGGGGATTTTTGGGGGTTATGTTTGATTCGTATTAGTTTTTGAAGGATGGGATGAGGATAAATATTTGTATGTTTCACAAAAATTTTTTGTTCTTTTTGGAATTTATATGGAAATTTTTTGTTATAAATTAGACATGGAGGAGGAAAAAGAGGATTTTGTTGAAGAAAAGATAATTGGGAGAGACGCTTGGGAAAGAGACGCTTTGAAGAAGATACTTGGGAGGGAGACGCTTTGAGAAGATACTTGGGAGGGAGACGCTTT
>JAUUSJ010000294.1 GCA_030841965.1 Blautia sp.
ATAAGAGTCTGAAAGCCTTATAAAATCAGGGCTGAAGATTCCGAGAAGTTATTAAATAATGATAGGAGGTTCCCTCATCTCTAACCGCTGAGACTGGGATAATGATTTCTCCTACTTTACTGTCCTTTGTTAATGCCCCTGCGCCCCCACAAATTATGAACTTTTTACATCCCATAGCATGTAGTTCTTCAAGCGTTACTGCTGCGCCAGGCGCACCACAAAATGCCATCGTAATACAAATCCTATCTGCGCCATATACATATTCATACACAGGTATGTCAAGCACCTCTGAGTTAAGATAACCGACGACAGGAAGATTGTTTTTTGCAACAAATTGTTCCAGCTCCTTCCTAAAAAAGGTAATAACACATTTTTCTGGAAGACTTTTATCCAAAAAATTCGCTGCTTGAATAAGCGGAGCTTTACTGGTGTCAAATTCACATATAGGATACTGATTCTTTAATATCATTTCTCTTCCCTCCTCAAATCTCGATTTCTCAATCTAATCATTATTCCCGATTATACAAGAAAACATGGACATTTTCAATTTTGTGCTAATCGCACTAAATATCGTTAAAAAACTGCATCATTAAATAATCTATATCTTCCTATTCAATGCACTCGAAATAAACCATAGAGCCATCTATATGAAAATCAATCTTTTGATTCTACTCTTATGTCCTTAAATGAATATTTCTTTCATCACATTATGCTCCATATCATCAATACTATAAATATGTTCCATCACCTCAAATGTCTCTCTTAGATTCCCTCTTGCACTTTTCCAACCAATTCCGTCTGTAATCCACACAAATTGAAATCCGGTTACTGTTTCAGCTTCTTGCGATAACATTTTATAACTACGAGCAGTTTCATTTAATTTTGAACCACCACTCGTATAGAAATTTGTCTCAATTGCATAAATAGTATTTGCCGTCTTAACCACAAAGTCAAAGCGCTTTGCTGCCTTTCCTTGGTTGGATAATGCTGATAAATCTATATTCCATTTCTCTTCAATCTCTACAAGATACATTTCCTTGAAATAATTAATATCTTTTATAAATCCAGCTTTCTGTATATATTTTTCAACTAAATCTTCCATCAAATGTCCTCCACGATTTTTTCGTCCATTTGAATCAAGACCAGTTTCAACACCAGTTACATAATCAACTAAATTGTTAATAAGATGATTCTGTAATAAGTCAAATAATCCTGTCTTCTCCATAAAATAACAATATCTTTCATAGGATAAATGGCTATTCGACGGATATTTTTCCTTAAATCGATATAAATAACCCCCGTTTTCGTCTTGACAATAAATTTCACGTTCTCTCTTCGCCAATAATATCGGAATCACTTTCAATGTTTCTGGATATCTTTTCAATATTTGAATAAAATCATCCTTAATATTTTTACTTCCAATCAACGAATTAAGTATATTCAGTTCGATTTTAATTTCATCAACATTTTTGTGTACTTTTTCAAAATCGACATAGTAATCATATGTAGCTATACTTGCTCTAAATTGACTTAACCATGCATCAAAATTTCTCTTTTTCATTACATCACACCATTCTTAATAATTGCAAATGATAACCTCTTCTCCCACACGCTTAGAAGCATCTGAGTTTATCAGGCGCTTCACACTTACCACATCTATTCGATACCCTTTATTACCATATAACTCATTAATAAGCTCTGTATTATGATTCGTCAACATACAATAACATCCTCTTGCCGTTAACTCATCGTATAAATGAGAAAGTCTTTTATGACTCTCTATATCAAATCCTTCTTTCGTATAAGATTCAAAGGAAGTCGGATTTAATGGAACATAAGGACTATCAAGAAATACAAAATCACCTGCTTGAGCCTTTTCACACGCACTCTGAAAGTCGCCTTCTATAATCGTTATATTCTTCAAATATTCTGATATTGCTCGAATAGAATCAGCATCAATAGACTTTTTTCTACTATTATTGTATGGAACATTAAATAATCCCTTTCCATTAACCCTATACAAGCCATTAAAACAATGTTTATTTATAAATACAAATAATGCTGCCAATTCTATATCAAATTCTTCTTTCATTAATTTGTCATTATAACGCTCTCTTAAAAAATAATAATATTCTTTTCCATCTTCCCACATTTCTGAATCCAAATGATTTACCTCACTAATAAACGCTTCTGGAACTTCACAGATCTGTTTATATGCATTTATTAATGCTTTATTAATATCGTTTATTATAGCTTTTTCTGGTAACAGCTCAAACACCACTGCACCTCCGCCAACAAAAGGTTCATAATAGCTATTGTACACTTCAGGCATTCTTTCTCTAATTTGTGTTAACAACTGACGTTTGCCACCTGCCCATTTCACAAATGGAGCTACACTTGAATTTTTCATTATCTATTCCTCGTCTCTATATCATGATGTTGGGGGCAAAAGGTCTTTTGCCCCCTATGATACCGAATTGCTCCGCAC
>JAUUSJ010000062.1 GCA_030841965.1 Blautia sp.
TCCTCTTGCAAGCAAGCTTGCATCGGATTTTAGACCTTTTGACCCTGGTATCATGCTATGATGAGGTCATAAAATTATCATACATTTTTGTAAAATACTAATTTATTGAAAAAAAGGAGGACTTTATATGTCAAAAGAAATAATATTTAGAGGTGTGGCAACAGCAATTATCACACCAATGAATGAAGATTCTTCTATAAACTACGACGAATTTCGCCGTATCATTGAATTTCAAATAGAAAACAAAGCGGACGCTCTCGTAGTTGCGGGAACAACAGGAGAAAGTGCAACGCTTTCTGATGAAGAACATATCGAATTAGTTCGCTTTGCTGTTCATATAGTAAACGGACGAATTCCTGTAATTGCCGGCGCTGGAAGCAATAATACTGCACATGCTATTTCTATTTCCAAAGCTTGTGAGGAAGTTGGAGCGGATGCGTTACTGCATGTAACACCTTATTATAATAAGGCGTCGCAAGAAGGACTATACCTTCATTTTCATGCCATTGCCTCTAGTACACACCTTCCGATTATTCTCTATAATGTTCCTTCGAGAACAGGAGTAAATATTTATCCAGCTACATATCAGAGATTAAGCCAGATTGAAAATATTGTTGCTTGTAAGGAGGCAAGCGGCAATTTCTCTCAGATGGCAAAAATTGCAAATTTATGTAAGGACAATTTAGCCATTTATTCTGGAAACGATGACCAAATCACCTCTGCTCTTGCATTAGGAGCACAGGGTGTTATCTCAGTCATGTCAAATATCCTTCCAGAAGAAACACATCAAATTTGTCAATCTTATTTTGATGGAAATGGAGAAATAAGTGATAATCTTCAAATGAAATACCTAGACCTAATCGAAGCACTTTTTATGGATGTAAATCCTATTCCAATCAAAGAGGCTATGCGCGCAATGGGATATGCCGTTGGGACATGTCGTCTACCTCTATGTGACTTGGATTCCACCAATAGAGAGAGACTTTATCAAACATTAAAATCCTATGGTCTAATTGGAAAAGAAGTAAGAGCAGGCTCCGTGACAATACATCATATTTCCAATAGTGGAAATATTCTAAGAGGAAATATGTAATTCACTCACTGAAACAAATCATTCTCATATGCTTTCGAGTATATTGGAAAATTTGTGTAATGATACCAGGGTCAAAAGGTCAAAAATCCAACGCAAGCTTGCTTGTGAGAGGGTTTTTGACCCCAACATCATGTCATTAAAACAGGTCGTACTTTAGCCGTTAAAGTATCTGTATCTATGAAAGCAGTCCTTTTTTATGGGCACTGCTTTCATACGCTAAAAAAAGTGGCCTGTCATATAGATAAATCGCTTATAATAAGCAATAATCATACAGACAAACCACTTATATAAAATACAAATAATTACAAAAACTTCTTCATCTCCTCCATATTTCTCTCCTCCGTCTTTACAATCTTATCCGACAAATCGTTAATTTTTGTATTTTTCCCGGAATACTCTCGACTATTGCGAATTGCCTTTGTCACTCCCATCGCACTTCCCTGGTACATCATTTCAGCCAAATGCTCTGTCGAAGAGTCTGCCATTGTCTTCATCATTGTCATCGTCTTAGAGGAAAGCTTCGACATCATAGGGATATCCTCCGGCTGTGCACCAATTGTCTTTAGCATCTCATCTGCCTCGTGGAAAATTTCGCTATATTCCTCTCTCTGCGTACGAAGAGCCGCACGAAAGTCTTCATTTGTCACATACTCTAAAACCTCGTCAATTCCCTGACATCCCATCTGTACATTTTTTCTAATATCATTTAACATCTGTGTATCATCTAACATAGTAGCACCTCTCTCTTCAAATTTTCCCTCTTAGCATCTCCAAGAAAAAATTTTTTATACTACTATTATTGTCAAATTTTCTGCTTTTCAGTGAACCAGATATGACTTGGCTCTGCTATAGCACCATATTTTGGATAAATTATAAACTCAGACTTTCTATCCATCTCTTCAATTCAGCATCCGATAACCTGCCATTTAGCATTTTTCCCGGCATCAATGCCGCTCCTGGGCAACTTGATTTTAATTTTTCATTTGTCTTACCCATGCCACTGCCACCAGAAGTCGCAAAAGGAATAATCGTCTTTCCAGTAAAATCATAACTCTCCAAAAAAGTATGAATAATCATCGGAGCAACATACCACCAGATCGGAAAACCAACAAATATCGTATCATACTCCTGCATATTTTCTAACTTATCCGAAATCGCTGGGCGAGAGTTTTTATCATTCATCTCCACCGAACTCCTACTCTTGCTATCCATCCAATCCAAATCTGCACGGGTATAAGGAACCTCAGGCTTAATCTCGTAAAGATCAGCCTTTGCCACCTCTGCCAGCCTTTTTGCCGCCTTCGTAGTTACACCACTTGCCGAAAAATACGCTACTAAAACTTTCTTGCTCATAAAAAATTCCTCCTCATTCATCTTTTCTCTCATAAACCATAGTATAATCCAAATATTGTATGATAGCAAATACCTAGTTTATACGCTTAAGCCATGCCTAAAAGGCATTTTATAAATTTTATGGATATATTTCTCTATAGACAAATCCCCAAAAAATCTGTTATCATACTTTTAACCTTCCACTCCCACCTAGCTACTCCAACTTTCAAACAATTTAACCAATCTCCTCCCCCAAAAAGACATAAAGGATAGAAAGGATTTTTATATGATAACCAAAAAAATTTCCAATTTTAATTTAGAACAAATATGCAATTCTGGTCAATGTTTTCGCATGACAAAAATAAATGACAAAGAAAACCTCTTCTCTGTCATTGCTCAAAACCAATATTTAGAATTATCTCAAAAAGAAGACGAAACCACCTTCTTTTGTTCCATAGATGAATTTCCCTTCTGGGAAGAATACTTCGACTTAAAAACAGATTACCAAACTTATCTCAACCAAGTTGACCCAACCGATACATATCTACAAGAAGCTGCCAGACTTAGCAGTGGCATGCATATCTTAAGACAAGATTTATGGGAAATCATTATTTCTTTTTTAATTTCCCAGCAAAATAATATCGCTCGAATCCGCCGCTGCGTCCAAAATATATGTGAAAAATACGGAGAGAAATTAACTTCAAAAAATAATACGATATACTATAGCTTTCCAACTCCTGCTGCCCTCTCCAATGCCACGGAAGACGAACTAAAAGCCTGCAATCTTGGCTACCGCGCAAAATATGTCCGAAAAACCGCCCAAGACATCGCCTCTGGAAGTTTCTCCCTCGAAGCTTTAAGGGCAATGCCATACGAAGAGGCAAAAAAAGAACTGCTAAAATTATACGGAGTCGGAGTCAAAGTCGCAGATTGTATCTGTCTTTATGCCCTGCATCATCTGGAAGCTTTCCCGGTCGATACCCATATCAACCAGGCACTTCATGCGCATTATGCGGACGGCTTTCCAATGAACCGCTATGAGGGAATACAAGGCATAATGCAACAATACATCTTCTACTGGGAACTTCACTCCTAAGAACATTCTTAAGAGATATCAGAGAGATTTATCTTAATATACAAAAGATTTTTCCTTTTCTATCCATCCTCCGATATCTCTTCCTCTCAAAGAAAGAACTCCTTCTCCTCAATTATGACAATATCATACAACATATTTTCAATGAAACACTCTTGATATCTCGTTTTTTTGTCCCTCACATCAAAGTTTTTACCTCCTGCAAACAAGAAGCTATAAAATCACTCTACTATTACTTTGATTCTCATTTTTCAATAATTCATACACATACGTAGACCCTTCTAAATAAAGTCCTGTCTCTATATCATTTAATTTTTCAAGGTACTATCAGGGGTAATTCTTATTTGCCCCCTTTGATACCAGATTGCTCCACGTTCAATCCTATTTAAGATATTATTATAGTTCCAAACTATTTTCTTTTAATAAAAAGTCATATATACTCATCGTGGTAATTCCATATTCATCTCTTGTAATATTTATAACGTCCTTAACAACAATAATCTTCTTAAAAGAATCTTTTACATTTACAAGAGAAGCCTTTTCCTGAATACGTTTTTCTTCCGTTGGCATACTGAAAGCCGATTGAATATAATAACGTTTACTACCAAGATTAGCTACAAAATCAATTTCCAGCTGCTTTTTGAACTCTTTACCATATTCGTTTATTCCACGTTTTTCTACAACACCGATATCTACAGAGTATCCTCTACTTCGCAATTCATTGTAAATGATATTCTCCATTAGATGAGTTTCTTCAATCTGTCTGAACCCTAATCTTGCATTTCTAAGTCCCACATCTTCAAAATAATATTTTAAAGGTGTACCAATATATTTTCTTCCCTTTACGTTATAACGATTTGCCTTGTTGACAATAAAGGCATCTTCTAAATACTCTATATATTGTCTAATTGTATTTAAACTGATAGTTGACTGAATCGTACTTTTAAAGGTAGCTTCAATCTTTGGCGGATTTGTTAGCGAACCAATAGCAGAAGCCAGAATGTTAATTAAATCTTCTAACTCCTGTGTTTTTTCAATATGATTATATATCTTTATATCGCAAAATGCAAACTATATTGAATATTTTAGACGATTCTGTAAAATATATTCAATTATTCCAAGAGATAAGTAGACATTTTTCAAAGAAAAATGAGCGGATTATGAATGTTTTTGAGAATTGCAGGAGCACATTGCTCTTCTTCTATTATAATCATTTAGAGCCATCTCGAAAACAATTATAGATTATCATACAAATCCTCTGTAAATGTCAAGCTACCTTTGTATCCTGCATAGGTGCGGTTAAAAACTAGTCTCTCATTCATCGGGAATGATGCCAGTATAAACTGGATATCCTTTTCCAATGCGACTTCACGTTCATTACTGCTGCCAATCAGTAGGGTTATCTCCTTTTCCTCGTTTAAAAGGGCCTGATTAATCTCATATTGGTCTGCTGTAAACACTATTCTTGGCGGTACTGCATATTCCAAATCATTAACCTGTGCAATAATTCTATCCTTATCCTCCTGTCGAAACACTGGTTCTGATATAATCACAAGTACGGGAGTAAAACTAAAATCATTTGCCAGATATCTTGTGATTCCTACTGCATTATTTGCATCTGCAACTACCGCAAACCTTTTCCAGCTTACCACTCCTATGGATTGCGCCAGATAATGATAGACATAGTCCTCCTCTGCGGCAATTACCTTTTCAACTAACTCGTCATCTAAGCGAAAAGCCTCTGCAACCTTTCTGACAAAACTCGTGGTATCGGTTGCCCCCACAAACAATCCTGGAATCCTTATGCTTGGAACACCGAACTTTTCTTCAAATTTCTTTGCTGGTCCATTCCAAAGCCATGGATTCACAATAATATTCAAAGCTGCACCTGAACATTTTTTAATATCATTGATTCCCTGGTGTTTTGTAAAAAAGGTGTTGACCTTCAACCCGAGCAAAGACAAGATACGGTCAATCTCTTCCAATGTACCACTCCAAAATGGATCATGATAAGGAACAATCCCGAAAATATTTACAAGCTTCTCATCTTTTATAACATCCTCTTCTATCACCTGGTCTATCATAGTATTCCAAACTATTTCATAACCAAGGTTACTGTCTCCTGCAAACCCTGGCGTATCAATCGGATAAACTTCATACCCCTTATCCTGAAACTCCTGTGTAACACTAATGATATCATCGCCAATGATGCCTGCGGTACATCCTGTCAGTGCAAAAAAAGCATCTGCATCCATAATATCAATGGCACCCTGAATGGTAGTCCTTAATTTATCTGTCCCCCCAAATACCACTTCTTTTTCTAGCATATTACTTGAGGGAATCGACACACTGCTGACAAAGCAGGATGATTTATGTCCTGACTGTCCCTGTTCCGCTGCCGATGTCTGCATACAGCAACCTGGTCCCGCATGAAGTATGGGACATACCTTATCCAAAGCACCCAAAACCGAATTGATTCCTGCCAAAACACAGCCTCCCCTTGGATTTTCCAATATCTGTGACATCCTAAATACCTCCTTCAATATACTTAAATGCATCTTCTTCATACCATGAGTCCTTGTATGGCAGTTTCACATGTTTTGCTAATTTCACATTAAATCCTGGATTCTGTAGCTGATCTGCAATTTTATTTCCCAAATATAATAGTCCGTCATATCCCATAGTGGGGCGCTTGCCATCCAAAACATGCGTTGTGGGGATACCCAGTTTTGCAGCCCACTCTGGCACTCCGATAAACGCATCTGGTTTTAGTTTATTTACAAGGTTTACCTGCTCAAATGGCTGCATATTTGCGATATCGACCACAAAATTTTTATGAATTCCATTGAGATATTCAATATCAACTTGAGCATCATCATCATAGGTAGGCGTTTCCAGTCCCACAAGCTCCATGCCAAAGTCATCAATCAAAGCTGCCGCTGCAAAAGAACGCCCTGTTCCTCCGCAGATAAACACCCGTTTTCCCTGCAATCTGCCTCTTATCTCTGCCACCAGCGGTTCTATACGTTTATGCTCCATAGCAATAATCTCTTCCACTTCCTTTTCTTTTCCTAATACTTTCGCAATACCACGATACCATTTATCTGTGTTACGGATACCGATTGGCATTACGGTATGGGAATATGGAATTTCATAGTCCTCCCACAAGGTTTTCATAAACTCATCAGCAAATACTTTACAAATGGACGTGGAAGCCTCTGCCGCAGGTATCTTCTTAATCTTTTCCAAAGAACTGTAAAATGGGATATAATTTACCTTAATGCCAATCTGTAAAAGCATACGCTCCATTTCCTTTTGGTCTGCAAAACTCACAGTTGTCGGCGCAAAAAGGTTAACCAAACCTTTTTCTCTTGGAACTTTCTCTTTTTTTAATATGTACTTATTGATAGATAAAAAAGCGGCATCAAAACCAGAGGCACATATTTTAGACTTAAAACCTTCACAATGAATCGGAACCATAATCGTACCTGGATATTCTTGTTGTAAGTCAGAAGCAATGGCATCTATATCATCACCGATAATTCCCGATGCGCATGATGCATAAATAAATGCCAACTTCGGATTGTACTGTTCCACTGCTTTTTTCACAGAATCCCTCAGTTTCTGTTCCCCGCCAAACACAACACTCTTCTGGTCGATATTGGTAACGATAATCCTTGGGTTCTTAATATTTTTAATCCCCCTATGCGCCTGTCCTACACGGTACATATCAACTGCCATAATGGAACATCCCACACACCCTTGCGGAGAATGGGAGATAAAAACAGAATCCTCCAATGACATTAATGCTGCCATACTGTTAATCTGCTGGCATTGCAGTCCCTGTGCAAAACTTCTGTCAGCCCTTTTTAAACAGCCTTTTTTAAAGTTCTCCTCCACCTCCTTTCCTGTCGTGCCCAAATCATTGATTCTTCCAGGCTTGCTTTCACGCACACCAGAGTATTGTACTTTTGCCATATTTTCCACCTCGTCTTTCTACTGCTTTACTAAATATTCAGCTGCCCTGTCTCCATTCAATCTTCCCATATCAATATTCTCCGTTTTCCGCTTTAATCGTTTAATCTCTTTTTTACGCTATCCTCGTATCATAAACATATCATATTACATATTGACCTATCATCAATTCATCCTGCCATTCCAGCATATCTGCCAACGTTATTCCTTCTAGTACATCATTGATAGCCGTATCCAGTTTCTCCCATAACCGATAACTTACACATATATCTTTATTTTTACACAAAATTCCATTTTCACCAACGCAGTCCGTCGGTGACATATTTCCCTCTACAGTTTTCAAAATCTGCCCCACCGTATATCTCTCAGGCGGATAATTCAAGAAATATCCTCCATGTACACCTCTAATACTTTTTACTAATGTTGCTTTATGCAGCACCGCAACAATCTGCTCCAAATATCTCTCAGATATATTCTGCCTTCTCGCTATATCCTTGAGTCTTACTGGTTCTCCATGATTATAAGTTGCCAAATCAATCATTAACTTTATCGCATTTTTTCCTCTTGTTGATATCCTCATAAAAACCTCCTTGCCTGCAAGCTCTCGCATAAATATTATACTATTCATATAGGATTAATCAAATTATTTATTTTCTATAATCTGTAATAGATTTTGCCTATTTCACATGATAAATTTATTTCCTCTGGAATGATTTATAGATAATACTCTATTTCATCAATCTTTCCACCAAAATTCAAAATTTCAAGTATCTTTGACCTATATTCCTGAAATGTATCCTGAGCTCTCGCACGAGGTCTTGGAAGGTCGATATCTATAACAACCTCTACTTTTGACGGTCTCGCAGACATAACAACTACCTGATCTGACATATAAATTGCCTCGTCCACATCATGCGTAACCATAATCACCGTCATATTATATTTTTTCCAAATATCTAATATCTCATCTTGTAAATTCATTCTCGTAAACGCATCTAAGGCACCTAAAGGTTCATCTAACAACAATACGGATGGATGTCCTACTAATGCCCTTGCTAAAGATGCTCTTTGCTGCATACCGCCTGACAACTGATGGGGATATGATTTTTCAAACCCAACTAGCCCGACAAGATTGATAAACTCTCTGACATCCTTTTGGTGCTCCTTATAGATATGCCTCGCCTTTAATCCAAATGCAATATTTTTCTCAACTGTCAGCCATGGAAAAAGATTAGAGCCTTGAAATGCAAATCCCCTGTCACTTCCTGGCCTCTCTATCTTTTTATTATCCAGATAAATCGCACCACTGCTTGGATTATCTAATCCCCCTATCAGCCTTAGCAATGTTGACTTTCCACATCCTGACGGTCCAATCAAGCTTATAAAAGTTCCTGGTGCAATATCCAATGAAAATCCGTTTAACGCATGTATATTTTCTTTGGAAGTATCTGGATTCACAAACTCTTTACTTACTTCCTGTATTGAAATCTGTCCTACCATTTAATAACTCCTTTCTGCCATACCAAGATATGATCTCTTACTTTAAATAAGAGTGTCAATATCAAAGAACATATGACTGCTATAATAATAAGACCTGCATATACGCCGTCATACATCATAACCTGTTTCTGCCAGTTAATATACCATCCGATTCCGCTGGAATTCCCATTCATCTCCACGGCCATAAGCGTTGCAAAAGAAGAAACCGTTCCATAAAATATTCCTAAAAATATACTTGGCATTGCACTTGGAATTGCAACGTGTATAATCTTATATAAAGTAGACGCACCTAATGTACTTGACACTTCAAAATGCACCTGACTGGTACTTTGTATTCCGCTGCTTGTCATCAATGTTACTGGAAACCATACAGCAAACGCAATCAAAAATACATTCGCCACATATGTGGTTGGAAATACGCTTAATGCCAATGGAATCCATGCAGTTGTTGGAATAGGTCCTATTACTTTGGTGATTGGATTCAGCCAGTATCCCACTTTCTTATTATACCCAAGTGCCAATCCAGTCAAAAATCCGATAGATGCACCCCAAATAAAACCGATAATCAGAAGTTTTAACGAGGATAATACATTTTCCAGTAGAAAAATCCTTTGCTCAAATAAAAACCCAATAATTCTATCTAAAGATGGACAACCAAAGATTCTTTTTATGAAATCTTCGGTTGTCCAGTCAATCTTTTTTATAATAATTTAGCCAGAAAACCCATGGTCTTTAGACCGTGGGATGAATGGCGTTACACCCGACAAAGTACACGAAAAACATTGTATTTCAACAAAACACATGATATCATATAAATATGTAAGCACATCACATTCGTACTTTGACAAGTTAAAATAGGTGGTTGTACTGTCTAATCGTACCGTACGTAAAATTTTAAGCGTCAGTTAGCCTTCTGCAAAAAGTATAGTCATATTGCTTACAGTAAAAAGTAGCGTTGTGGACGGAAAAGTCCTATACAGTAGTGGCGAAGTGGACACGCCAATAAGAATAAGGGTTGCCTGACTTTTCAGGTGGAAACTGAAATACCAGACTTCTTAAATAGGGGCGAAGCCCCTTAGAAGCCCATTACCTTTAGGGGATGGGTAGTTCACTTCTGTATTCGTAAAGACTCATGGTTATCCATACGGGTAAAATAATGCGATATCTTTTCCAATGCCTCTTCCACAGAGACATTGACATCAAAAGCTGAAATAGCTTTCCGCTCTAATTGCTTTTGTATGTGAAAACCAATCTTCTTACAGACAACGCATCGGCAGTCCGATATCTGTTCCACCTTTTCAGATGCTTCTTTGGAGCCACCACATCCGCCCCCTATACTACTGCCACAACCACCTCTGGTTTTGCAACTACCCGGTGAATTACAGCTATCCTCCACAGATATTCCATCATGCTCTGTTCCTTCCTCATGGAAAACTCTTTCTTCCAGCCTTCTATAGATACCATCTGCCACTTCATATATAATAAAACTTTTCGCCGAGCCAAAAGTTTCATCTATGTGTAATCCATCGGAAGACGCAACCGCTATTTTATAAGACATATTTCCTGCCCTCCCGCTAATTAAACCTTTGGACAGCTACTGTATAAATATCTTCAATCAGACGGATGCCGCCTGTATAGCCCGCATAGAAATCATCCAATACCACTTTATCTTGTACCGGCCATGCAATATTTAAGTAATTTCCTTTCAGACTTTCCGTAAGTTCCTTTTCATAGTAGCTGCCGAGAATAAGCGGATAACCGTGGTAGTCATGCTCTTTTATCTGCTCATGAATTTTATAGCTGTCTGTTTCAAATACAACCTCTGCCTGCAAGTTAAAATTCAGTTTTTTGAATTCTTCTGTAATTGCCGCACGATATTGTTTTGGCGTATCATCCACGATAAACTGTTTGGCTGGCACAAGCCCTAAATCATTCGCTAAAAACTTTGTAATACCGAGGGCATACTGTGCGTCCGCAACAACGGAAAACTGCTTATTGATAACACGGTTTTCAAGAAAAAGGTCTGCATATCTTTCAATCAGATAGTAATAATAATTCTCATGCTCATTAATGACAGTTTCCACCTTTTCCTCATCCACTCCTGCGAACTTTCCAACCTCACGCAAAAACTTACTAGTTTCATATGCTCCAATAGGAAGAGTCGGAATATGAAGCCATGGAAGTCCAAGTTTTTTCTCCATCTTCTTCATATTTCCAACGGAAACCCATGGGGAAACCAACAGGTTAAACTCTGCCTTTGGAATATTATTGATTTGGTCGATTCCTCTATTATAGCCAAAAATCACATTTGGCGTAAGCCCAATTTCTGCAAGCAGTTTCTCAAGCTCCCTAATATTTCCAAGCCAGAATAAATCCTGATAAGGTACGTCTGCCCAGATATTGACCAGCCCCTTTTCTCTTTCAGCTGACCTTTCCAGATACTGGTCTATAATGGCGTCAATCACCTGCTCATGTCCGATATAATTATTTCCCTTAAAGCCTGCGGTAGATGCGTAGATAACAGGCTTATCTGCCTCTTCAAACCTGCTTACCACCTCTCCTGTATCATCACCTACAATTTCTGGGATACAGCCAGTCAGCACCACATATAAATCTGCATCAATCACTTTTAATGCATTTTCAATCGTTGTTTCCAGTTTTTTTGTACCGCCAAATACCACATCTTTTTCATTTATACTAGTACATGGAAAAATATTTGGCGAGAAGTATCCGGAGCTTCCAATGGAGTCTGAAAGCTTCTGTGCACATCCTGGTCCCGAATGCAGCACAGGAATTGCCCTTGTAATTGCCTGCACAGTCTGCATCGCTCCAAGAGCGCATTTATATCTTTGTTTATCCAACAATTTTGCCATCGCTCTTTAAGCCTCCTTTCTGGAGGCCTTGCCTCCCTCTAAAAATTTATCTACATTCTGCTGATACCACCAGTCTGTATAGGGAAGTTTCACTCTTTTGGCAAGGTTCTTTTCAAAGCTCCTATTACGGATACTGTCCAAAATTGTGCGGGCAAATTCAAGTGTATGTTTATAACCAAAAATCATGTATTCATCTGCCACATAAACTGCCGGAGTTCCATTTTTGATTGCCCAGACCGTAGAACCTGGATGTCTGGAAAGATATAAATCAGGCTGATACCTATGTAAGATATTCATAACCTCAAAATTCTGCTGGTCGGCAACGCTTGCCTCAAAGTCTATATTATTGTCCAGCAGATATTTCATAGATGGCGGAACATCTCCATTCTCGTACTTCTTGTCATAATGCCATGCAAGTGCCCATACAACCTCTATACCAAGTTCATCAAGAACCCTTGAAACCTCGAACGTATAGCCTGGTCCCATACCAATCACTGCTCTTAAACCTTTCAGTTCTTTCTTTATTTCTTCGATTTGCGGCAGGTAGATTGCCCTCTGCTCCTCAATATATTTCTCAATTTTTTCACTTCGGTCTGTCACCCTGCCAATCTCACGCAGCCATGTTTCAAAACCGACAATGCCACACTGGTTGATGCTTCTCACATAAGGAACCCCATATTTTTCCTCCAGTGCATTTCCCAGATAATTTCCCAACGTACCACAAATACAGGTAGTTGCAAGAGATTCCGAAATATGCGACAATTCCTCTACTGAAGAATTACAATATAAGAAAATCGGTTCCAAATCAAATTTCCGAAACATCTCCATAATCTCTGGTCTTGCACTCTCATAGAAATTTTTGAAATTAATCGTGTTCCTCTTCTCCCTCGGCGGCTGTACAATCGAGCTTAGTACAGCGTGATCGGCAATATCAAAGCCAGTTGCCCAGATGCGGGACTTAAATCCCTCACAGTGTACTGCCACAACCGGAACATCAATTTCGTCTCGAACCTCATCCACCACACTGTCAATATCCTCACCAATAATACCTGTTGCGCAGGAACTGGTGACAAAAATTGCTTTTGGTGAATACCTTTCGTTGACTTCCAATATAATCTTGCGCAAAGATTCTGTAGAGCCAAAGATAGTATCCTTTTCATTCATATCCGTGCCGACATAAACCGTGTCATTCGTAACACCACGTTTCTTTGCCATAACTTTATCCATATAATATGCTGATGCACTTGCCACGGAACATCCTGCCGGTCCATGATGGATGATTGCCACATCCCGAATCGCAGATAACTGTCCTAATGCACAGCTTGAAAGGCAGGTACTGGACTGAGAAAAACATCTGGAACATCCTTTTAATGTTCCACACTCACTCTTCGATGCCAAATCGCTTAATGAACCAATATAGCCTGTGATAGAACCAATCCGATTTTCTCTCGTTGCCACATTAGAACTTTCTAAATTGATTGCCATAATCTCCCTCCATTCTCTTAACCTAAAAATTCTTCATTGAACAAGTTGGTGGACAGATAACGAAGCCCCGTATCTGGCAACACCGCCACGATGGTTTTTCCCGCATTTTCTGGTCTCTTTGCGAGCTGCGTCGCTGCATGAATGGCAGCTCCAGAAGACGTACCTATCAAAATCCCATCCGTTTTTGCCACTTCTCTGGCAGCCCTGTATGCTTCAATCGTCTCCACTTCAAATTTTTCATCATAAATATGCAAGTCCATAGTTGATGGAACTCTCTCTAGCGGAACTCCTTCAAATGGATGCACCCCTGTAATTTCCTCTGGTTCAGGATTTGTCTCGCTTGGCAGGGAATTTTCTCCCGGCTGAATAGCTATAATCTTTATATCTGGATTCTTTGACTTCAAATACTTGCCAGTACCAGATACGGTTCCTCCTGTCCCGACATTTGCCACAAAAATATCCACTTTTCCTTCCGTGTCTTCCCAGATTTCTGGTCCTGTGGTTGCTTCATGAATGGCAGGATTCGCTGGATTAGAAACCTGATCCACAAAGAAGATATCCTTTTCCTTAGACAGGACTTCTTCCCTCAAGGCTTTGATTGCAGCTACAAAATCCCCGCCTGTTTCCTCCATCACTTTGGCAATTGCTGGTTCCTCGGAAAGTTTGATTGTCTCTCCTCCAAAAGCATGAATAACCTGATACCTCTCCTGACTGACCTGATCCTGAATATAAACACGGAATTTATATCCCTTTGTCGCAGCGATTGCCGCTAACCCGATTCCTGTATTTCCACTGGTTGTTTCCACAATCGTATATCCTGGCTTTAAAAGTCCCCTTTTCTCTGCATCCTCCACCATCGCCAAAGCAATTCTATCCTTTACGCTCTGGTTTGGATTGTAATACTCCAGCTTTACTAAAATCTTTGCCTGCAATTCATGCTTTTTCTCATAATTTTTGATTTCAAGAAGTGGTGTTCTTCCAACAAGCTCTGTAATTGATTCATAAATCTTTGCCATATTTATTAACCTCCATCTTAAATATGATAATCATCCACTAAGTCCATCAGACCGAACTCAAGCAGGATTTCTTCCAGCCTCTCCTGTGTCATCGGTGTAGGAATATCAAACTTTGTATTATTAATCACCGCCTCTGCCAGATTGCGGTATTCCTGAGCCTGATTGGAATCTGGCTTATATTCAATCACTGTTTTTTTATTGATTTCTGCCCTCTGTACAATATTATCGCGGGGAACAAAATAAAGAAGCTGTGTGCCAAGTTCCTTAGCGAAAGCACGCAGAAGGTCTAACTCCCTGTCTACATTTCTGCTATTGCAGATAATACCGCCAAGCCTAACGCCACCCGTCCTGGCATATCGTTTAATTCCCTTAGCAATATTATTGGCTGCATACAATGCCATCATTTCACCACTGGCAACAATATAGATTTCCTTTGCTTTTCCCTCCCTGATTGGCATTGCAAAACCACCGCAGACCACATCACCCAGAACATCGTAAAATACATAATCCAAATCCTCCGTATAAGCACCAAGGTTCTCAAGCATATTAATGGAAGTGATAATGCCTCGCCCTGCACAACCTACACCTGGTTCTGGTCCGCCAGATTCCACACATCTTGTTCCGCCATATCCCTCTCTCACAATTCTTTCAAGCTCAATATCCTCGCCCTCATCCCTAATGGTATCCAAAACTGTCTTCTGTGCCAGACCGCCAAGGAGAAGTCTTGTAGAATCTGCCTTTGGATCACAGCCTACTACCATTACCTTTTTTCCATGTTCCACTAATCCTGCTGTCAAGTTCTGTGTTGTGGTTGATTTTCCAATACCACCCTTTCCATAGATCGCAATTTGTCTTAACTCTGCCATTATTATTCTTTCCTTTCAAAATAAATCTTGTAATTGTTCATAAGTAATTAACTTGCCCAGTGATTCTTCAATCATTCCAGGAAGCTCCATCGGCATAATGCCAGACTGTTCCATTTTATTTGCAGCGCCCCTGCCTATCTGGCTGACTAATATATATTTGCAGTCCTTAAATTTGCTAATATTGCTGCAAAGCTTTTCTTCATCATGATTTCCTCCCTCACATACTGGCGTAACTATCCTTGTTTCAAGAAATCTATAATTACCTATTCCCGCCACTTCATATATAAAAAATGTATTTGCCCTGCCAAAATGCTGATTTACGACAATTCCATCACTAGAGGCAATAGCCACTTTATATAACCTTTCTTCTAATTGATTACTTACGGATTTATCCATGTGAAAATGTCTCCTTTATATTTAGTCTTCTCTGGTAAATCTGAGCACCATACTCCGATTTTCCAGGGACACCAACCGCATCGGCTCTACAATGCTGACAATGCCTGAATACATCTATATACTTAGATGCCCTTGTTCTTGCCTCATCAATCTCAGAACAAACTGGAGCTTTTTGGTCAGCCAGTTCATACTGTGGAATCAGGGGAATGATATTATAAATACTTGCGCCTGCCTCTTTTACGGTTCTTGCAATTTCTTCTATATGCCCACCATTAATCTCTGGAACAAGTACTGTATTTATCTTTATTGTGAGACCGGCAGCCGCAATTTTTTTAATACCTTTTAACTGATTCTCTATGAGAATTTCCGCCCCTTCTATACCCTCATACTTTCTGCCATGATAGATAATGTATTTATTTAGCTTTGTGAGAATTTCAGGCTTTACCGCATTCACTGTAACTGTCAGGGAGTCAATTCCTATATCAATCACTTCGTCCGCTTTTTCATACAAGAGCAGTCCGTTTGTGCTCATACATTTGATAAGATTCGGAAATTTTTCTTTCACCTTCCGGAAAGTCTGCAAGGCATAATCCGTAGCAAGTGTATCTCCTGGTCCTGCAATGCCAGCAACTGTAATTTCTGGACAGATGGACAAAGCTTTTTCCAAAATTTCCAGACTTTCATCAGGCGTTATCACTTTCGAGGTCACTCCTGGTCGTTCTTCCACATCATTAATCGCCCTGTCACAAAAACGACAGGCAATATTACATCCTGGACTAACTGGAAGATGAATTCGTCCCACATTATTTTTATGACCACCAAAACACGGATGGGAGTTTTGCAAGTCCTGATATGTATTGCTCATACTACACCTTCTTTCAATATAATATAATGTTGGGTTCAAAAAGACTTTTGCCCCTTTTGATACTAGATTGCTCCGCACAATGTGCTCTCGCAATCTTCATAATATGTAACGATTCAGAATAGGAAATATTATGCAAAATATAATAGGTCATGTTTTATCCTAAATCCGAACCGTTACGAAGTGATACTGGGCGGATTCGAACCGCCAACTTCAGTTTTGCAAACCTATGCCATTCCAACGGCTACAGCATCCTGATCGTAAAACTACAATAAATCCTAAAGAAAAAGCCAGAGGTCTGTTAATCTTTTTAACAAAACCTCTGGTTTTCCAGTCAGTCTTTTATTCTGTATTTTTCAGTTTTATCCATTTGGACAATTTTCCCATCCTGAATAATAAGTGTGATGCTTCCATATTTCATATCACTTAACAGTTTTTCAAGAGTGCCTAAATGCGAACCATCCAAAATCTGCTTACCTTCTGTTTCTTTCATTCACATCTGCCTCCAATCTGGACAATATCTATCTGCTTCATTATTATTGACATCCTTCAAGTTCATAAAAAAACAGCTGTCATATACATATGACAACTGCCAGCTTTGCACTTAGTAAGCCGTGTATATCATACATACGAAAAATAAACCGTATTCATACATACAGTCTGACAACAACACTTATTATTTTTTCTGCTCGCTACCATATTATTTGTTTTCATATGAATACTCCTTCCTAATTTCCTATTTATCTGATAGGTTTTATATGTTTTATTCTATATCTCGCATTATACTTTTACATTTTTCTCTTGTCAACAGATTTTTCAACTTAAGGTAATACATTATTCCTTTTATATATGATAGATATTTCCTATAGTAAACCTTTCTATTATTCTTGTACTGCTTTTTTTATTCTTTCCAATGCTTCTTCCAGCACACTCCGAGGACAAGCGACATTGATTCTCTGAAATCCCCTTCCACTCTCCCCAAATATCTTTCCACTGTCAAGCCACAGTTTTGCCTTATATACTATCCGTTTCTCCAGTTCATCTGTACTAAGCCCCAGCTCCCGAAAATCAAGCCAAACAAGATAAGTTCCCTCATGTTCTACCATGCGTACACCGTGCAGATTCGCTTCCACATATCTTTTCGTAAACTCTATATTATCTGCCACATAAGAAAGCATTGCCTGGTACCACTCCTCCCCCTTACTGTATGCGGCTTCACACGCGACAAGCCCCATAACCCCAAGCTGGCTCGTGCCTGCTGCATCCAATTCCTTGCGAAACTTACGCTTTAAATCACGGTTCGGTATAAAAATATTTGACATCATCATACTGGCGAGATTAAAAGTCTTACTCGGCGAGGTACAGACAATGCTGATATCCTCATATTCTTTTTTTAAATTTGCAAAGACGAGATGTTTTCCTTTAAATACAAAATCCTGATGGATTTCATCACTGACTACAATGACATGATGCTTCACACAGATATCGCCCAGCTTTGTCAATTCCTCCCTTGTCCATACTCTTCCCACTGGATTATGCGGACTACACAAAAAAAACAGCTTAATCTGTTCCTCGATAATCTTTTTTTCAAAATCATCAAAATCTATATGATAACGATTATCTTCCCCCAGATATAACGTATTACTGACCACTCTTCTCCCATTGTCTTCTATCACTTCTGAAAATGGATAATATACAGGTAGTTGGAGCAGCACGCCGTCTCCTGGATTCGTATATGCTTTTACCGCCATTGCTAATGCAAATACAACTCCCGGTGTTTTTACCAACCATTTTTCCTGCACTTCCCAATCATGATGTTTCTTCATCCAATCCCTTACAATTTCAAAATATGGCGTCTGAACTTCACTATAGCCAAAAATTCCATGCTTTGCCCTCTCTATCAGGGCATCCTCAATATAAGAAGATGTTTCAAAATCCATATCTGCAACCCATAACGGCAATACATCTTCTGGCATTCCACGCCTCTTAGCAAAATCATATTTCAGACTCCTTGTGCCTCTTCTATTTATAATCCTCTCAAAATCAAGATTTCTTTCAGCCATATAATTCACCCTCTATTTCCCTAAAAACTTTATCTAACTCATCCAGCAGGTCTTTTACATCCTCAATCCCGACCGAAAGCCTAAGTGTACTATCTGTAATCCCATTCCTTCTCCGAATCTCCTCTGGAACATCCGCATGAGTCTGTGTTGTTGGATAAGTAATCAATGTCTCAACACCCCCTAGGCTCTCTGCAAACTTAATTATGCGAACTTTCTCTAAGATTGCCAATGCAAATTCTTTACTTTTAAGCTGAAAAGTGAGCATCGCTCCAAATCCTCTTGCCTGTTTTTTCATAATCTCATATCCCAGATGCGTAGGAAGTCCTGGATAGATTACCCTTGTCACTGCATCTTGCTCTTTTAACCAATTTGCAATGATTATCGCATTTTGCTGTGACTTTTCCATACGGATACCAAGCGTCTTAATTCCGCGAAGAACCAACCAACTGTCAAATGGCGCAAGCCCCGCTCCTGTTGTCTTGATGAAAAACCGAAACTTCTCACTGATATCTTCTCTATTTGTAACCAAAAAACCAGCCAGCGTATCATTATGACCGCTAAGATACTTCGTCCCACTATGTACAACAATATCCGCACCTAAATCCAACGGATTCTGAAAATACGGTGAGAGAAACGTATTGTCAACAATCAAAAGCAACTTATGCTTTTTTGCTATTTTCCCAAGTGCTTCTATATCCGTCACATGCATCATAGGGTTAGTGGGAGTCTCAATATAAATCGCCTTTGTATTCTCACGAATATAACTCTCAATATCTTCCCTATAACAGTCAATACTTGAGAATATAATTCCATTTTTTTCTGATACATTATGAAAAAGCCTTATGCTTCCCCCGTAAAGGTCTGCATCCACAATCAAATGGTCACCTGGATGAAACAGCTCCATCATCAACGTAATTGCTGCCATCCCTGTTGAAAATGCCAATGCATCTAATCCATTTTCCAGTGTTGCCACCACCTTTTCCAAATGCTCCCTTGTAGGATTCTGCAACCTGCTATAATCATATCCTGTGCTTTTCCCCACGCCCAAATGTACATAAGTTGCGGTCTGGTAAATCGGATAACTCACTGCCCCATAATTGCTGCTGTATCCCTCTTCTTCTTCCAAATGTAGACATTTTGTTTCAATTCCTCTCGCCATAATTTCTCCTCCTAATTAGCCTAAAGATTTATCCTTGTATTTTGCTATTTCCTCCAAATATTTCTTTCCAATCGAACTTAATGGTGCATCTCTCCTTGAAATATATCCAATCGTCATCCGTTCATCTGATTTCAGTTTTACGGCACAATACTCCTTCCCATTAAGTTCTTCACATAAAATGCCAGAGCATAAAGTATACCCATTTAAACCGACCATAAGATTTAACAAAGTAGCCCTGTCATTGGCACGGATAAATCTTTTGTACTGGTAGGTACTTAACACCTCTTCTGCAAAATAAAAAGAATTATGCTCCCCCTGTGCAAAGCCAAGGCATGGATACTCATCCAGCTCCTCCAATGCTATTTCATTCCTCTCTGCCAGCGGATGACCTTTCCACATATATACATATACACCACATTCCAACAAAGGCTGAAACTGCAGTTCATATTCTGTAAACATTTTATTTAATACATTTTTGTTAAAATCATTCAGATATAAGATGCCGATTTCGCTTTTATGATTCTTGACATTCTCAATGACTTCATAGGTTTTGGTCTCATGCACTTCAAATTCATACTCATCCATTCCATACTGCTTCACAAGTTCCACAAATGCATTTACCGCAAACGTGTAATGTTGCATAGATACGCTAAATGTCTTTTTCACCTCTGTATGTGAAATATATTTTGCGTCTAATAGCTCATATTGTTCCATCACAGATTTTGCATATCCAATAAATTCTGCACCCTTTGTTGTCAGAGTAATCCCATTTTTAGACCGTATGAATATATCGAACCCTATCTGATTCTCCAATGAGCGAATTGCCGAAGAAAGGCTTGGCTGAGATATAAAAAGTACCTTTGCCGCATCATTCAATGAATTCTGCCCTGCTACTGTAATCACATATTTTAACTGAACTAATGTCATTTTGCTCTCCCGATTTCCTATTATTCCTATTATTCATATTGATATACTATGTTAATGTGTTTTATATACTATACCATTAAAAACAATTTCTGTACACTTCTTTTTTTCTTTAGATAGTTATAGATTTTAACAATGTGAACTACCCCTTTCACCTACTCTCGCTCAAAATCCTTATAGGAAGAAATTTCCGAAATATTATATCCAAAATTGGTCGCAAAATAGCGGGATAATCCAGTATTCTCATAGAATACTTCATGGTTTATCCCGCCTGCTATGTTTTTGTTTTATCTTGCTCAATTTTTTTAATATAGCATATATTCTGAGGTTTATCCTGAAAAATAAGAAAATTTTTATAAGAAATTACAAAATCACTCTACTATTGCTCTGATTCTCATTTTTCAATAATTCATACACATACGTAGCCCCTTCTAAATAAAGTCCTGTCTCTATATCATTTAATTTTTCAAAAGTATCAGACATATAAAACTGCTCCATAGCTTGCTCCATAGTAACTCCATTATCTTCTATAAAATATTCAATCACTTCCTGTATAGTATATTCAATCATTTCCTGTTGTTGATTTGTCATACATTACACCCACCTTTTTCAAATACTGCAAAGCTTTCTCCCTATGAAATGTATATTGATTTGTAAGCTTTCCGAAATCAAACTCTTTCTTAAGATATTCTGCATCTATCGTTCCTCTACTAAATTGTCGAATTAAAAGCCCTACCGTATCATTTGCCACAGGTCCAACGACTATATCATATTTACAATCAAGGTTGCATTCCATGCTACTAATATCCCTAAATTTTCTATCTCGATTATTCTTTATAAATATTGCCCACTCAATTGTAGGATTATCATCAAATATACGACATTTCAAATCTGACATTTCCGCAAAATTATCTGGTAATTCATACACTGTTACCGTTGGTTTTCCACCATCTATTCTTACTCTACGTTGTGCTATTCTCCACGCCTGCTCTTCTAAAAATGTAGTATAAAATCCACGTCCAAAATCTTTATTGGGCATACATTTTGATAAATCTACTTTGTCAATTTCCATATTAGAGCCATGAAAAAGTCTCACTAAGCTCCACCTCCATTTTTCCTACATATTGCAGCCAAATCATCTATAACATCCTCAAAAGAGAGAGTGTGTTCCACATCATAAAATTCTGTTAAAAACTCAATTCCTTTATAACGCTGTGAACTACTCGGTAACAAGTTACCGAGCTTCCTCCTTCAACCACCGTTGCTTGCAAATACGAAAGAAATTGTATTCCCAAGTCTTACACAATGTCCACAGGCGTATTCGTTCGGCTCGTTCCAAACCTACT
>JAUUSJ010000063.1 GCA_030841965.1 Blautia sp.
ACCGTGGGAACGAACGTGTTTTTCGAGGACATATCTCCTACCTCTCTTGGCGTCTACTCTTGTTGTCTACCCTCAGCATCTCCCTCCATCTACAGCCTTTTAATAAATATGCTTCGTCTCATCCATCTTAGGCGCATACCCCTCTTCTCTCAATCGATTCACAATCTTATCCTTATGCTCATGGCCAAACGCCTCCATCGTAATCGTAAGCTCCACCGCACTATTTCTATTAATATTAATAAACTGATTATGGTCAAGCTTAATAACATTTCCCTGCTCCTCCGCAATAATCCTAGACACATTGCAAAGCTCCCCAGGACGGTCAGGAAGAAGAACCGATACGGTAAATATCCTTCCCCTTTGAATCAATCCATGCTGCACTAAAGAAGCAAAAGTAATCACATCCATATTTCCGCCACTTAAGATAGAAACTACCTTCTTATCCTCATTTTGTGGAATATGCTTTAAAGCCGCCACCGTCAATAGTCCCGAATTTTCCACAAGCATCTTATGGTTTTCCAACACGTCCAAAAACGCAACGATTAATTCTTCATCTTCGATTGTAATAATATCATCCAAATTTTTCTGGATATAAGGAAGCAACAAATCCCCTGGAGTCTTTACCGCAGTACCATCCGCGATTGTATTCACCTCGTCGAGCGTTGTAACCTGTCCATTTTCAAGAGAAGCTTTCATACATGCCGCCCCAGCCGGCTCCACACCAATCACGCGAATCTGTGGATTTAAAAACTTCGCAAAGGTAGAAACTCCCGTCGCCAATCCGCCGCCACCGATTGGAACTAAAATATAATCGACAGTCGGAAGCTCTTTTACAATCTCCATCGCAATCGACCCCTGTCCTGTCGCCACGTCGAGGTCATTAAATGGATGGATAAACGTATATCCCATTTCCTGCTCTAGTTGTCTTGCCTTCTCCTCTGCCTCGTCATATACATTTCCATATAAAACAACCTCTGCGCCGAGAGCTTTTGTCCGATTCACCTTAATCAGAGGTGTTGTCGTAGGCATGACAATCGTCGCCTTCACACCAAAAATCTTCGCCGCATAAGCAACACCCTGCGCGTGGTTTCCAGCGGATGCCGTCACAAGTCCTCTCTCTTTTTCCTCGTCCGTCAATGTACTAATCTTATAGTAGGCTCCACGGATTTTGTAAGCCCCAGTAAGCTGTAAATTCTCTGGTTTTAAATACACACGGTTTCCTGTGAGTTCTGAGTAATAATCACTTTTTACTAAACTTGTCGGAAGGACAACTTTCTCAATTTTCTCATAAGCGTCCTCAAATTTCTTCATCGTTAACATCTCTAGTCCATCTTCCTTTCAAATAACGCATTTACAAATGCATCTGAGTCAAATTTCTGTAAATCATCTATCTTCTCGCCAATACCAATATATTTTACTGGAATTCCAAGCTCTGACTGAATTGCGATGGCGATACCGCCCTTGGCAGTTCCATCCAATTTTGTCAAAATAATTCCAGAAATATCTGCCACTTCCTTAAACTGCTTTGCCTGAGCCAATGCATTTTGCCCTGTCGTGCCGTCGAGCACAATTAATGTCTCCTTATATGCGTCACTATATTCCTTCTCAATAATACGATTAATTTTATTTAACTCCGCCATTAAGTTTTTCTTATTGTGAAGGCGTCCCGCCGTATCACAAAGAAGAACATCCACATTTCTCGACTTTGCAGCCGCAATCGCATCATAAACGACTGCCGCTGGGTCAGAACCCTCGTTTTGGGCGATAATATCGACACCCGCACGGTGCGCCCACTCGGTAAGCTGCTCAATCGCTGCCGCACGGAATGTATCCGCCGCCGCAAGCATAACTTTTTTATTTTGAGCCTTCAAAAGCGATGCCATCTTTCCAATCGAGGTTGTCTTTCCGACACCATTTACCCCGATGACGAGAACAACCGACTTTCGATTTTCAAACTCGTATGCCGTATCCTCGACTCTCATCTGGTCCTTAATAATATTAATCAATAATTCTCGGCATTCGGATGGCTCCTTAATCTTTTGCTCTCTCACCTGTTCCTTTAAATTATCGATGATATTCATTGTCGTGTCGATGCCGATATCACCCATAATCAAGGTTTCCTCTAACTCCTCATAGAAATCGTCATCAATCGCAGAAAATCCACTAAAAAGGGAGTCAATTCCTGCCACAATATTATCTCTCGTCTTCGTAAGCCCCTTAATCAATCTCTTAAAAAATCCCGGCTTTTTTCCTTGTTCTTCCATTTTTTCCTCCTTCTACAAATAAATCTTATCAATTTGAAAATATTTATTTTCTTAGTTTAATTCTTCCTCAATCAAATCCACGGATATCAATGTCGATACTCCCTTTTCCTGCATCGTAATTCCATATAAAATATCCGCTGCAAGCATCGTTCCTCTTCTATGTGTAATAACGATAAACTGCGTATGCTCAGTAAGCTTATGCAGATATTGGCTGAATCGGTCTACATTGGAATCGTCAAGCGCCGCCTCAATCTCGTCTAAGAGACAAAACGGTGATGGCTTTAAATTCTGAATTGCAAATAAAAGGGCAATCGCCGTGAGCGCTTTTTCTCCTCCAGAAAGCTGCATCATATTTTGCAGTTTCTTTCCAGGTGGCTGTGCGATAATCTGAATGCCCGACTCGAGCACATCCGTATCATCCAAAAGCTCAAGCGTGCCTTTTCCTCCGCCAAAGAGCTCTCGAAATACGGTGTGAAACATTTCTTTAATCTGTGCAAACTTCTCCTGGAATTGATTTTTCATAGAGATATCAAGTTCCCTAATAATTCCAACTAGATTTGCCTCCGCCTTTTTGATATCCTCATACTGATTTTTCAAAAATTCGTACCGCTCTGCCACTTCGCCGTACTCCTCTATCGCATTAATATTTACATTTCCAAGCTCTTTTATCTGCTTTTTTATCGAGGAAATCTCATTCTTCATCGCAGTATAGCTCATCTCCTTTTCTAACTTCATCTTAGAAGCCTGCGCTGGAGTAAGCTCATAACTCTCCCATAAATATTCCTTCAAATCCGTAATCGTCTGGTCAATCTTTTCCAATGTATTCTTCAGTCGATATTCTTCCTTATCGAGACGCATATCATGTGCACGAAGCTCCTCCCTCTCCACAAAAAACTTCTTTTGCTTTTTCGAGAGTTCATTTTTCTCCTCGTTTTTTCTCTGCAGATTTTGCTCTTGCAAATCGATATCCTTTTGTATAATTTTAATTCTTCTCTCAATATCTTCTATCTTACTCAGAAGCAGACCTCTCTCTTTTTGCATCTCTGTCGCAAAATTTCCCTGCTCAGCGGCATCTTTTCTCTCCCGCTCCATCTCTTCTTCTAATTTTTGTAAATTTTCTCTCGCAAATTCCTGTCTCTGTCGAATGGACTGAACTTCCAACTGAAGTGAGATAAGCAAATCCTCCGTCTGCTTCTTTCGCTCACTTGCATCTCTTATCATTCCCTCTATCTGCTCAATCTCATCGATAGACTGTTCCTTCACGCCCTCCACACCTTGGTGGTCTTTTTGAAGCTCGCTTTGGTCCTTCTCCCAGATAGCAAGCTGCTTCGCTAATTTTGCCTGCTCCTTTTGAAGATTTAACTTCTGCTTTTCATTTTCCAAAAGCGCCTCGCTTAATTGCTCTATACGAAGACGAAGTTCATTATTCTCCAACTTCTTCTTCTGCTCGCGCTCTCTTACTTCTCTCTCCTTTGCGGTCAGATTCTCATACTCCGCCTCGAGAGTCTGCTGCCTCTTTTTCGCCTGCTCTAACTCACTCTTCGCCGTCTTCATCCTATCTTGAAGCGTTGCCATCTCTCTTCTTCGACCAAGAAGATTACTGCTATTTTTAAAAGCTCCTCCTGTCATCGCTCCGCCAGGATTTAGCGACTCTCCCTCGAGCGTTACAATCCTAAGAGAATGCTGATACTTTCTCGCAATCAAAATCGCATGGTCGATATGGTCCACTACAATAATTCTTCCGAGTAAATATTGCGCCAAATTTCTATACCGCTCATCCACTCGAATCAACTCACTCGCCACACCGATAACTCCTGGCTCTTGGAGTACTTCCTCCCTTATAAGACGCCCCTTTGCCTTCATACTCGTAAGAGGTAAAAAAGTCGCACGGCCATAGCGGTTTTTCTTCAAATATGCAATCATCTCCTTTGCGGTCTCCTCCGTATCCGTCACGATATTTTGAATACTTCCGCCAAGGGCAATCTCAATCGCCACCTCGTATCTTTGCTCTACCTGAATAATATCCGCCACGACGCCGATAATCCCAGCTACATCCTTCTTTCTCTCCATAACACGGCGAATGCTATTTCCGTATCCCTCGTATCTCTCCGTCATATTTTTCAGCGTCTCAAGCTTCGACCTTATAATCTGAATCTCACTTGTCTGCTTTTGTATAAAATGTTCATTCTCCGCCTTCAAGCTTTCATTCTCTTTTAAGTTTTTGCAAAGAGCAATTCCCTTTGCGATAACCTCTTCTTCCTCTTTTTGACTCTTCTCATACGCCGCATTACGCTCTGATAAGCTCTGTCTTTGCTCTTGCTCATCCTTTTTTAGAGTGAGAAGGTTTTGATTTAAGCTCGTCCTCTGATAATGAATCTGCTCAATCATCGCCTCATAGCGACTTACCTTTTCCTTGACAAGACTCTGCTCCTTTAAGAGATTATCGACCTTTTTTTGCTCATCCTCTCTTCGCTCTCTCAAGACTCTCAGCGTATTTTCCTCGCTTTCTTGGTCCCTTATCGCCTTCTCTTTTTCTTCTTCCTTTTGCCTGTTTTGTATATCGAGAGACCCTAGCTCTTCTTTTATCTCTTTTTTATTCTCCTCTTTTTGCTCTATGCTCTCTTTTAATCTCTTTTGTCCGAGCAAAAGCTGTTCCACTCTCATATCAAGCGCATGAATCTGTTCCTCAAATACATTTTTTTGTCCGTCCATTCTCTCCTTCGAGAGCTTTTGACCGTTTAATGTAGTGCTTATCTCCTCAATTTCTCGCTCAAATTGCTCGATATCGAGCTCTACTTTCTCATATTCCAGCTTTGCCTTTTCCAAATCATTTCTTATCTTTGCCAAATCATCCTGAACAATCGATAAATTTTTCTCTGTCTCTTGTTTTTCCCTCATCTTTTTTTGATTTTCCAAGAAAAAATAATTCGCCTCCAAAAGCTTAAGCTTATCCCGAAAAAGCAAATACTGTCTCGCCTTCTTTGACTGTCTCTCCAAAGGACCAACCTGTTTTTCCAGCTCCGATAAAATATCATTCACACGGCTTAAATTTTGCCTCTCTGCCTCCAGAGATTTCTCCGTCTCCGCCTTATTCTTCTTATACTTTACAATACCTGCCGCCTCGTCAAAGAGCTCTCTTCTCTCCTCCGGCTTTCCACTTAAAATCTTATCAATCTGTCCCTGACCGATAATGGAATACCCTTCCTTTCCGATACCTGTGTCAAAAAATAGCTCGTGAATATCCCTCAAACGACATGCAGTTCCATTTAGTAAATATTCACTCTCACCTGAGCGGTACACTCTTCTTGCCACGGTCACTTCCTCATAGGAAATCGGAAGCTTTTTGTCTGAATTATCCAGCGTGATAGCTACATATGCCGAACCTAAAGGTTTCCTATTCTCGGTACCGGAAAAAATAACGTCCTCCATCTTTGAGCCTCGAAGCTGTTTTGCACTCTGCTCCCCCAAGACCCAGCGAACGGCATCCGCCACGTTACTCTTTCCACTGCCGTTAGGTCCCACAATTCCTGTGATGCCATGTCGAAAATCAAAAATGATTTTATTTGCAAAGGACTTAAATCCATATACTTCAATTGATTTTAAATACATCTGTTTATATCCCTTGTTTTTTTAATAATAAAATAGATTGATAGGCAGCCATCTGCTCCGCCGCCTTCTTCGTCTTTCCAACTCCCTCGGCGATTACCTTATCTCCAAGCTGCGTCTCAACGGTAAATTCCTTACAGTGGTCTGGACCTGTGACCTTAAGCAAATGATAAGATAGTTTTTGCTTGCCCTTTCCCTGCACAATTTCTTGCAAAATCGTCTTGGCATCATAAAATAGAGCTTTCTCCTCTAAATCATCTAATAAAAACTTCTGTAAAAATTTCTTCACCTCTTCTAGACCACTATCCAAATATATCGCTCCGAGAAGTGCCTCAAAAGCATCCGAGAGAATCGAATCTCTCTCTCTTCCTCCGGTCATATCCTCTCCCTTGCTCAAATAGAGATAATCGCCCATGTCAATCTCTCTCGCACAGAGAGATAACGTATGCTCACATACGAGACTTGAGCGAAGCTTTGTCAATTCTCCCTCATTTTTATCTGGGTAGAGTTGATAGAGATATTCACTCACCGAAATCTCCAAAACTGCATCTCCCAAAAATTCTAATCTCTCATTATTATCCTTTTTTTCCATTCTCTTTTCATTGGCGTAAGAGCTATGTGTCAACGCCAATTTTAATAAAGCTTTATCCTTAAACTCATATCCTATCGTCTTCTCTAAATTTTTCGTAATCATTCCCTCCTAACCCTATTCTTTCTCTGCTTTTCCTTTTACATTGGTGAGAAACTTCTCGGCCATCGTTCCTGTTATATCCTGCTGACTAAACTGAACACATTGAATCATCGCATTTTTCGTCTCTTTTGCGGTTGCACTTCCGTGAATTTTAACAACTAAGCCTTTCAATCCAAGAAGAGGAGCTCCGCCGTACTCTGTCGCGTCAAATGTCTTTAATGTGGCTTTTAATCCTGGTTTTACTAAAAGACCGCCGATTTTTCCTCTTGTCGTACTCATCATTCCGTCTTTTACTACTTTAATTAAAGTTTTGGATAATCCCTCACTTAATTTTAAAATGACATTTCCGACAAACGCCTCACAGACAATGACATCTGCCTTGCCCTGCATAATCTCGCCCGGCTCAATACTTCCGATAAAATTGATGTCGTCGCATTCCTTTAAGAGCGGATATGTCTCCTTCACTAAAGCATTACCCTTTGCCTCCTCAGCACCAATATTGACAATCGCAACTTTTGGATTCTCAATGCCAACAACGCCCTTCATATAAGTGGAGCCCATTTTGGCAAACTGGACAAGATGAGACGGTCTTGCGTCGACATTTGCCCCACAGTCAATCAAAAGCGCCACTCCATTTAATGTCGGAAGAAGAGGTGCGAGGGGTGCTCTCTCCACTCCTTTTAACTTTCCTACAATAACCTGTCCACCTACGAGGACGGCTCCACTGCTTCCAGCCGAGATAAAGGCATCGGCTTTCTTCTCCTTCACAAGTTTCAATGCAACAACCATGGAAGAATCTTTTTTTCTTCTGATGGCGTCAACAGGGGATTCATTACAGCTTATTTCCTCTGTCGTATGAATAATCCGAAAACGGTCCTTTGGCACATCATATTTTTTTAGCTCTTCCTTAATTTTATCAGAATCTCCAACTAAATATACATCCAAATCTTCACATTCTTTTACAGCGTCGACGACACCCTTTATAATTTCGTATGGCGCATAGTCGCCACCCATGGCATCGACTGCCACTCTAACTTTTTTACCCATATTTCTATCCTTTCCCGCTCTTTTTCTTTCAGCGAAATTTCCCTTTCTTTTTGACTTTCCTCTTCTACACCTATGTATAAATGATTACTTTTTCTAAAAATTTCTGTTTTACTCCCATTCTCCTTCAAAAAAAATAGTTCTTTATTTTTATTTTGTTCATGAAATAATGCAAAAAAACAACTCATTTTCATATTATCGAATACAAAGACATCCGTTAAAAAAGAAACCATAATATCTTTAATTTATCACAAAAAAAATTATTGTTCAAGTATCTTGGAAAATTCTAGGCGAATTATACAAAAATCCTCCCTTTTTTCATCCTTATACAAAAATTTTTTTCAAATTTTTCAAAAAAACATTTGACATTTCTTTTTACATCGTATATAATATCATTTGTTTGAGACAAGCGTGTGCTCATAGCTCAGTTGGATAGAGCAATGGCCTTCTAAGCCATGTGTCCGGGGTTCGAATCCCTGTGGGCACGCTAAAAACGGCAGTACCAGATTGGTACTGCCGTTTTTTCAACTCTGTCACATACTCTCTAAAAAAAGACTGCTTATTCACAGTCCCATAATTTATGCTACATTTTTATTTCTATTGCCACATGCTTTTTCAAACTCTCTTAATTTCCTCTTCGCATTTTCGTTTAAATCCCTTGGAACTTGAATCTGTACAGTCACATATTGATCTCCATATACTTTGGAATTTTTCATAGAAACAATTCCTTTGCCTTTTAATCGAATCTTTGTACCCGACTGTGTTCCCTTTGCAATCTTACAAAGTACGTTTCCATAAAGAGTCTGTACAATGACTTCACCGCCAAATACTGCCACCGTAAACGGAATATCAACAGTTGTATATACATCCATTCCCTGTCGTTCAAATCCTGGTTTACTTCCTACACTTACCTTTAACAGCAAATCTCCTGGTTTACCACCGCCACTACCTGGCATACCCTTTTCTCGAAGTCGAATGCTCTTTCCGTCATCAATTCCTGCTGGAATATGTACTTTCAGTGATTTTGCATTTCTGGCTCCATCTGCATTTGTAAAATTAATTAATTTGTCACACCCAAATGCGGCCTCATCAAAGCTGATTGATATTTCTGATTGTAAATCAGAACCATCTTGATAAAAACTACCTCTATAGAAATCTACTATCATAAAACTCATTTTGGTCAAAACTACTTCTATGAAATCCTCCATCATGAAACTCACTTTGGGTAAAACCACCACCAAAAATATTTTTCAAAATATCATCTATATCACCACTCTCAAAATGATATTCATGATACTTTCCATCTGGTCCTGTATAGCTGTATGAATTTGTGCCTCTCGACCTGCCATAACTACCTGTACCGCCATACTCATATGCATTCCTATATGAACTCGAATCTCCAGCTGCACTTCCGTCAAAGGCTGCATGTCCAAATTGATCATACATCTTTCGTTTCTTTGGATCACTTAAAATATCATACGCCTCTGTCACCTCTTTAAACTTCTCCTCCGCCTGTACACTGCCAGCATTAGCATCAGGATGATATTTTTTGGCAAGCTTCCGATATGCTTTCTTAATTGTATTGTCATCTGCATTTCGATTTATTCCAAGAATTTCATAATAATCTCTCTTTATTCCCATATTTCTCCCTCCCTACCTGTCACCTTATTTTGTTCTATTTGTACTATAATAAATATATTTTCACTCGTCAAGAATGAATGCCACTATATTTTGTGAAGTTTTTGTGAAGTTCAAGCATCAAGCTTATAACATTAGATTCGGAAGAAACATAATAATTGTTTCCATATTAGTTATTAGCATTAATACTACAATGGCAATCGCAATATATGTCCACAAATATTTGTTAATTACATAATCCACTGATCGTTTTCGAATACTTGCCGCTGCATATAAATTTAAACCAAGTGGTGGCGTCGCAAATCCAATGGCAAGATTTATAACCATAATAACACCAAAAGCTACAGGATTAATTCCGATAGAAGTACAAACAGGAAGAAACATTGGTGTTACAATCAAAATTGCTGCACAAGTCTCCATAAAAGTGCCAACAATTAATAAAAATATATTTACAAGTAATAAGAAAACATACTTATTTGTAGTGAATGCAGTAATCATATTAGTAACTGCAAGAGGAATCGTTCTCTTGTCATAACATATCCATAAGCAGAAGCTGCCGCAACAATCAGCATAATCATGGCTGTACTTCTGCCGCTCCTTTATCTAAAAATGAAACAATTTTTGAAATTTTCCCGTTAGCTGCTGTAGAAGTACAAGCAATAATAGATTTACCATTTGGACACATAGTTGCACCACAGACAAAATCAACCTGACCTCCTACACTGCTTATTTGGCGCGGTCCTATACTTTCTGCACAGATTTGTCCGAAAAGATCCACCTGTACACACGAATTAACCGATACCATCTTATTATTTTTCTCAATTACTCTTGGATCATTTACATAAGTAATAGGTGCCATAAGCCATCGGATTATCATCCATAAAGTCATATAATTTCTTTGTCCCCATAGCAAACGATGCCACTAAAAGTCCTTCATGTAACCCTTTCTTTTTTCCATTCATAATACCTTTTTCCACTAATGGAACGATACTATCCGAGAGCATTTCACTGTGCAATCCCAAATCTTTTTTCTTATCCATAAATAAAAGAACAGAATCAGGAATTGCTCCAATTCCAAGCTGCAATGTACTTCCATCTTCCACTAAAGAGGCACAGTATTCTCCGATGGCTCTTTCCACGTCTGTGATAGTAGTTAGAAAAAGCTCAATTAGTGGTCTGGATGTCTCCACTATATAGTCAATCTCAGAAATATGTACAAAACAATCGCCAAAAGAACGAGGGCACTGGTCATTTGCTCCTGCAATAACAATTTTAGCTTTTTCCACTGCCGCCTTTGTATAATCTACAGATATTCCAAGGCTTACAAAACCATGCTTATCTGGTCGCGATACTTGGATAATTGCCACATCCAAAGAAAGGGTTGTATCATAAAAAGATGGCATTTCATAGAAAAAAGCAAGAGTATAATCTCCTCTCAAACCATTAATTGCTTCTCTTGTTTTACCACCTGCACAAAATGTATTATGTCTAAAATATTTTGCATTTTCAGGAAGACAATACTCTGCTTTCCCATTGGAATATAATGAACAATCTCTACATTTTCATACTGCTCTTTATTAGCAACTAACGCATCTGTAATTGTTGTTGCCTCTCCTGCAGCATGAGCAAAAATAACTCTATCTCCAGATTTAATTTGCTTCACTGCTTCTTCTGCTGTCACACATTTTTTGCAATATTCTTCTTTCCAACTCATATAAACCACCTCTTTCTATTACTATTCCATACAAAGAAAAAATGAGGACCCTTTGACAATGGCGAACATCAACAGAAGGGCCTCATTCTTTGGAGGAATCTTATACAATTAATATATAATAATTATCAGGACAATAGATATAACATCATAGCCTGTTAAATTATTCTAAATTTAATGCAATCAGCTCTTCAATCAGTATTGGCACAACTTTATATAAATCACCACAAATTCCATAATCAGCCACATCAAAAATTGGTGCATGCTCATTTTTGTTAATCGCAATAATACATTCTGAATCTTGCATACCTGCTTTATGCTGAATTGCTCCTGAAATACCAAGTGCAACATAAATTCTTGGTCTTACCGTTTTTCCTGTCTGACCAACCTGATGGTCACCAGAAATAATTCCTGCATCTACTAAAGCACGAGAAGCACCAACCACTCCACCGCCTAAGGCTGTTGCTAATTCTTCCGCTAACTGAATTCCTTTTTGAGGATCTTTTGCGATACCTCGACCAACAGATACAATAATTTCTGCATTAATTAAATCAACCTGAGCCTTCGCTTCTTTTACAACTTCCAGTACTTTCGTTCTAAGGTCTTTCTCTCCAATTACTGGTTTATACATTTCAATTTCACAAGCATCTGCTTTTTCTTGACTAAATATCGCTCTTTTCATCACACCTGGACGTACTGTAGACATACAAGGACGAAATCTAGGGCAAATAATCGTAGCCATCATATGTCCGCCAAATGCAGGTCTTGTCATCTTTAAATTTGTATCATCCATTTTAAAGGAAACTGCATCCACATTTAATGTGGAAGAAGTACGTAAAAAATCTACATATTTTTCCATATCAATATCAAGGTGAGTACAATCTGCTGTCAATCCTGTATGTAAACGTCCTGCACAGCGTGGTCCTAAATCTCTTCCAATATGAGAAGCCCCTATTAACAATACTTCTGGTTTTTTCTCTGTCACTACATCACAAATTACTTTTGTATATGCATCTGTAGTATATACGTCTAAATCTTTTGATTCACAAACGATTACTTTGTCTGCGCCATATCCACCTAATTCTTTTGCAATAGAGCAAATTCCTTCCCCACCAAGCAAAATACCTACCAGCTTAGAACCACGCTCATCTGCTAATTTACGTCCTTCAGAAATTAATTCAAAATCAGTGCTGACTAATTTTCCCTCACGTTGCTCACAAAAAACCCAAATATCTTGAAATGCTTGAATATCTGCACTATTAAAATCCATTTTATTTTCTCCTTTCGCTAGACAATATGCTTTTTCTGGAGTTGCTCAACTAACTCTGATACAGAATCTAACATCATACCAGATCCTTTTACAGGAGGTGCAAATGATTTAAAAATATTTGTTGGTGAACCTTTTAAACCAATGGTATCTGGTTCAATTAACGGTTCATCTTTCAAATCTTGATATCCTAAAATTGTAAGAGGTTTGCTATAACATTCTGTAATTCCCACCAATGTCATATAACGAGGAGTATTTAATTCTTTGATACAAGTCACAACACAAGGCGTTTTCACCTGAATTGTCATATATCCATCTTCAAGCATTCTCTTAATTGTCAATATATTGTCTTCTTTTTTAATATCTGCGGCATATGTTACCTGTGGTAAATCAAGCTTTTCTGCAATCTGAGGTGCAACCTGCGCAGTATCCCCATCAATTGCCTAGCGGCCACAAAAAATCATATCCTCATCTTCAATTCCCATATGATTTATTGCAGCAGCAATAATCTGGGAAGTAGCATATGTATCAGAACCACCAAATTCTCTGCCAGAAATTAATACTGCATCATCTGCTCCCGTAGCAAGAAGTTCACGAAGCATTCCCTCTGCAGTCATAGGTCCCATCGTAACCGCTGTCACCTGGCATCCTATTTTATCTTTTAATGCCAAGGCTGCCTCCATTGCATTCTGATCATCTGGATTAATGATGGTTGCCATAGAAGCTCTATCAAGTGTACCATCTTCTCGCACGACTACTTTTCCAGAGGTATCCGGCACCTGTTTCACACATACATAGATTCTCATTATATTTTCCTCCCTACTTCAACAGCTCTTTTGCAATAACAATTTTCTGTACCTCGGAGGTTCCTTCATAAATTGTTAAAATTCTTGCATCTCTGTAAATTCTTTCTACTGCATAATCTTTCATATATCCATAACCACCATGAATTTGTACTGCTTTTCCAGCAATTTCATTAGCAGCTTCAGCTGCATAGAATTTTGCCATAGAGGCGTTCATTGCAGACGGAAGTTTACGGTCTCTTAAATCTGCTGCTTTTAAAGTAAGTAATTTTGCTGCTTCCAGTTTTGTAGCCATTTCCGCAAGATACCACTGAAGTCCCTGTTTGGCAGAAATTGGTCTTCCAAATTGTTCTCTCTGCTTTGAATACTCAATTGCAGCATCCAATGCAGCTTGAGCTTCACCACAAGCCTGTGACGCAATACCAACACGTCCACTGTCAAGACCACTCATCGCAATATGGAATCCTTTTCCCACTTTTCCAAGTACCTGCGTTTTTGGTACACGACAGTCTTCTAAAATAAGCTCAGATACTGCTGCGCCACAAATACCCATCTTATCTTCTAATTTTCCAACAGTAAATCCAGGCGTATCTCTATCTACAATAAAAGCTGTCATGCCTCCATGGGTTTTCTTTTTGCGATCTGTTACAGCAATTACAATAGCATAATCTCCTTCGTGTGGACCAAGATTACTAATAAAACATTTTGTTCCATTTAAAATATAATCATCACCGTCTTCTACTGCTGTTGTCTGCAATCCTCCTGCATCAGATCCTGCACCTGGTTCTGTAAGAGCAAAAGCACCTATTTTTCCTTCTTTACAGGTCATTCCAAGATATTTTTTCTTCTGTTCTTCTGTGCCATGAGCAACAATAATTCCATTTACCAATAATTGTACTGCGAACATTTCACCTGTGCTGGAACATGCTCTTGCTACTTCAGTAACTGCAAGCACCTTACACACCTCATTCATTCCTGCACCACCATACTCTTTGGGGACGTTTAAACCGAGCAATCCAACTTTTGTCATTTTATTAATTATTTCCAAAGAAAACTCGCCTGTCTTATCCATTTCTTCAGCTAATGGAGTAATTTCGTTTGCAGAAAATTCTTTTACCATCTTTACGAGCAATTCCTGCTCTTTTGTTAATTCGAACAATGCTTTCTCTCCTATCTTTTTCATTCAATAATGATATTTTATTTTTTCGCTTCAAAAATAAGCTTCTCTTTGAACTTTCCAATCCAAAGATTTATCTTCTCTCCCCAATGACCCAATTTTTATTCTATCTTGACATTTTCGGGATCAATGATAATTATTTTTTTTGCCTTAATATTAGAAATATCTGCACAATGGGTAAAGCACCCACATACAATATAAACTTCATCATATTCTTGTTCTATCTGTGCTCCCGTAAAGGTTTGTCCAAATTTCTCTTCCAGGCTCCTTACAAATGCAACGCGATCATAGCGTGGATTACATCCTCCGCAATACTTTACTGCTCGCTTCATTTTTTATCTCCATATAGTATTTGACGTGCAAAATCCAACAATTCTGGATTTACTGCATTATACAACTCTACTTTTTTCACTTCACGACACTCTTCTTGTAAAACAGATTCCACAAAAGCCCTTGTACTATAATCTGCTGACGGACATCCAGAACAAGCCCCCAAAAGCTTTATGGTCACCACTCCATTTTCACAAGATTCTACTTCGATTTCTCCTCCATGACTTTTTATTGAAGGTCGAATTTTTTCTTCTATTACCTTTTCAATTTGCTGTCTTAATTCCATTTTCAACACTCCTTGACAGATTATTTCGTTAGATAATTTTATATCTCTCTGACTTTCTTCTTGGCATTTTTCCTTCCTGTTCTGGATAACCAAATGTAATTAATGCAACCATATTTCCCTTATCTGCCGCATATCGTTCTTTAAAAACTTTATCCATTCCAGTTACGTTAGGTGCCGCAAGCCAGCATGTTCCAATTCCTTTTTCGTACGCCATAAGTAACATATTCTGTATTGCAGCAGACACACTTTGAATAATCATAGACTCGTTCTTTTCATGATATGAATCATTTATAAACGCAAGCATACACATAGGTGCATTTCCCAAAGATGCAATAAATGTTTTCGTCTCATCTACTACCTTAGGATGTTTTGAAAATATTTCTTTTAAATGAGGTAATAAAATTTGCGCTGACTCAGTCATAATATCCAAGACATATTTCATTTCATCTTTACTTGTAATTACAACAAAATACCATGGCTACAAATTATCCCCTGAAGGAGCCATCATACCAGCTTCCAAAATTTCCATAATATCTTGTCGACTGATTGGATCTTTTTTATATTTTCTTATGGAACGTCTTCCGTATATTGCTTCTTTTAAATCCATCCATGTCTCCTTTTCTTATTTCATAAAATACACTTTCTTGCCATCTATATTTTTTATGCCTATGCTTCCTTCTTCCTCTAAATATGCAAGATGAGTTCTTGCCTCTCCCATTGCAAACCAATGTTGTTGTCTCGGAGCTGTCTCCCATGTCGCACCGTGCAATGACCATTTCATATATGACGCAACCTCGTAGGCTGTCAACATTTTATGCTCTCTTAAAATCTGCCTTGTTTCCTCCAACCTTTTTTCATGATGTAAAATAATCTCATCAATTCTTTGAAAAACAGGTTTTTCGTTCCCACCTCTATGTGCAGGCAATGCCAACTCAATCTCATAATTTTTCACCTTTCTCAAACTAGAAAGATAATGTCCAAGAGAATTTTTCATTCCTGCCCATTCCGAAACATTTGGAGTGATATCATATAAAACATGATCACCTAAAAACATAATTCGAGATTCTCGCAAGTATAAGCATATATGCCCTGGAGTATGTCCTGGAACTTCTAAACATTCCAATGTAATATCTCCAATTTGAATCGTAGAGCCATCTTTTACAGTTGTAACAGGAAAAGCTTTCCTAGCTCCACTCACTCTTGCGGGATTAACATTCTTCTGTGCTTCTAAGACATCAATAGGAAATCCCTCATCTATGTATAATTTATCCATATACTCCCAATAACGGATATCTTTTGTATATTTCCAATAGGTAAATTCCTTCTCACCCATGTACATTTGACAATTCTTTTCTGCAAACACTTCTGCAAGTCCTGTATGATCCGAATGCAAATGAGTAAAAAATAATGCTGTGTCTGAAAGCTCCAAATCAAGTTCTTTTAATCCCTGGATTAAATGCTCTTTACAGTCTTCTGTATTAAAACCTGTATCTATTACCAGACTTTTCCCATTTGATTTCAAAACATAGCAGTTAAGATTTCTTAGCGCATTTCCTTTTAACGGTATATTGATTTTATATATTTCTGGTTTTAAACTAATTGTTTCAATCATAAAAGCGCCTCACATCCTATCGATAAACAAATTTCTTTTCTTTTTCTTTGCGAATAAAGGCACTGGCGCCAATCTTTTTGTCCTCTGTTCCAATTGTAATTCCAAATGCCTGTGATTCTATTCCAAGACCAGTATCAATATCTGTACGCAATCCCAAATTCACACATCGTTTTGTTTCCTGAACTGCAATCTGGGCATTCTCACATATTGTTTTAGCAAGAATTAATGCTTCATCCATCAAATTTTCTGGCTCAGTCGCAAAATCAACTAATCCAATCTGTAACGCTTCTCTTGCATGAATCATTTTCCCAGTAAATAAAAGTTCTTTTGCTTTGGATGCTCCCACAATTCTCGGAAGCCTTTGGGTTCCTCCTGCACCTGCAATTACACCTAAACCTACTTCTGGCTGACCAAATTTTGCTTTTTCAGATGCTATACGAATATCACAAGACATCGCAAGTTCACAGCCGCCTCCCAATGCAAATCCATTAATTGCTGCAATTACTGGAATTCTAAAATTTTCAATCCGATTATTCAATTCCTGCATTTTGCCGCTCCATTCCACCGCTTCAACGCAAGTCAATGTATTCCACTCTTTAATATCTGCACCAGCAATAAATGACTTACCTGTACCTGTAATAATTAGTACATAATCATCACAATTATTTTCAATCTCATCCAAGGCTCCATGAATTTCTTTTATAAATGGAGTATTCAATGCATTGAGCGCTTCTGTTCTTTGTAATATAATAGTAGCAATATGTCCATCTCGCTTTAATTCCAGCATACTCATATAATTTCCTCCTATTTATAATCATAAAATCCTTTTCCAGTCTTTTTGCCTAACCATCCTGCTTTGACATATTGTCTTAAAAGAGGACAAGGTCTATATTTGCAATCTGCATATCCCTCATACAATGTTTCCATAATGGCAAGTACTGTATCAAGGCCAATAAAATCTGCAAGCTGCAAAGGACCCATTGGATGATTCATTCCAAGTTTCATAACAGTGTCAATATCCTCCACCGTTGCAACTCCTTCATATAGACAATAAATTGCTTCATTAATCATAATTTGAAGTACACGATTAGAAATAAATCCAGGTACATCTCTTACTTCCACAGGTACTTTATTTAAATTCAAACTTTCATTTTTTATTGCTTCATAAGTTTCATCACTAGTTGCCAGACCTCGAATAATTTCCACCAATTTCATCACAGGTACTGGATTCATAAAATGCATTCCAATTACTTTTTCTGGACGTTTTGTCACGGTTGCTATTTCCGTAATCGGTAAAGAAGATGTATTAGAAGCCAAAATACACGATGGCTTACATATCTCATCTAATTTTTTGAAAATTTGATTCTTAATCTGCATATTTTCTACAATCGCCTCCACCACAAGGTCACATTCAGAAGCATCTTGTAAATCTGTAGTCGGAATAAGATTTTTAAGAATATCCGCTTTCTTTTCCTCTCTGATTTTTCCTTTTGTCACATCTTTAGTCAGTAATTTTTCGATAAAATCTATACGTTTCTGTACTATCTCAGTAGATACATCATTTAAATATGTGATATGTCCTGCTGCTGCCATCACTTGGGCAATCCCACCACCCATTTGTCCTGCACCAATTACCATTACTTTTTTAATGCTCATAATTATTCCGCTTCCTTCATCTATTTATATAAATTTTCTTAATTTTCAATTTCAATCCAAACGGCATCTCCCTGTGCCATACCTGAACAAATAGCACAAACTCCAGATTTTTTTCCTCTACGCTTTAATTCATAAATCAAAGTCATTAAAATCCTTGCTCCTGTAGCTCCAATTGGATGTCCTACCGCAACTGCACCTCCGTTCACATTTACCTTTTCATCCATAGTCTTCTCGTCCATTCCCAAAATCTCAAGTGCACTGACTAAAGGTACCGCTGCAAAAGCTTCATTAATTTCAATTAAATCAATATCATCAAGTGTAAGATTATTGTTTTCTAATAATTTTTTTATTGACAGCCCAGGTACTGTAGAAATATTTTTCGATTCTCTTGATTCTTGAGCATAACCTTTTAAAACTGCTAAAATTGGCACGTTCAATTGTTCAGCTTTTTCTCTGCTCATAATTACTACCGCAGCTGCACCATCATTCGTTCCTGGTGCATTTCCTGCTGTCACGGTCCCATCCTTAGTAAAAAGTGCTGGTAATTTTGCCAAGCCTTCCAATGTAGTATTTGGGCGCGGTGCCTCATCTTTGTCTATTATAGTTACTGTACCCTTTTTTCCTACAATTTCTACTGGAAAACGTTCTTCATTAAATGCTCCTTTTTCTTCTCCCTCTTGCCACTTCTTCTGGCTTCTCGCTGCCCATGCATCTTGCATCTTTCGTGTAACTCCGTAAGCAACCGCTACAGAACCGCCGATAACTGCCATATGTACATCATTTTCTGGACACCATAATCCATCTAAAACCATGGCATCTTTTATTTGAGAATCAAACATTCGTGAACCCCAACGCATATCATTTATTAGATATGGTGCATTAGACATACTCTCCATTCCTCCCGCCACAATCACATCGACATCTCCCGCTTTAATCATCTGTGCTCCTAGCGTCACTGCCTTTAATGCAGAACCACATACTTTATTAATAGTAAGCACAGGAACATTATGAGGAATTCCTCCTTTTATTGCTGCCTGTCTTGCTGGAACTTGTCCCTGACCTGCTGCAATAACTGTGCCAAATATTACTTCATCTACCTGCGTGCCAGATATACCTGCTCTTTTTAAAGCTTCTTTAACTGCTAACCCCCCAAGATCACTTGCTTTCAAACTTTTCAATCCACCACCAAATTTTCCAAATGGTGTTCTTGCTGCACTTACAATTACTACATCCATCATAATTTTGCTCCCTTCTGCCTACATTTTAAAGGAACAGCCGTTTCATTTAAAATGAAACGGCTGCACACCTATAAGCGTGTGTTTAAGTATTATTACATGAACAACTGTTTATTTAATTCCTGCAATACGTTTTGCAAGAGCTTTCTTTTGTTCGAAATTACCCTGACGTGTAATCATAACCTTCTGAGCCTGTGGTGAACCTGCACCATGCATAGACTCTGTACGATAACCCACTGCTGCTGTACCAAGAGCGATATTCTCACAAAGGCGAAGTGCACGAAGACGATTTTCAGCGTCAACTCCATGACCTACCATGTATTTCTCTACATAATGTCCCACTTCCTCACTTCTCAAGTCAGCCTCAGAAGGAGCAGTAACCATAATACCACCAGCAATATCTTCCATCAAACGAACAATTTCATATGGGAAACGTGTTACGTTTAATTTACATACGTTTGCAAGTAATAAATCAACCATATAGTTACCTGCTTCTGTTGGATAACCTTCTGCTGAAGAAGCAATACCAGCACAGTAAAGTAACTCATTTAACTGAGTCATTTCAATTAATTTATCCTTTACATGACTAGCTTTTTCAATACCGTTATATTCAGCAATAAGGCTTGCTGTACCGATTACTACATCACCTACACCAGTCTTACATCCGCCATAACTATTTCTATGATATCCAGCAAAACGTTCTACGAGAACACCTGCAAACTCTACTTCACCATCTAAGAAGATATTTTCATTTGGAACAAATACATGATCAAATACAGTTAAAGCCTCTACTCCACCATACTGAGCATTTCCAAGATCAATATCTGCAATATCTTCCATTTTTCTTGTATCGCAAGACTGACGTCCAACAATCATTGTGATTCCAGGAGCATCCAATGGAATATGGAATGCGATTGCATAATCTTCCTGTCCAGGTCTCATAGCCTGAGTAGGAAGTACCACTACCTCATGAGCATTTGTAGCACCTGTCAAGTGACATTTTGCACCATTTACTACAACACCATCAGGACGACGTTCTACAACATGTAAATATAAGTCTTTATCCTGCTCGTCTCCACCGATTTTTGCACTTCTATCACCCTTAGGATCAGTAAGCGCACCAGCTACGATAAGGTCTTCATCTTGACATTTGATGATGTATTTTTTAAATCTCTCAAAATAATCTGTGTTATATTTTTTATCAATTTCATATGTAGTAGAATAAAAAGCGTTTGCCATATCCATAATTACACAACGCTGGAAACAAGCTGCTGTACGCTGTCCCATAAGACGCTGAAGCTTTACTTTTTTATTTAAGTCATCCGTATCTCTATGGATATTATTGAAACGATTGATTTTATGTCCTGTAAACTGAGATGTACATGTCATTAAATCTTCATATTCAGGCATAAAAGCCATATCATAAGATTCTTCTAGATGGAATTAAAAGTGGATGATTGATAGGATCTTCAATCTTCTTTCCCTGGAAATAAATATTTCGGTTCATTTTCGCTAAGCTTTCAACATATTCTTTACTTGTCATAAGTGCCATAATAGTTCCTCCTTTTTTTAAAACAAAAATGATAATTTAAATGGTTTTACCGTTCTACTCGTAACATTCTGGAGCAAGTTTCAATGTCTTGAAAAATTCCCAGTCATGGGCAAAAATAACTTTTGCATTATATTTCTTTTCGATTTTTCGAAGTTTTTCAATGGAAGCAAAGAATGCAAGGCTATCATAAACAACACCAGATGCCTTCGCTGGTGGGCCATAATTTTCTCTTGTATACACACAATCTTGCGGTAAAACAAATACTTCATCTTCAAGATGAACAACGACTCCAAGAAGACCTGGTGTATGTCCAGGAAGATTGATGAGTTCAACACTTGGTACTAATTCCATATCTTCATCAACTAAATGATACTGTTTGATTGGAACATCCATATCTGCCTTAATATACGCGCCATGTCCAGCAGGGTCTGGTGTCAAATGCACCTGTGTCTGTGCCTGAATAAAATCAGCTTTTGGAACATATACATCAGCATGTTCAAACATATAGAGACCGCCTGCATGATCAAGATGCATATGGGATAAAACTACTTTATTAATATCTTCTGGTTTTATACCTATAAGAGCTAACTGATTCTCCAATCTCTGTGCTTCTGTCTGATATAAAGGATATGCATTTTTTAGACCATCCGACCAATATCCATTCATAGCATCTGGGTGACTTCCTGTATCATAAAGAATATATTCGCTTCCCGTATCAATTAAAAAGCACATAACTGGAAGTTTAATCCATTTATTTGTAACAGTTTCGTTACCATAAGTACCGACTGTAGAACATGCAATCACATTATTTTGATCTGTTTCTAAATAGCCTGTATCAAGAACATATAATTTCATCCCTTACCCTCCCTATTAAGTCAAGTCCTTTTTCCTTGAAAATCAAGGATTTTTTCGATATA